>CAZLFV010000050.1:14153-18689 GCA_964558915.1 uncultured Eubacteriales bacterium | reverse complement strand
CGAGGGATGATGTGGTGAGAAGTCCGTATGAGCGACGAGCGGGCATGGTTCCTCAAAGAGGAGAGCGAGGAGCGAATCGAGCAAGATTTCCTCGCTGGGGAAATCGCAGCGTGACTTCGAGCCACATCTCCCGAGCCTCGTCGGGGGGAAGCCACGGCAGGACCGTATTCCAGAACAAAATGATCACGGAAACGGAGCTCCTTACTCTGCCCGTTGTGAAATCATCGGAAATAGAAAGCGACTCCGGCCAGGAGCTGGATCCCGCCGAGGTTAATTTTCCCGCCGAGAAGCGATTCCTGTCCCGTGGGCACGCTTTCCCATCGCACGGAGGTGAAGAACCCAACCCGGGAAAAGAGGTGAAAATCAACCGCAGCATAGACAAGGGGGCCGAGCTTATTATCCTGATAACTCAATTCGAACGTTTCCCAAGTTTCCTTGTAAGAATGCCAGCTGATCCCCAACCCAAGGGTGACGCCCAGCGGGACGCCCCCGAGCCTCCCCGGAAATTCATAAAAAACGGAAACCGGAACAGAAATCATTTTAAAATGAACGGGGAATTCGTCCTGCCCCTGGTCGAGCGGCCAGGCCCGGCCGTTATTGCTGATCCAATTCACGCCGGAAGAAATCCCGAATTTCCTGGTCAACCGCACTCCCGCCTCGATAACCAGAGGATACGCATTCCCGTAGACATGCCTGAAGGAGGCTTGCTGTGGGAACATGATTCCGCCGCCGGCTCGAATCGAGAAGGTCTGGGGATAGACCCACAGGACCGAAAAGAAAAAAATAAACGCCGCGCCGAAGCTTTTTCGGGTCATCGTTTCCCCCGTCCTTCGAGAGACGAGGCCCCCCGGCTGACCCCCTGGCTGGAAGACGCCAGGATGGGCTCAATCTCCACTTCGCCGGAGTAATTGCTCTCTAACCCTCCCCCGCCCACTGCCGTGACAACGTAATAATAAAACTTGTCGGCATCAAGGACCGTGTTCACGAATGCCGTTGACTGGACCGGAGATGAGTTGACCTTTTGATAGTTGAGATGCGACGCCGAGCTCCTGTAGATGTTGTATCCAAAAGCATCCGGACTCGCCGTCCAGGAAAGATAAACGGTCCTGATCGTGTTGAAAAGAGAGCTATAACCATAGGTTTGCGCGGTCAGCCGTGTCGGACTTCTCGGGTATCCTGCCTTTACCGGCTGGGCCAGCTCGGCCGCAGTTCCAAGAGCAGCCTTTGTCGCGGCCGTGAAAAAATCGAAATTCAGCGTGCTGACTGTATCTGTCGTTTCATGATAATAAGGATTGGTGAGCGGACCGTCCTCGATGCCCAACAAGGCAGGATATCCTGTATCCCAGAAAGGGGCATGGTCCGAATAAACCATGGAAGCGTCAACGAACTTATTGGCCCGAAGTCCGGAATACTCTCCGGCCGCAATCCTGAACCGTTCTGCCAGCCACTCGGAGTCACTATTCACAAAAAGCTCCAAGTCCTCGGGCATCAGATTGGCGTAGGCAATCATGTCCAGGT
Organism: uncultured Eubacteriales bacterium; assembly: GCA_964558915.1. Taxonomy (GTDB): domain Bacteria; phylum Acidobacteriota; class Aminicenantia; order Aminicenantales; family UBA8522; genus CAZKEW01. Next base: position 17,171 of record CAZLFV010000050.1, on the reverse strand, counting down.
TGATGACTCCGATGATGTCATCGCCGCGGTTTCTGGCCTGCGCCGCATAATTCCTGCTCCCGTAGAGGCCCCACTCTTCGCCGGAGAAAGCGATGAACCGGACGGTGAAATCAAAAGCATAAGTCCGGAGAATCCTGGCGGCCTCCAGGACCGCCGCCACCCCGCTGGCGTTGTCATCCGCGCCAGGAGCGAGCACAGTGGGGATATCAGAGGTCGAATCATAGTGAGCGCAGATGATCAGAATTTTTTGGGGATCCGTTTCTCCCCTCTTGTCGGCGATGACGTTCCTCGAAGAATAGGCGCCTCCGAAAGGAAAAGACTCGAAGGCGGGGTCGAGGCCCAGCGCCTGGAAGTACTGGAAGATATAGTCGCCCGCTGCTTCACAGTTAGGAGTCGAGGAATACCTCGTCTGGAAGGACTCGAGGCCCTGGATAAGACCTCTGAGGTTTTCTCTGGAGACCAGGTCGACCATAAACTGAACAAGGTTGTCCTTGACAGCCTGGTATTCCTGAACAGCCACGGAAGGAGACGGACGCCGGAGATATGAAAGAATCGAGCCCGTCGGCAAAGGCTTGCGGGCAACGTCCGGAGGAATGAGCGAGGACGGGTCCTCCGCCGTTGTCCAGCCAATCAGTGTCCCGCTTTCGACTTCGATCAGTCGGCCCTGGACCTGAAGCTCGGGCAATTCGTCTCTGGAACTTGCCCGGACGAGAAAATATTCCTTGCCCCGGATGTCTTTATCCAGGATAGCAAAACGGACGCCGTTTTCTCTCAAGAAGCGGAAATCATCCCGCGGTGCCCTGGCGATGAAACAGGTTTCCAGTTCCTGGATGACGTTGATGCCGAGCTCGGCCAAAAGGCTCCACTGTGTCGGGTCTCCTTTCGGAATCCTGATAAGATAAACGGGCTCTGAATAAAAGGAAAGAAGGATGAAGCTCCCCAGCAGCACGAACGGACGGAGGATTTTCAGGTTTTTCATACCGGTTTTATTTAATCAAATAGCTCGGCACAAGGCAAGCCTGCGCAGCAATTCTCCCCGTTATTGAGTTGACAGGGAGCTCCTTTTTTAGTAAAAATTGAGTTCGTTTATAAAATATATAGGGAAAGTAGAAATTAAAACGAATCGTTTGAGCGCTTGAGCGATCGCATCGCCACAAGGAGGTCAGTATGCGCAAAGTCATCGGAATTGTCATGGTCAGCGTGGTCTGTTGTTTCCTGGCAGCCACAGCATTGGCCCAACAGAAACCGGTCCATTTTAAGCAGCTCCAAGAGTTTCTCCCTAAGATCGACATCTCCGGGTTTACCAGGGGCAAGCCGGGCGGCCAGACATCAACGGCAATGGGAATGTCGACCTCAGAAGCTACTGTCGAATATACCAAAGGCGAAGAGACGATAGAAATCAAGATCTCGGACGTGGCGGGAATTCCGTTCGCTGCGGCCGGAGCTGCAATGCTGGGAATGACTGAGTTCGAAAACCAGACCGAGAACGGCTACGAGAAGTCAGTCAAGATCCAGGGCTTCCCGGGAACAGAAAAGGTCGATAACGGTGAATACAAATCGGCCGAGATCAGCCTGTTCGTTGGCAGCCGGTTCATGGTGGAGCTGAGGAGCAGCGGGATGAGCGACGCCGCCATCCTGAGAAAATTGGTTGACAGCATGAACCTGGCCGGACTGGCCAAGCTGACCGCAGAATAGCAGCGAACCTCTTAAAAGACCCGGAAAAAACCGCATTCTAAAATAAGGGGCTACTCTCTATCTATTTCTGCGGCTCAGTTGACCCGCTTTTCAACCTCGCGTAAAGAAAAACTTCTGCCAAAACGTATTATAAAATGAAGAGAGAGGAGATGAGCGACCGCCAACTCGTGAAAACCTGCCTCGAAGGAGATCAGGGGTCTTATCTCACTCTCATGAACAGATATAGAGCGAATGCCATTACATAAAAATCTACGGCCAGCCTGCGCAGGCCTACATTTTCAAAACCCAGGACGAAAACAGCACCTTCGTCTGGGCAGAAAAATCAACCCAAGGAGAAATGCCATGAGAAACACAAAAGGACTCTTTCTTGCGCTCCTCGTCTGTCTTGTCAGCTCTGGCGTTTGCTTTCTTCAAGCTGCCCAAAGGCTTGACCTCAAGCTCAGAGTCTATGAGGGGACCCGGCAGGGCGCCCTCGCCCCGCCCAAGTTTGTCACCTCTTCCTATCTCCAGCCAACGATCACGGCCAACATGCAGACCGGGTTTGACTTGGAGAAAGAGAAAGCCCAGGTCAAGAGGGTCTTTAACCTCCAGGACATTCACCTTCTGACCGAGGCCGACCTCGTCATCGGCGAAGGAGGCCAGGACCCGAACTCTGCCCGCCACTTTTTCCGGCTGGACGGAACCGCCTTCGCCGCGATCGTGATGCCCCAGGATTGGAAGAACCCGGCGCGCTTCCTGGTCCTTCTCAACGAGATGGTGGGCGACAAACCGAAAAACATCCTGACCACGGAAATGTTGCTGATGGGAGGCCACAGCGCAGTTTTCGGTTTCGAAGACAGACAGGGCAAACCCTATTTCTGCTCATTCTACATCACCGGGCCCGCTGAGAGGATTGCCCCTCCGCCTCCACCGCCTCCGCCCCCTCCCGCGATTACGCCCGAGTTTAGGAAGAAAATTGAAGAATTCGAGAGGGGAGCAGTCAAAGCCTGGAATACGGTTAATCCTCCCCGCATCCTTAAGCTTGTTGACCCCGTGATTCCCGAGGCCGCCCGGAAACAAGGCCTGGACGGGTTTGTCAAGTTAAACATTAGGACCGACGAGCAGGGCAACGTCAGCCGAGTGATGGTTCTCTTCAGTTCCAATGAAATTTTCAACCAGCCGGCCATCGATGCGGTCAAGCAATGGAAATACGAGCCTTACATTGAGAACGGACAGCCAAAAGAAGTCGTCTTTTCCGTGTCGCTGAGGTTCCAGAAGCCAGGGGCTGAAGAAAAAGAAATCAAGAAGTAGCAGCCTACAGTGTGCTGCGCAGTTATTCATGTC
>CAZLFV010000050.1:0-14143 GCA_964558915.1 uncultured Eubacteriales bacterium | reverse complement strand
GCCCAATAGGAAATAACACTTGAACTATCACCCTCGCCTCCCAACGTTTTGTGACTTACCAAGTCCCTTTCTATGTTGCTTTTGCGAGCCTAATTTTTTATAGTAATCACAAAATGCCCGGAAGGAAGGAGACAGCAATGTCCGAAAACAAAATTATTCGAAGGGATTTTTTAAAAGCGATGCTGGCCGGAGTCCCGGCCCTAGCCCTTGACTGGGATTCGTTTCCAAAGGGCGAGCAGTCATCGCCGGCCAAGGACCAGTGGGACGCTGCCATCATCGGCGCCGGGCTGGGCGGGTTGGCCTGCGCCGCCGCCTTTGCCCGCCAGGGTTTCAAGCCGCTTGTCCTGGAGCAGCACCGCATCCCCGGCGGATATGCCACGACGTTCAAACGCCCCGGAGGTTTTGAGTTCGACGTGTCGCTGCACTCGACAGGAGCAGGCGAGCGCAACGGTATCAACAACCTTATTCCCGGGTTTCCAGAGATCGAGGATATCGAGTTCGTGCCTCACAAAGTCCTCTACCGGACGATTTTCCCGGACTATGACATCCGGGTTCCGTCGCGAGATGTCGACGGCTACATCAAGATCCTGACCGGATATTTTCCCGAAGAAAAAGAGGGTATCCAAAACCTGTTTGCCGCAATGAGGGGACTGGTAGCGGACCTCAATAGATACTCGTCCACAGGTGGAAGCGCCGACATGTCTAAGTTTCCCCAGGAATACCCTCATCTCTTTAAAAGCGTCATGAGCACATGGGGAGCTTTCCAGGACTCCTACATCAAGGATCCCAAACTGAAAGCCGTTGTCTCATCTTTATGGGGCGGTTTCGGGCTGCCGCCGTCCAAGCTCGCCAGCATTTACTACGGAATGCCCCTTATCGGCTATCTCGAGCAGGGTGGATACTACCCGGTCGGAAAGTCCCAGAAAATTAGCAATGCCCTGGTCAAATTCATCGAGGAGCGCGGAGGAAAAGTCCAGCTGGGAGCACGCGTGGAAAAAATCATGGTCAAAGATCATGCTGCTTATGGGGTCATGACTTCCGACGGGAAAGAATTTGAGGCAAAGGTCGTCGTCTCAAACGCCAACGCCTATGACACATTTCACAAGATGATGGACGAGAAAGAATTTCTGAAGGATTATTTGGCCCGGCTGGACGGGTTCAGCGTCAGCCTGTCCTCCTTCCAGGTGTTCCTGGGGCTGAAAAAGGACCTGATCAAGGAAGTCGGCATTACCGACAGCGAGATCTTCTATGAACCCGGCTATGACGGCGATGCCGGCTACAAGGCCGCGCTCGATGCAGACGTCGAAAGCGGCGGCTTCGGCCTGGCTCTTTATGACAACCTCTACAAAGGCTACTCACCCGAGGGAAAGAACACGATCAACATCATCACTTTGCAGGGATATGAGCCCTGGAAAAAGTTTGAGGCCGATTATTTTGCCGGCAAAAAGGACGACTACCGGGCTGAAAAAGAGCGGCTGGCGGATATCCTGATCAAAAAGGTTGAAGAGAAGCTTCTGCCCGGACTCAGCAAGACCATAGAAGTGAAAGAGATCGGCACGCCTTTGACCAACGTCCGCTACACTTTGAACTACCGCGGGGCGGCCTATGGTTTCGACCAAACCTTGGACAATTCCATGCCGAAGCGCCTGCCTCAAAATACTCCCATCAGAAACCTCTATCTCGCCGGTGCCTGGACTCAACCCGGGCACGGCTATGGAACCGTCATTTATAGCGGACTGCAATGCTTCGGCGAAATCATGAGGGAGTGGCAGAAGACGTAACTAAATTAATTGTCGTGCTTAATAACTCGGCCCTTGATATTCCGGTAGTTCACGCTTCCGCTTCCGGTATCTTCCAGGATCAAGTCTTTTCCCACGCCGTCAATATCTATTGACCCGGAACCGTCATCGATCGTGAGGTTTCCTCCCACATTCAGGACCGTCATGGAGCCAGAGCCGTCCTCGATGGAAACGTTGCCCGCTATGTCTTTCACCTCAATTTCGCCCGAACCGTCATCTATTTCGACGTCTCCCTGGATGCCTTCAACTTGAACCCCGCCCGAGCCGTCGTTAAGGTCGAGGTTCCCGGCGAGGCTCCCGATTTCCATTCGGCCGGAGCTATCATCTACGTTCAAGTGCATTTTTTTCGGGCAGCTCACTGTCAAGTCGATCTGGACATCATGGAAAGGGGAAAAAAAGCGCTCTTTGACCTCGCTGACCAGGACAGCCCGGCCTCCCCTGTTCTCGAGAATAAGCTTGACATGGTCCTCGATAAACTTCTTCATGTCTTTTTCATCGACTCCCCGGGCATTGATCTCGGCCTTGACTTCTATCGCTTTGAGCCCTTCTACACCCTGGACCTTTAGAAATCCCGCTCCGCAGTCAATCTCAAAATGAGTGATCCCTTCCGCTGTCAGGCTCAGCGTTCTGGTTTCTTGGGCCGAAAACCCAAGAGAGCCGGCAAGGAAAATTGCGGCAAAAATAATCGCGTTACGCTTCATCATGGCCTCCTATTAAAACGCAAATTTACGCCATCTGTTATTAAGACGAGTTTTTCAGGCAAAAGGTTCAATGATCCGTTAGCGCCCAAAAAAGCAAGTAGCTCCGTTTCTGTGAATATTTAGTTCTGGAATAGGGTCCTGCCGCGGCTTCCCCCCGACATCCTCGCGGCCCATTCTGTTGATCACAAAAAAGAAATTCCGGAGGCGTCAAACGCTCCGGTGGTCGGGGGGCCCCCCAGCCGCGTCACCCTCTCTAGATCATCGCCTAAATATGACGGAAACGGAGCTGGTTGCCCTAAAAAACCCCTGTCTCCCCTCTGTATTTCTGGGGTATAATAGAAAAAAATAAAAAAGCCCATGCTGAATAAACGCATTTCCAGGCGGGAATTCCTCAAGCATGGCGTCAGGGCAGCGGCCGCCGGAGCAGCCGGTCTCACCATCCTCCCGCGGCGTGTGTTGGGAGGCCGGGGTTATTTGGCGCCGAGCGACGAGCTCACCAAGGCTGTCATCGGAGTCGGCAGCATGGGCAGGTGGCATCTCAGATATCCCGGCTCCCGGCTGCTCGCTGTCTGCGACGTCGATGAGAGGCATCTTCGGGCCGCCCTCGAAGTCTCGGCCCCGGGTGTCGCGGGGTACAGGGATTTCCGGGAAGTCCTCGAGCGCGATGATGTCGACATCATTCACATCGTCACGCCTCCGCACTGGCACACCTTGATCTCTATCGCAGCGGCGGAAGCGGGCAAGGACATTTGGTGCGAAAAACCGATGACCCGAACGATCGGAGAAGGCCAGCGGCTCGTCGAGGCCGTCCAGAGAAACGGCCGCATCTTCAGAGTCAACACCTGGTTCCGGTTCGAGGATATATTTTATGACTTCGGGACTCCACTGAAGCCAGTCAAAAAGCTCGTCCAGAGCGGCCTCCTGGGCTGGCCCCTCAGGGCAACGATCAGCGAAACAACCGGGTTCGACTGGAAATTCCACCATAGCGGATTCACTCACCTTCCGCCGCAGCCCGTCCCCAAAGAGTTGGATTATGATATGTGGCTCGGTCCCGCGCCTTATAAACCCTACAATTCCCACCGGGTCCATGGAACGTTCCGCGGCTACTGGGACTACGACGGCGGGGGACTCGGAGACATGGGCATGCATTATCTTGACCCGGTCCAGTATCTCTTCAACAAGGACGATACAAGCCCGGTGGAGGTTGAGCCCGACTCTTCCCAGCAGCACCCGGATGCCTGCGGGCCCTGGCGCCGGATCCGGCTCCGATACGCGGACGGGTGCGAGATCATTCTCGACGGAGAGAACAAGGACAAAAACGCCCCTTTCCTCGAAGGACCCGGCGGAAAACTGTTCAAAGGGTTTATCTGCGACATCCCCAACCTTAAAGAAAAGCTGGCCTCACTCCCCGACCCCGAGCCGCAGGTCACCGACTTTGCTGAGGCGGTCCGAACCCGCAGGAAATTCGCCCTGAATGAGGAAAACGGCCACCGCTCCTGCATCCTGGTCAACATGGGCAAAATTGCGCTCCAACTGGGCCGGCCGCTTCGCTTTGACCCGGAAAAACAAATATTTATTGACGACGAGGAGGCCAACCGGCTGATCAACCAGCCCATGCGCGCTCCCTGGCATTTGTGAATTGCTGGAAAACGGAATGATTCGGCACTTAAAAATATTTCTGGCAATCGGGCTGACTCTGAGCCTGGCCTTCTGCCCGCTCAGTCGGGCGGAAAAGGTCAATCCGCTTGACCCTAAAATTTCGGATATCGTCGCCAAATTCCCGGCGCAGACAACGGCCGCAAAGGACGCTTTGGCCACCGAGCTCATCGCCCTGGGCCCTGAAGGAATCATGAGACTCTGCCGGATGCTCGCTCCTCCCGGCGACGCAGACGATTCAAAAGTCCGGTACGCTATAAACGGTCTGGCCACATACGTCGCGTCGCCCCATCTCGAAGGCCAAAGGAAAATCTTCATCAGAGCGCTGACCAGGGCGCTCGAACAGGAAGAGTCGCCGGAAATCCGGGCATTTCTCATCAGCCAGGTCGAGCTCTGCGGCAAGAATGAGTCGGTGAAGCTCCTCAAGAAATATCTTCTCGACCCAAAGCTCTCCGCACCGACCGTCCGCTCCCTCGTAACGATAGGCACTCCGGCCGCAGAGGCGGCCATCCTGAAGGCCCTCAACCACGCATCCAACGCAAATAGATTATCTCTAATTAACGCCCTCGGTGATCTTCGCAGCCGTGCCGCCACAAAAAAAATATTGCCCTTCGCTTCAAGCAACGATGCCGGTATTCGGCAGGCCGCGCTTTACGCTCTGGCCAACACAGGCGACCCTCTGGCCGGGCCGGTTTTAAAAAATGTCCTCCTCGAAGCCAGTTTTTACGAACGCTCTCAGGCGCCTTCTCTCTATCTCCTTTACGCCCGGCGTTTGGCGGAATCTGGAAACAGGACCGCGGCTGAGGGAATCTGCCGCAGAATCATAAAAAACTACACGGCTTCCGGCGAAACCCATGTTTCCTCGGCCGCGCTAAGTTTGCTTGCGGATATTATGGGAAAAGAGGCCGTCGAGGACCTCTTCGCCGCGCTCGGCAGTCCTCATACAGCCCTCCGGTCGAAGGCCCTCGAGCTCATAAACAGGTTTAAAGAAGAAAACATCACGGCAAAATTGGTCGCAGTAATGAAGGCGGCGCCGGCGGAAGCGCAAACGCAGATCATCTTTTCTCTGGCCGTTCGCCGCGACAAGACTGCCTTCCCGGCCGTGAGAGAAAAATTGAAGAGCGACGACAAAGCTCTGCGACTCGCGGCAATCCCGGCGGCGACTCGCCTCGGCGGTAGCGAAGTCCTCCCCGATCTTTTCGGCCTTCTCGCGAGCCAAGACAGCGACGAGATCGCCACGATTGAACAGTCCCTTCTCCAGTTTTCCAAGGCCCAGGTCGTCCCTGAGGCCGTCAAAGTTCTTGAAAAGGTGCCGGTCTCAAGCCAGGCCGCCCTCATCAGGGTTATGGCAGAGCGAGGAGCGGCCGAGGACATTGAGCTCATCTTTGCCAAGGCTCAAAGCGCAGATGAGAATGTCCGCTTGGCCGCAATGCGCGCACTCGAACCTCTCGTGACAGAAAATGAGCTCGCCCGGCTGATTGCACTTCTAGGCGAAACGCGGGGAAGCCAGGAGAAAATCCTAATTCAAAATGCGATTGTGGCGAGCGCCAGCCAGATCGCCGACGCGGAAACCCGAGCCGATTTGATTCTTGAAGTGATGTCCAAGGCCCGGGGCGAGCATCTGGCCAACCTGATCAAGCCACTCCCCGAAATCGGCGGGAAAAAGGCTTTTGAAGCAGTTCTGGCTCAAACCCGAAGCGATGACCTCGAAGTGCAGACGGCCGCTGTCTACGCTCTCTCCCAGTGGCCGGATTTTCGGGCCGTCACTCCGCTTCTCGATATCTGCCGGACCACCACCAGCCGCAAATTCCTCAACCTGAGCCTTCAAGGAATCGTGCGCCTTGTGAACGCCGAGGAGCTCTCTTCCGAGGAAAAATTCAAGCTGCTGGCCGATGCCCTGGTCTTTGCCTCCGAGCTCGGAGAAAAAAAGATCCTCCTGGAGGGATTTTCCGGGGTCAACACGATGGATTCCCTGAGACTCATCTCATCCTTTCTGGATGACCCGGATCTCAGCGGAGAGGCTGCCCGGATAGCGGCGCTCATCGCCCTTCCATTCCGGGGCGAAGAAGACGGGCTTGCGGGAATCGAGGTCATTCGCACTCTCAAGAAGGCATCCGGCTTAATCGCCGACGAGAATTTTAAGAATCGAACTGACGATTACGTCCAGAGGCTTCTTGCGCGCGAGGGCTTTAGGCCCCTGTTCAACGGCCAGGACCTCGGCGGCTGGAAGGGGTTGGTCGGAGACCCGCCAACCCGCAGCCGGATGTCGCCCCAAGAGCTTGAAAAAGCCCAGGCCGAAGCGGACGCCGATATGCTCTCCCACTGGAAAGCCGTTGACGGAATCCTTGTCTTTGACGGCGCAGGCCACAGCCTCTGCACAACAAAAGACTACCGCGATTTTGAGATGTTCGTCGATTGGAAAATCGAGCCCAAGGGCGACAGCGGTATTTATCTCCGTGGCTCTCCTCAGGTCCAGATATGGGATCCCGCGGAGCGGCCCGAGGGTTCTGGCGGGTTGTATAATAACGAGAAGGGTCCGAACAAACCGCTGAAACGGGCGGACAATCCGGTCGGCGAATGGAACAGCTTTTTCATTCGGATGACCGGCGAGCGGGTTACCGTCTACCTGAACAATGTCCTCGTGGTGGACGATGTCGTTATGGAAAACTACTGGGAGAGGGATCAGCGGATTTATCCCTCGGGTCAGGTCGAGCTCCAGGCCCACTCTACCCCCCTATATTTCAGGGGAATTTATATTCGCGAGATCAAACTTTAGTCAGCTTATCCTGGAACGTCGAAACCGGGAAGCAGCGAATCCGGGCCATAGACACAGATCCGGTTTTTCCCCCTTTGCTTGGCCGTCAGCAGCATTTCATCAGCCCTCTCGACCAGCTCTTCCCCGCTTGAGGCGTCCGAGGGAAACATGGCCACGCCCATGCTGCAGGTGAGCCTTTTGAGCTGAGCCGACCGCCTCCGCAGAAAATCATGCTCCTGGATAGCCTGCTCAATCCTCCTCGCGACTAAGGCGCCGCCCATCTTGTCGGCATAGGGGAGGACAATCGCGAATTCATCCCCTCCATATCGAGAAACCAGGTCAACTTCTCGAATCATGTTCTTCATAATTTGAGCGAGTTCTTTGAGAATCTCATCACCTGCCGAGTGTCCGAGAGAATCGTTATATACTTTGAAATCGTCAATATCGATCATGAGCAGGCTCACCGGATAGCCTTGTCTCAAGGACCTCTTGATCTCAAGATCCAGGAACCTTTTAAAATAGCCGTGATTATAGACCCCGCTGAGCCAGTCATAGATGGCCTGGTTCACGGCCGTCTCGTAGTGGGAGCGAAGCCTGGTCAGCTGCTGTTTTTTCTCCAAAAGGGACTTTATCCTTACGGTCAGCTCCTGCCTGTTAATGGGCTTGACGAGAAAGTCGTCAGCTCCGAGTTCCATTCCCGTAATCTTGCTGTCCAAATCATGCAAACAGGTGACAACAATGATGGCGATATCGTTGCCTTTGTCCATCTCCTTCAGACGCTGGCAGATATCAAACCCAGTCATGTCCGGGAGAAGAATATCCAGGAGGATGAGGTCGATCTTTTCGGAAAGAATCCGGGAGATGGCATCGGCCCCGGTGGAGACTGTTTCCAGGCGCAGCGGCATGCCTTCGAGGAAGCTTTCAATGATCCTGGCGTCGATTTCATTGTCTTCGACCAGGAGGACGACGGGAAGTGCTTCTTCGGGCAGCTGGACCGTTTTTTCGGCCGGGGCGACTCCCAGCAGGGCCCCCTCTGACTGCTTCCGGATGACTAACTGGTCGCGGTACTGCTTGAGCTGGAGCATGGACTTGACCCGGGCCAATAATTCAAGTGGCTTGACAGGTTTAGTGAGGTATTCCTCGGCGCCGGCTTCCAGGCCGGTGAGTTTGCTCTCCAGCCCGTCGAGGCTGGTCACGAGGATGATCGGAATGTTTTTTGTCCTCGGGTCTTTCTTCAGCTGCCTGGTCACCTCGAACCCATCCAGGCTGGGCATCAAGACGTCCAGCAAAATCACGTCAGGAATATTCTTGAAGGCCCTTTTGATGGCTTCCTTTCCGTCCATAGCTTTGAGGACCACATACTGGCTTTTCGGCAGAATTCCGGAAAGCATTTGGAGGGACGCCTGGTCATCATCAACGATCAGTACCCGCTTTCTAAAAGAAGGCGGGAATTTTTCGTCATCCTTCATCTCTTCCTCTCTTTCAACACGGACCAAGCAGCAATCCCGGCTCTAAGACGTCGGGCTGCAATTTTCGATATGGACGTATGTTCGCACTCTCCTATCAGGGAATCAATCACCCCTAAAGGTGAAACTTAGGATGATTTTTCAGGATGAACAATTCATCCCTGGGGGTGAAATCTTGATTTGTGGATTCAGCCCTTAGAGATTGCGGACAAAGTCGGATAGCTATAACGCTTTTGAATAAGCTCAAAAAACTCCATGTCTTCTCCCCTAGATTAACGGTTTGGAGTCGACTTTATGCCAAGATAGTAAGCAGCGTTGGCGTTCGGGTCGAGCCGCGTTTTGATCTTGCCCGGCAGCGCGCTGAGCACCGGGTTCAAGCCCGGACCATGTCCTGAGTCACTACTGAATCCGTGGATGACTATGCCTATGGTTACCGCTCCTTCATATCTCCCGGGCGCGAAGGCATCATAGTGGTCTTTGATCGCGACAAGATCCCCCAGTCTGAGCTTCTTGAGCCCGAACTCCTCAACGACTTCAGGGCAGGTCGTCTGGACGTCATAATCAAGCGCCTCAACGAACGGGAATCCCAGCCCTGAGCCCATAATATATCCCGGAACCTCCATCACCACTGGCACTACAAGCTGGCCGTCCTCAACCGTTATGCCGATCTTTTCCAAGAGTTCCGGAGAGAGTTTGTTCACTCTCACATCTTCAAATCCCTTTATCCTCAGACCAACTCCGCGGGCTTTGACCTGAATCTTGTCATTTAGGGCAAGCTTCTCGAGGGCTTCCTTCGGGAGCCAGACAAGGTCGTCCGAGCCAGCGTGTCGCCCGATATATAGGCCTTTGGCCCCGACAGCCTCGCCCGAGACAACTTCCGCCTCGTTGCCGATGCAGGCCAAGACGGCCAAAGCACAATCCCAGGGAGATGGCCGGTCCCGGCCTTGAAAAGTCACGTCTGGCTCCACATGGTCCGCGTTTGCCCATCCATAAGCCGAGTCTCCCAGAGAAACCGCATAGTTAATCGAGCCCATGCCGATATCCTGGATGGGTTTGCCGTCGTAACTCGTGGAGTAAGTTCCGCCCCCGGGAGGACAAACCACGCCTTGAACAGCAGTCATGATGAGTTCATCCGCGTTGGTCTTCAAACGGCCGGAGTTGGAGCGGTGTTCCGCGGCCTTCCCGCCAGCCATTTTGAGGCCGAGATATTTGCCGATGTTTGATAATGGATCAATCCGGGCTGTGATCTTGCCGAACTTTGTGGAAAGAATGGGCGTTACGCCAATTCCCAAACCGGAGATCTCGCTCGGTCCGCTGCAAACAACCCCCAGAGTCGCTCCGCCTTTATAATAACCTTTTCCATAGTCAGTCTGGACGTCATTTAGCAATACGAGATCCCCGAAGCGCAGGTCTTCAAGACCGTATTTCTTTATGTCGGGAGGATAGCATGTCTGGATGTGCCAGTTCCCGGTAAGGCTCGAACCTCCCGCGCCCTGGCCGATTATATTGGCCGGTATCTGCTTGACAACCGGGACTTCGAGCTTGCCGCCGACATCCCTGATCTCGAGTCTTTCCAGGACTTCCGGCGCCAGGCCATGCACAAAAACGTCCGGGAAGCCCCCAATCTCGAGTCCGATGCCGCAGGCCTTCACCTGCACGGTGTCGCCGATGGCGAGCTTATCCAGGACGGCATCATCAAAATAGACTAGGACAAAGCTCCCGAACTTGCCAATGATGACGCCCTTCTCCCCTCTGGCCTGGCCGCTCAACATCTTCGCTTCATTGCCGATGGATGTATAGGTTAGCCACGCGCTATCTCGTCTATCTTCACTAATTCCTTCTGTTGCAACGCCGACTGTCACCCTATCCCCGGAGGCCCAACCGAAGACCTCATCCCCAATCTTCAGGTTATAATTGATGCCTCCAATTCCGATGGCGAGTTTGGGCCTTCCATCCCACGTTACCGTATAAGTTCGGTCAGGCTGAGCGGCCGCGATTTGCCCCTGAACAGCAATCGTTAACAGCTTATCTTTGTTTGTGGTGATCGCCAGCGCCGTTTTGACCTGATCCGCTGGAATATTGGAACTCCCTCCCAGATAAAATGCTATCCCAAGAAGGATAAGAATTGTTCTTCTCATGCTTCCTCCTTTTTCCCAGGACCAAAACTATTCGTTTCGCCAATTTCAATAAAGCTTAAAGGGAGGTAAAGGTGCTCCTGAGCTCGATATAGATCGGACACCCGGAATTCGCCTGGAAATAAACCCGCGCGTCCCGTTCCGTGCGTAATATTATCCCTGCGCTCGCAAGCCGCCTCAACTCTCGTTGCCCTGCGCCCGGAGAAACACCTGCGAGCCTTAAAATTTTTCTTAAATGGAATGATTCGTCCGGTTGCCTAAAGAGCAAAGAGAGAATCGAACGCCGCGTTTTGCCAAAAAGAGCCTCTAAAATGCCGATATTTTCATTCATTGCACTCATATTGAGAACAATTGTATTTAAATTAGATACAAATGTCAATACCTATTTAAAAAACTTAGCCACCGTGGTTATATTTCGCCTTATTTTTCGTTATTCTTCAGCCGCACCAAGAAAACAAAATAGATCACTCGGTCGAAGTCAAGGCATTTCGGCTAACGGCAAGGGGGATCAGTTTTCTCCCCGGAACGCTTTCATTACCCCTGGCATTTGAAGGATGCAATTTCCAGGACAATTTCTCTTGACATCCACCAAGGCCAAGCTGTATTTTCTTGTTTCTGCCTGCTTCGCTTCAAGAGCAGACGAACCCGAGAATCAAATCACACCTGAAAGGAGGGCCGTTTTGAAACCCAAAAAAATTCTCCTCAGCTTAAGTATTTTTATTGCGGCGATTCTCATCGTTCCATTGCACGCCCAATGGACGCCAGAAGAAATGATGAAAGTCAAGACCGTTGGCGCTGTCCAGGTATCACCCGACGGAAAACGCGTTATCTTTACCGTGACCGAGCCGCTTATGACCGAGGACAAAAGCGAGTATCTCACCCAAATCTGGATGGCCAACGCCGATGGTTCCGCAAGCTTCCAGTTCACCTTCGGCGAGAAATCGTCAACAAATCCGCAGTGGTCGCCCTGCGGAAAGTGCATCGCGTTCACCTCCAGCCGGTCGGGCAAGAACAACATCTGGCGGATTCGCGCTGACGGCGGAGAAGCCGAGCAGCTCACCGACGTCAAGAGCGAAGTTATGAGCTTCGCCTGGTCGCCGGACGGAAAATCCATCGCGTTCACGATGACCGAGCCGCTGTCAGAGCAGGAGGAAAAGGACCAGAAGGCCAAGAATGATGCCCGCGTGGTGGATGAAAATATAAAAAAGGCCCACCTCTGGATAATCCCGGTACACAAAGACACCCAGGGAAAGCGCGAGGCGAAGCGCCTCACCCAGGGTGATTTTCACGTCGACGGAGAAGGCTGGGATTGGTCTCCGGACGGGAAGACGATCGCTTTTTCTAACGTCCCCTCACCGGTTGTGGATGATTGGACTAAAGCGGATATCAGCATGGTAGACGTCGCGACCTCTGAAATCAAGCCCTTGGTCAAGACCGCGGCCGCAGAATCCCAGCCCCTTTATTCGCCGGACGGACAATGGATTGCCTATACCGCCAGCGACGTGCCTCCAACATGGGGTGGGACGGCCTGGACTATGATCATTCCCTCTTCGGGAGGTCAGCCGAAGAGGCTTGCCTCAACCCACGATGAACAGCCGGATCTGGTTGCCTGGTCAGCAGATGGAAAATGGATTTATTTCACAGAAGCAAACGGCACTATAAGCCAGCTTGGCGCCCTCCCTGTTGACGGAGGAATGCCCAAAATCCTCAATCAGAACGACTCCCTGGTTTTCTCCGTCAACCTGAACTCTACGCACACAACATTCGGGCTCAGCGCCCAGGCCCTGGATAAGGCCCCAGAAGTGTACGTGACAGCCGCTGATAAATGGTCCCCAATCCAAGTTAGCAAGGTCAACGCCAACGCGCCCAGTCATCCCCTGGGAAAGACCGAAGTCGTGCACTATAGAGCGCCGGACGGGCTTGAAATCGAGGGACTCCTCACCTATCCAGTGGGCTATGAAAAAGGCAAGCGCTATCCCCTGCTCCTGATCATCCACGGCGGCCCGGCGGGCGTGTTTGTCCAGAGCTATCTCGCCTCGCGATCCGCTTATCCCATCGCCGCCTACGCCGCCCAGGGCTGGGCCGTCCTGAGATGCAACATTCGCGGCTCTTCCGGGTACGGGAAAAAATTCCGCTACGCCAACTATAAGGATTGGGGCGGCATGGATTTTAAAGATTTGATGGCCGGCGTGGATTATGTCATTGGCACCGGTGTCGCTGACCCGAACCGCCTCGGTGTCATGGGCTGGAGCTACGGCGGGTATATGACCTCCTGGGTCATCACGCAGACCAAAAGATTCCAGGCCGCCTCGATCGGCGCGCCCGTAACAAACCTCACGAGCTTCACCGGAACGGCCGACATCCCGAGCTTCATCCCCGACTATTTCGGCGCTGAATTCTGGAACAATCCGGCGATTTACACGAAGCACTCGGCTATGTTCAACATCAAAGGCGCGACCACGCCGACGCTTATCCTTCACGGGGAACAGGACCTCCGCGTTCCCATCCAGCAGGGATACGAGCTTTATAACGCCCTCAAGCGGCAGGGAGCGACCGTCAAGATGGTTGTCTATCCGCGGCAGCCGCACGGCCTGCGGGAGCCCCGTCTCGTGCTCGACGCCGGGAAGCGCAATATCGAGTGGTTCAAGCAGTATTTGAGTAAATAAGCGGAGGAGCCAAAATTTTTTATATTCTCATTTATAAATTCATTCCAGGCCTTGCTCTTTGAACCTCTTTTTTATGTCTGCGCGCTCGTTCATTAACCTGATAAAATCTTCCGGCCTCTTGAATTCGTCACGTCGTTCCGGTTCATCGAAATAGTCAAGTGCCTCCTCAAAATTTTTTTCCGTGATGAATCTCGTATCTACAGTACATCCTTCATAGTCTTTAAAATGGTTCAGAAAAATATAGCCATCGCAGATGGTGCTCAGCGTAAAATGCGGGTAACCGAGAGCATAGTAAGTGTCGTCATCCTTGAGGTTGCCAAAGGGTGTCCCCCTGACATCAAATCCGACTCTCTTATTCTCAAATTCCTGCATAATAGTATCAATGGCTCCGTCAACAGGGTAATTCTCTTCCTCCATGTCTTTCTTTGCAGCCCAGGGATAATGCAGCAAAATATTGAAAACTCTGTTTGGAATCTTATGGTAGACAACATTCCCCATTCGATTCTTATTGAGCTTTATTAATTGGCTTTTCTCAAAATTATATATCGGTTGGTAATAACGGGTAAAAGCATGATGGGAACCGGAAAATATCAGGGCTTTTTGACCTTGATCGACAAATTCTTTGAGTATCATTTTGCCCATAAACACATCAGGATCGCCCTTTAAGAGTATTTTTAAAAATAATCCTATTCTGGGACTCCTTTTTATTCTATAGGAGAGATTCACCACTCTGAATTTTGGAGCGCCTTCTGGCAGGGATTTATTCAACTCCCAGGCTTTCTTGTATATGTCCATGTATTCTTTATTACCCCAGATGATATACCATTTGAACATAATCAATCGCGCCAGGTCTTCATCATATTCATTCGCGGTGATAAGCTTGTCAACTTTATCTTGATATTCATGGCAACCGAACTCAATTCCCAGATTATAAACACCGGCTTGATATAAGCGAGGAATGAGGT
>CAZLFV010000049.1:17129-19199 GCA_964558915.1 uncultured Eubacteriales bacterium | reverse complement strand
CACGACCAGACCGTGATCTACGCCATAATTCATAAGGAACCTGAATCGCTGATTAAGATACGCCCGTCGCTGGCCGCTGAGCTTGAGCATATCGTCTTCCAGGCCCTGACCAAGAAAGCGGCCGACCGCTACCGGACCATGGAGGAGTTCCGGGAGGACCTGGCGGCGGTGGCTGAGGGCCTGCGGCCGCTCAAAGCCAAAGCCCGGCCGGCGGCTGTGAAGCTGGCTGTCCTGCCGTTCGTCAACCTGACCGGCGACCCGGAGCAGGAATATCTCTCCGACGGCCTGACCCAGGAGATGATCACGCTCCTGGGGCGCCTCCATCCCGAGAGCTTGGGCGTCATCGCCCGGACCTCGGTCATGCGCTACAAAAAGACCGACACGCCCATCGACCAGATCGGCCGGGAACTCGGCGTAGAATATGTGCTCGAAGGAAGCGCCAGGCGGGAGGGAAGCCGTGTCCGCGTCTCGGCCGAGCTCATTCAAGTGCGGGACCAGACTCAGCTCTGGGGGGACGTCTTCGAGCGGGAGATGGCGGGCATCCTGGCCCTCCAGAACGACGTGGCGAGGGAAGTGGCCAAGGCCCTGGCCCTCAAGCTCCTGCCATCCGAGCAAGCCCTCCTGGCCAAAGCCCGCCCGGTCAACCCCGAGGCCCACGACGCCTACCTCAGGGGCCATTTTTACGTGATGAAGATTGCGCCCGGGGACCTTGACATCGCCGAGAAATACTTCGACCTAGCCCTCGAGAAGGACCCCATCTACGCGCCAGCCTACGCCGGTCGTGCCTGGATGTGGTCGGTTCGCACTGCGTTTGGCTACGCGGCGCCTGAGGAAGCCGGGCCGAAGGCCAAGGCCGCGGCGCTCCGGGCCATCGAGCTGGACGAAAATCTCGCCGCGGCCCACGAGGCCTTGGCCCTGGTCAGGTGGGCGATCGAATGGGATTGGGACGGCGCCCGGGAATCCTTCCGGAGGGCCATCGAGCTCAATCCCAACTCCGCATTCGCACAGGGCAACTACGCTTGGCTGTTATTGACCATGGGACACCGCGAGGAGGCCCTAGTTCGCATGAAAAAGGCCGTTGTCCTTGACCCGTTCAATCCGCTGGTCCATGGCTGGCATGCGGTATTCCTGTATTGCCAGCGGCGCTACGACGAAGCTGTCTCAGCGGCCCGGGAAGCTCTGCGCTTTCAGGAGGACCATCCGATCGCCACGAGCGCTCTCTGGTACGCATACGATAAGAAGGGGATGGAGAAAGAAGCCTTCGAGGCCGCTAAAGCCGGCGTGAGGGTCATGTACAACGACCCGAGGATCCAAGCCGCGATCGATGAGGGCTATGCCCGGGGAGGATACGCCGAGGCGATGAAGCGCGGGGCCGAAGCCCTGATCGCGCGCATTCCTGAGGGTTTCGCTCTCCCAAGCGATACCGCGTCCTTCTATGCTCTGGCCGGGGAGAAGGAGAAGGCTATCGAGTGGCTCGAAAAGGCCCTGGACCCTCATGATCCGTTCATGCCCTACATCGGGGTGACGCCGTATTTTGACGACCTTCGCCCCGACCCCAGGTTCCAGGAGCTCCTACGGAAGATGCGCCTCCCGGCGGGCGACAAGTAATCCGAGAGGAGATAATCATAAAGAATACCCAGCCCAGCTCAGCTTGAGATGGTTGATGATGCGAGAGTGAGGATTTCTCTCTAACTAACCGTCCAGCCTGATTTCTTCTCTATAGTCGATCGTGATCTTCGGCCCTTTTTTGGATTTGAGCAGGTCAAGGACCCGTAGGTACATTCTATTCTTTTTTCTCCAGACCCGGTTCAGGTTTCTGGCGTAACCCGCGATCGCCAATTCATGCCACTTCCCCTTGAAAAATCTCTTAACAATCTCGAGCAACGAATAAAACTTCTTGTGGCTGAAAATCTGCGCCCACTGCAAATCGGGCAAAGAAAACCGAGCCGGCTTAAAGACAACGTGATGGGCGTCGTAGAGAGCCCAGTCTCGGAATTGAATCCGGTTTTGCCGGCAAACATTGTCGTAAAACTCCGAACCGGGAAGAGGAGTCAGGATCAGGAATTGGGT
>CAZLFV010000049.1:0-17029 GCA_964558915.1 uncultured Eubacteriales bacterium | reverse complement strand
TGAGTTGTCCAGTGGAAACTCAATTTTTCCCGGGTCATCGCCTCGCACAGTTCCTTGGCCCGCTGGCGGTTGGCCGCGAAATTGTCGTCGTAAAAAAAGATGGAGTTCTTTCTGCTGTCGTAGCGCTTCAGTTCTTCAACAATATTTTCGGTGGAGCGGAAGCGGTATTTCTTTCCGAACATTCCGGTGACCGAACAGAAGGAGCAGTCGAACGGACAGCCACGGGATGTCTGGACGGGGATCGGAGTCTTCCTCCTTGCGATCCTCCGTCGTGTCGATTTCAGGAGGGTGAAATCCGGGAAAGGAATTTGATCCAGGTTTCTCAAAAAAGGCTGAAGGGGGTTATGGACAATCTGCCCGTCCCTCCGATAGGACAAATTGGGGACCGCCGTAAAATCCGTTCCTTTTTCCCAGGCCTCGACGAATACCGCCAGAGCATGTTCCCCTTCCCCGCGGATCACGAAATCGGCATGGTCCAGTGCCTCCTCTGCCATAAATGTGACATGGGGGCCGCCCATGATCACTGGGATCCCGCGCTCACGGATTCGATCGGCAATGGCATAGGCTCTCGGCGCCGTAGAGGTTATGGTCGAGATGCCCACTAGGTCCGCCGACTGGACAACCCGAAAATCGATCCGCCGCAACTCTTCGACGAAAAGCTCCACCTCCCAACCTCGGTTCTTCATCATTGTCCCCAAAATAAGAGGGCCCAGCCGGGGCAACGGAAACGCGGAAAAAATATGGAGGTTCGGAGCTTCCGGCTCTATAAAAACAATCTTGCCCATAGACTTTCCTTTTTCTAATCCGTCCTTTTCTGATTCTTATGTTTCAGGCTCAGCATCTCTTTTTTCTTCTTTTTCAGCAGGTCTTCCCAGCGCTCGATGCCTTTCTCGAGAAGGTCCATCTTTTCAAGAAGGATCTCGATTTCTTTGAGCATGGCCTCCAATTTTAGAGAGACATCACTCTTGGGGAGTTTCTCCAGGTCATTCTGGATGGCTAAAAAATCCCGGAAATAATCAGAGATCACCTTGATTTCCTCGAGCGTGTAGCCAAAAAGCTGGAGGTCCCTGATCAACTCGCAGAGATAAACATAAATTCCCGAATAAAGCCGGAAACCGCCTTCGCTCCACATGTCGGGCTCGATGATGCCTTTGTCTTCCCAGTGCTTGATCGTCCTCGGGCTCAAGCCCACCCTCTCGGCCAGGTTCCCGACCGTAAGGAACTTGTCTGAATCCCCAGGCCCCTCTTTTTTCTCAACGACTCTGGGCAGTCCGACTTTCTTAATGATGGTCCGGATTTCGTCCGGCCCATAGCCTAATTCATTCAGTCTCTGGATATATTTGACCTTTTCTCCCGTATCCTCCCCATAAAGAGGCGATTTGTCATCAGTATAGCCGACGGGCTTAAGCAGCTTTTCCTTTTCCCACTCCCTGAGACTCGTTTCGGGAATATTGAACCTGGAAACGAACTCCTCCCTGGTGAAGACCGTTTTATTATTCATATTGTACCTTTACGTTTAGATAATATTTTTTAATATGAAAATGTGCGTATACGATTACATTTTGCGGGCCTCTTGTCAAGAGAAACTTTGCGCGACCCGGCAGCCCCGGGGCCTCGGCTTGACTTTTCCGGCCTGTCCCTTTATGTTTGTCCCATCCCTGCGCCCATTTAATAAACAGGAGGTCCTCCATGACGAAAAGGACTCGGTATTTTATTTGTCTCTTGGCGGGAGCCAGCCTTTTCCTCAACGTTTGGGGAAGCGGGCTGGAAAAACGGCCTTCAAAAATTTCCGTTCCCGAGGTGCTCCCCCTGAAGCTCCGCTACAAGGTCGGCGAGACCCTTCATTATCGTCTCATCCGGGATAACATCAATTTCAAGATGGACGGGACGAAGTCTGGAGAGATGAAAGTCGTCACTTATTTCACCCGGACGCGGCTCAAGGACGATAGCGAAGGAAAAGTCCAGGAACGGTTCACCTGGAAGAGCTTTCGCTTCGGCCAGGCCTGGGCCGATCAGACTCTCAAAATGAATGAATTCAAGCCGGCCGAGAACTTCTCTCTTGTGTACTCGCTTAACGAGGACATGGCCATCTCCAAGTTCGACTTTTCCTCGCTGCCCAAGACGATGGAGGGGTTCATGTTCATGATTCTCACCTGGGACGCGGTGACCTTTGATGCCTCGGTCCGGCCCACAGAAACCCTGCGCATTCCGGATGAAGCCCGCATCGGCGCCGAGTTCAGAGAAGACCGGGAGCCCCACGACTTCGTCTTCGAATTCCCGCCCTTAGTCACAGACTCTAAATATACCTTCAGCGGGAAGAGCTGGGTGAGAATTGCAGGGCTGACTAGTGTCCGGAACATCCCCTGCGCTGTCATCGAATTCGGCCAATCGGAGAACAGGGTGGAGATGAACCTGCAGCTCAAGCCGATGGAACTTAAGAACCGCGGGTTCGAACATTTCTGGGGGAAGACCTACCTCTCGCTTGAAGACGGCCGCGTCGTCAGGGGCGAGCTGGTCGGGCCCCTGGTCATGATTCAGGATATTCAGTCTCCAGGGCCGGGGATCCCGGAGCACATGGAGCTTTTCGTTATCGGGTATTTAGAAATGGATTTACTTTCTGAAGAAGAGTTTGAGGCCGCGCTCAGCAAAGGCGGAGGACAAGAATCCATCCCTAAATGAGAATGCTACCAGCATAGGAAGAATGAAGCAAAGCCCGATTTCTTGTTGATTTTCCGACGGGTTTGCTATAAACGTTTGAAGAATCAAGGACATAAGGAGGTCAAAGATGAAGAGAAGAAACTTCCTGTCCAAAGGAATTGGCGCAGCGGCGGCGGCTGCTCTTCTTCAAGCCCCGGCAAAAGGAGTGGTCTCCCAAGCCATAAAACCTGCGGCGGCCCAGGGGGGCTTTAAGCTAAAGTACGCTCCGTCCTTCGGCCAGTTCAAGAACCTGGCCGGAAACGACCTGGTCGCCCAGATCCAGTTCGCCGCCGACCAGGGATTCGGCGCCATGTTTGATAACGGAATCATGGGCCGGCCGGTGGCCGAACAGGAGCTCATCAGCCGCGAGCTCGAAAAACGGGGCCTCATCCTTGGCCCATTCGTGCTTTACGCCGATTTCGGACAGAAAAGCTTCGTCACCAACGACAAAGCCGTGCGGGACATGCTCATTCAAAAAATGAAACAGGGGGTTGAAACATCCAAGCGCGTGAAGACAAAGTGGGCTCTTGTTGTCCCTGGCCGGTTCGACGAATCCCTGGCCTGGGAATACCAGACGGCCAATGTCATCGAAAACCTCAAATACTGCATGGAGGTCTGCGAGCCCGGCGCGTTAATCCTGGTCCTCGAGCCCCTCAACCCCAGGGACCATCCCGGCCTGTTCCTGACGCGCATTCCCCAGGCTTATGAAATATGCAGAGCAGTAGCAAGCCCGTCCTGCAAGATCCTGAATGACCTTTACCACCAGCAAATCACCGAAGGCAACTTGATTCCCAACATCGACACGGCCTGGCCAGAGCTGGCCGCTTTCCATATCGGCGACAACCCGGGCCGAAAGGAACCGACGACGGGCGAGATCAACTATAGGAATATCTTCAAGCACCTCTATAAAAAAGGCTACGACGGGGTCTTGTGCATGGAGCACGGCCAAAGCCGGCCCGGGAAAGAGGGCGAACGGGCCGTCATCGAGGCCTACCGCGCCTGCGATAATTTCTAAAATGACACGCAATATGAATTTAAGGAGGGAGAATGGAAAACAAAGTTACGCGACGGAATTTTATTAAAACGTCTGTGGCGGCGTCACTGGCAGTTTCCCTTCCCCGCGTTCCCGGCGCCTATGCTGCCGGCTCGGATATAATCCGGGTCGGAATCATAGGCTGCGGAGGCCGGGGAACTGGAGCGGCCATCGACTGCCTGAATGCGGCTCCGGGTGTAGAAATTGTGGCCATGTTCGACCTCTTCCAGGATCGCATCGATTCCTCTCTCGAAGAAATCAGGAAGGCCCATCCGGATAAAGTCAAAGTGACCCCGGAGAAGTGCTTCACCGGGTTTGATGGCTACCACAAGCTGGCCGCCTGCCCGGATGTGAACTTGGTCATCATGGCCGCGCCGCCCGGATTCCGGCCGATGCATCTCAAGGCCGCGATAGAGGCTGGAAAAAACGTTTTCATGGAGAAGCCGGTTGCCGTCGACCCTGTCGGAGTGCGGTCTGTCATCGCCTCCTCTGCCCTGGCCAAGCAAAAAGGACTGGCGATCGTGGCCGGAACCCAGCGCCGGCATCAGCTCCGCTATGTCGAGCTCATGAAGAGGATGCACGACGGCGCCATCGGCGAGCTCGTGGGCGGCCAGTGCTACTGGAATCAAGAAGAACTCTGGGTGAAAAAACGGACTCCCGGCATGTCGGATATGGAGTGGCAGTGCCGCAACTGGCTCTATTTCACCTGGCTCTCTGGGGATCATATTGTCGAGCAGCATGTCCATAACATCGATGTTATCAACTGGGCCTTCGGCACTCTTCCCGTAAAGGTCATGGGCATGGGAGGCAGGCAGGAGCGGACCGCTCCCGAATACGGAAACATCTATGACCATTTTGCGGTCGAGTTCGAGTACCCGAACGGCGTGCGCGTGATGAGCATGTGCCGCCAGATCCCGGGCTGCGCCAACCGGGTCGAGGAACGAGTCGTCGGGACAAAAGGATACGCTTTTGGTTATGGGGAAATTCATGGGGAGAACTTCTGGAAGTTTGACGAGGAAGAACCCAACCCCTATGTCCAGGAGCACATTGATCTTATCGCCAGCATCCGCAGCGGCAAGCCGCTCAACGAGGGCCGCCGCATCGCCGAAAGCACAATGTGCGCGATCATGGGCCGAATGAGCGCCTACACGGGACGGGCCATCAGCTGGGATTGGGCCATGAATAGTTCTCAGCTTGACCTTTCGCCGCCAAAATACGAATTCGGCGATCTTCCCGTCGCTCCCGTGGCCATTCCGGGCCACACCGCACTGGTTTAGAGTGGAGACCAAAACCCGGGTTTTATAGCCGAGAAAACTGCGCCAGCTCGTTCTCAAAAGGAGTTGCCGCTTTTTGTAACGAAAAGAAAGGCGGGTATTAGCATGAAAAGCATGAGGAAAATGCGGAGACGGGATTTTCTGAAAACACTGCCCTTGGGAGTGGCCGGGGTTGCCGGATTCCCGACCATTGTCCGCGCCTCGGCCCTCGGCCTCGACGGCGCCATCGCGCCGAGCAACCGAATCGTCATGGCCGGGATCGGGTTCGGCATGATGGGCTTCCCCAACATGGAGGCGTTCCTGAGCAAGGACGAAGTCCAGTGGGTGGCGGTGTGCGACCTTGATGACAAACCCCTCTTCAAGGCCAGAGACATGATCAACGAAAAGTACGGGAATAAAGACTGCGCCACGTACAAGGATTTCCGCGAGCTTTTCCTGCGCCGGGACATCGACGCAGCCTCCATAGCCGTGCCCGATCACTGGCATGCCATCCTGTCGATTTCCGCCGCCCGGGCCGGCTACGATATCTACGGCGAGAAGCCTTTCACCCACAGCCTGCGCGAGGGCCGCGCTCTTTGCAACGCCATTCAACGTTACGGACGGGTCTGGCAGACCGGGAGCTGGCAGCGATCCGTGGAGAACTTCCATCATGCCTGCGAGCTCGTCCGCAACGGCCGGATTGGCAAGGTATTAAGGATTGAAGTCGGTCTTCCCTCAGGCCATCATGATTTTGCCGGGACGTTCGGCCAGGAAACCATCGGACCTCCACCTCCGGGGTTGGATTATGACTTCTGGGTCGGGCCTGCGCCTTTTGTGCCCTACTGTCAGGCGCGGGTCCACATGAACTGGCGCTGGAATATGGACTTCGGGGGCGGCCAGCTCATGGATTGGATCGGCCACCACGGCGACATTGCCCATTGGGGCATGGGCTGGGATGAGACGGGCCCGGTCGAGGTCGAAGGCCGGGGTGAATTTCCCACAGCCGGGATCTACAATAGCGCCCTCCGTTTTTATATCACCGCAAAATATGCCGACGGAACCCCCATGGTCATCGCCGGCGGATACCCCGACGTCCGGAGCGGCACCAAGTGGATCGGCGAATACGGCTGGGTCTGGGTCGACCGCGAAGGATTCGAGACCCAACCCGCCGGCCTTATCAATGAAAGCATCGGCCCCAACGAGATCCGGCTTTATAAGAGCCGGGATCATTATCGCAATTTCCTGGATTCCGTGAAAACCCGAAGTCTGACCATCACTCCAAGCGAAGTGGCACACAGGTCGGCCTCTGTCGGCCATCTGGGCGTTATCGCTATCGAGCTCGCCCGAAAAATCCGCTGGGACCCGAAAACAGAGACCATCATCGACGACCCGGAAGCCGAGCGCCTGCTCAGCCGCGCTTATCGCAAACCATGGGTTCTGCCGGAGTGAAAGAGGAAGGTCAAGATGAAAAGACGCATGCTTCAAGCGAACCTGAGCACAAAAAATATGACAAAAAAAATGCTCCGAATGGCCCTGGCGCTTATCGTCTTCGTCCTGCCGTTTGTCCCTTCCAGTTCGGCAGCCGGCCAGGACACCTCCCCACCCATTAAAGCCCTGATCCTCACCGGCCAGAACAGCCATAACTGGAAAGTATCGAGCGCCGCCCTGAAGCAGATGCTCGAAGACACCGGCCTCTTTCAAGTGGACGTCGCAGTCAGCCCGCCTTCCGGAAGCAGCATGAAGAGTTTCCGGCCGGATTTCTCGTCCGTCAAGGTGGTCATTCTCGATTACAGCGGCGATCCATGGCCCGAGACAACACAAAAAGAATTCGTCGCCTACGTGAAAAACGGAGGCGGGGTGGTTGTCTATCATGCGGCGAATAATGCTTTTCCCGAGTGGCCTGAATATAACGAGATCACGGGCCTCGGCGGCTGGGAGAACCGGGACGAAAAATCCGGCCCCTACGTCTTCTGGAAGGACGGCCGGGTTGTCGAGAACAAAGGACCGGGAATCGCCGGCCAGCACGGAGCCCTGCATGCCTTCCTGGTCATTAACCGCGATACCGGCCATCCTGTCACGGCAGGGCTTCCGCCGAAATGGATGCACGCCCGAGACGAGCTCTACGGCCTGCTGCGCGGCCCGGCCAGGAATCTTCACGTCCTGGCGACGGCCTTCAGTGATCCGGCGCAGGGCGGCACAGGACGGGACGAGCCGGTTCTATTCACGATTAGCTACGGAGCCGGCCGTGTTTTTCACACTGTGCTCGGCCATGCCGGCGGGGAGGGCCCTCAACCGGCGCTCGAATGCGCCGGGTTCATCGTCACGTTCCAACGCGGCGCCGAATGGGCGGCCACGGGCCGGGTGACGCAGAAAATACCCGGGGATTTTCCGGCAACTGACCTTGATAAGCCGGCACCGGCCGATGTCCGGCAATGGCCGGGCTACAGGCGGCCTTCGCTCGAGGCGATCCTTAAAGACTTCTCCTCATTCGAATATAGCCGGGACGAAACCGCCCTCTACCGGCTCAGAGAATATATTTTGACGCACATGAATTCTCCCGAATCACGCGCTGCCTTGGAAGAAATGCTCGTCGCATACGTGGAGAGCCCGCAATCCAATCTTGCCGCCAAGCTGGCCGTTTGCCGCCAGCTTCGGCTGATCGGGAGCGACAAGTCTGTGCCGGCGCTCGCAAAGATGCTTCTCCAGGATGACACAACCGACATGGCCCGCTATGCCCTGGAAAAAATCCCGGGCGAAGCGGCAGAGCAAGCCCTTCGTGAGGCATTGAGCAAGACGGAGGGGCCGGCGAAAATCGGCCTGATCTCCAGTCTGGCCCAGCGAAAATCCATGGCTTCAGTGAATGACCTCGCCGTCCTTCTGGATGACCAGGACACCGCCGTTTCTTCGGCCGCTGCAACAGCCCTGAGCTCAATCGGAGGGCCAGAGGCAGCCGAAGCTCTTGCCGCAGCCTTCGACAAAGCTGGAGAAAAGACAAAAAACGGTGTGGCCGCATGTTTGCTTCGCTGCGCCGAAGATCTTTTGGCCTCAGGAAATCCGGGGGCTGCGGCCCGGCTTTACGAAAAAGTCCTTTCTGCCCCGGCTTCAGAACTTCAAACTGTCCTTCGCAAGGCGGCGTTCAAAGGGAAGATCGCCTCATCAGGAAAAGAGGAAGCTGAGCGTTTGATTCTCGATACCCTGACCCGGGCGCCACAGGAAATGCATTCTCCCGCCATCCGCATGATCCCGAAAGTCTTTGATGCATCCGGAATCGCCCCTGTTTGCGCTCTGTCGGCAAAGCTGCCGGAAACATCTCAAGTCGAAATTCTCTCTGTTTTATCTGATTACCCAAAAGAATTTGTCCTCCCTTCTTTTGTTGACGCCGTCCATAGTCCGGCAGCTGCGGTCAGGATCGCCGCCTTAAGAGCCCTGGCCAAGGTGGGTGATGCATCAACGGTAGTCCTTTTGGCAGAGCGCGCCGCCGCGAGCCGGGGCGAAGAGCAGGATGCCGCGCGGGCCAGCCTCGCCTCACTCCGCGGCAAAGATGTGGACGACGCCGTTCTCTTCGGCCTGGTCAGCTTTCCCAGCGAATCGGTCAAGTTTGAGCTTATCAAGGCCGCCGCAGAACGCCGGATCCGTTCCGGGAAAGCTCTTATTATAAGACAAGTCCGGTCTCCATCACGCCGAAACCGTATCGAGGCGATCAAGACCTTAATAGTCATCGCTTCGGCCGAAGACCTTCCTGACCTCCTCTCGATTCTTCTCCGAATGGAGGACGAGTTTGAACAGGAAGAAATGAGCAACGCGATTGCGAGAGTCGCCAGGACAATTCCTGACCCCTATTCCAGAGCTCAACCTGTTACAGGACTGCTTGAGCCGCAGCCGAAGACGGGTCGGGTCAAAGTGACCGAACCCGCAAAGCGTGCTATTCTCTACAGGACTCTGGGAAAGATCGGAGATGACAGTTCCCTTCGCCTTTTGAGAGCCGCCGTCAAAGACGAAAACCCGGGTATCCAGGATGCGGCCGTCCGGGCTCTGGCGGATTGGCCGAATATATCCGCACGCGAAGATGTTCTCGCTATTGCCAGGAATTCTCCGGTCCTCGTCCACAGAGTCCTTGCCTTCCAGGCCTATGTGAGGATGATCGGCCTCGAGCCCTACCAGGCGCCGGAAGGGGCCGTGCTTAAGCTTCAAGAAATTCTGGCCCTGGCCAGCCGTCCGCAGGAGAAAAAGCTCGTCCTGGGGATACTCCCGAATTTCGCCTGCCCCCAGGCGGTCCAGCTGGCCTCATCCCTGCTTGTCGATGAGGCGGTCAGCAAGGAGGCTCTCGCAGCCATACACATGCTGATATTTCCGATAATATTCTAACAATCTGGCAATGATAGGGAAGGATCCCACGGCGAAATCGTCCGCAAGCCCGGCTCCGATCCCCGAGCGTATCCAAAAAATCCGGAGCCGGCTTCCACAGGCTATGCTCCGCGACCAGGCAGCGATCAGCCGGAGCCTCGGTCGTCTTCTCCAGAAAAGCGGCATCAAGTTTAAGGAGGACGGCCGGTCCCTGAAGCAGATGGTTCGCCTCAGCCCGGCCCAAACCCGATGGTTTAATTATGACCTCTCTTCCCTTGAACACCGGCTGGAACACTCCATCCGCGAACGGAATTCCCGTTCGAGCAATCGCCCCCGCCTCCATTTCCCGGCTGCGCTTCCGATCACCGCCAAAAGACGAGAGATTGTCCGTTCGATCACAGAAAATCCGGTCGTCATCATCTCCGGAGAAACAGGCTGCGGCAAAAGCACCCAGATTCCGAAAATGTGCCTGGAGGCTGGACGCGGAATCGCCGGGAAAATCGCCTGCACCCAGCCGCGCCGGATTGCCGCCATCACCATCGCCCACCGCATCGCCGAAGAACTGGGAGAAACAGTGGGCCGGTCGGTCGGATACAAAATCCGCTTTGATGACAAAACAGCCCCGGACGCTTATATCAAAATCATGACCGACGGCATGCTTCTCGCGGAAACCCAATCTGACCGCGGCTTTTATGCTTACGACACGCTCATCATCGACGAAGCCCATGAGCGAAGCCTCAACATTGACTTCCTGCTGGGGATCGCCAGGACTCTTCTTGCCGGCCGTCCGGAACTCAAAGTCATCATCACCTCGGCCACTCTGGACACGGAAAAATTCAGCCGGGCATTTGGAGACGCTCCGGTCATTCATGTCGGTGGCCGCATGTATCCTGTTGATGTGGAATACATGCCGCCGGATGTCTTCTCTGACGACACCGAAGAAGGCGACTATGTCGACATGGCCGTCCAGGCGGTGGAGCGGATTGCGCCCAAAAAACGGCCAGGCGACATCCTCATTTTTATGCCGACGGAGCAGGATATCTTGGAAACCTGCGAGCGGCTGGAGGGGAAAAAATACCCCGCCACGACGATCTTGCCTCTTTATGCCCGCCTGCCCGCCTCTGAGCAGGGGCGGGTTTACTCAGTGACCGGTCCGAAAATCGTTGTGGCCACTAATGTCGCCGAGACGTCCCTGACCATCCCGAATATCAAATATGTCATCGACACCGGGCTGGCGCGAATCTCCCAATATCAGCCCGGCACGCGGATCAACAGCCTGCCCATCAGCCCGGTCTCCCAGGCCAGCGCTGACCAAAGAAAGGGACGGTGCGGCCGGGTTCAGGAAGGCCTGTGCATCAGGCTTTACTCCGAAGAGGAGTTTGGATCCAGGATGCCGTTCACTCCTCCTGAAATCCTCCGGTCGAACCTCGCCGAAGTTATCCTGCGCATGCTTTTTCTGGGACTGGGACATCCTTCCGACTTTCCTTTTATCGACAGGCCTCACCCGAAAAATATCAGAGACGGTTTCGATACTCTTTTGGAGCTGGGCGCTGTCGCTGGAAAGGGTCGCGATTACGAGCTGACTCCCCTCGGACGGCAAATGGCCTTGATGCCTCTTGACCCAAAAATCTCCCGGATTCTCCTCGAGGCCCGGCAGGAAGAGTGCCTCGGGGAAGTCGCCGTCATAGCCGCAGTTTTGAGCATCCGGGACCCCAGGGAAAGGCCTCTCGACAAGGCCGGCCTGGTCGACCAAGCGCAGGCCTCTTTTGCTCATCCGGACTCTGATTTCCTGACATTCCTTAACATCTGGAACCGCTTTCACAGCCCGACCGAGAACTTAAGCTCCAGGAGCAAGAAGAAGGCGTTCTGTCATGAGCATTTCCTTTCCTATGCCCGGATGCGAGAGTGGGAATTTGTTCTAGACCAGATCATGTCCATCCTGAAGGAGCAGGGAATTAGCCCGGACCGCACGGAAAAGGCAGAGTTATCGGCGTCGCGCTATGCCGGAATCCATAGGTCGATCCTGAGCGGATTCCTCTCGAACATCGCCGTGCACAAAGAAAAAAATATCTACACTGCAGCCCGGGGTAGGGAAATCATGGTCTTTCCCGGGTCGGCTCTGTTTAACAAATCGCGGCCCTGGATCGTCGCTGCGGAAATTGTCCGTACCTCCCGCCTCTTCGGCCGGACCGCAGCCAAAATCGACCCGGCCTGGCTCGAGGGGCTGGCCGGAAACGCATGCCGCTATTCTTATTCCGAACCCCGCTGGGATAAAGACCGGGGCGAAGTCAGGGCCAAAGAACGCGCCACGCTCTATGGTCTCGAAATCGTTGCGGGGAGAGATGTGCCCTACGGACCAAAGAATCCCGGCGAGGCCCACAATATTTTCGTCCGTAACGGCCTGGTTGAAGGCGAGGTCAAAGAGCCCCCGCCCTTTCTCCAGCATAACCTGAGCCTGCAGAAAAGAATTCTCAGCCTGGAGGATAAATTGAGGCGGCGCGACATTATGGTCCGAGAGGAGGACATTGCCGATTTTTATTCTGCGCGCCTGGCCGGAATCTATGACCTGCGGGGCCTGGAAAAGAGGATTCGACAGATGGGAGGCCATGACTTCTTGCGGATGGGCGAAAAGGATCTTATTTTCTCCCGACCCGAGGGATCGGAGCTGGCTCTATATCCTGACGAAGTGGCTGTGGGAGGCCGCCTCTTCCAGGCTTCCTACAAATTCGCGCCGGGTGAAGACGACGACGGCATGACCCTCCACATTCCTTCTGCTCAGGTTGAAAGCGTTCCGGCGGAGGCATTGGAATGGGGCGCGCCGGGATATTTTAAGGACAAAACAGCTGCTTTAATCAAAGGCCTTCCCAAGCGCTACCGGAAGCTATTGATGCCTGTGTCGGAGACCGCCGCTATCATCGTCAAAGAAATACGCCAAGCCGACCGTTCTCTTTTTGAAGCCCTGACCAAGTTTGTCAGACAAAGATTCCATGCGGACATCCCGGCAGAGGAATGGGCCAAGGCTGACATCCCCAAACATTTGAAGGTCAGAGTCGCCATAACCGATCAGGCCGGCCGAATTCTGGCCGCCGGGAGAGACTTGGATGAGATCAAGCGGGTTGCTTCAACGTCCACAATTCCGGAAGATTCAGAAGAATGGAGACAAGCCAAAAAATCGTGGGAGAAGACGGGTCTCATTTCATGGGATTTTGGCGACCTGCCGGAGAGCATCGCGGTTGCGCCTTTCACAACGGCATATCCGGCGCTTGAACCTACGGAAGGGGGCGTCAACCTCCGACTTCTCACGAATCGCGAAGAAGCGCTTTCAGCTCATGTCAAGGCCATCGAAAGGATGCTCCTTCTGCGGTTCTCCAAAGACCTGGAGTTCGTGCGTCAATACCTCGTTTTACCCGAAGAATACGAAAAGGCGGCACTCTATTTCGGAGGCAAAAGCACTCTCGAAAAAAGTATGCTCGGTCACTTGCGCAGAGACGTATTTCAGAAAAACCTTCGCACAAGAAAGGAATTCGACGCCCACGCGGAGACCGTCGTTCGGACTTTGTTCGAAAGGGGACATACGCTCAAAGAGACCGTCCTTGGTATTCTCGATGCTTACGGGAAGGCCCGCCGACGCCTCCAAGCTATCGAGACTTCGGCGATCTCGAACCGGGGCGCTGCAGCCATATGCAGGCAGGTCGAGGAAGATCTCGAGGCTCTCTTGCCCAAGAATTTCCTCGAAATATATTCCCTGGACCGACTCAGCCACTTCCCCCGCTACTTGAGGGCGCTCGAAGTGCGTGCTGAGCGGGGAAAGAACGATCCCGAAAAGGACCGGAAAAAAGCCGACGAAGTCAGGCCTTTTCTTGAGGTTCAGAGGCGGCTGGAGCAAGGAATTCGGGCCGAAACATCCCTTGAAAAGAAGAAGGCGATTGAAGGCTTCCGTTGGATGATCGGGGAGTTCAAGGTGTCCCTCTTCGCCCCCGAGCTCAAAACTGCCTTCCCGGTTTCGGCGAAGCGCCTGGCGGTAAAAGCCAAAGAAATTGATGCAATGTCTTGAAAAATTCGGGACACAATATCCAATTCCGAAATTCTTTAATTAAGGAAATTGATATTGTGTCCCCGAAATATCTCTATTATCATATAGGAAGCCCGGGCAACACGGACTGCGGTGCTTATCCCGAAAAGGAGGTCTGGAGATGATCGAAGGCCAAGAAGCGCTGAGCAAAACGGCCCGCTTGAGATACGGCATGGTCGGCGGCGGCAAAGGCGCCTTTATCGGCGACGTGCATCGCAAGGCGATTGCCATGGACGGAAAGGCCAGACTTGTGGCCGGCTGCTTCTCTCAGTCCTATGAGAATACGCTCGAAACCGGCGAATCCCTCAGTTTGGACCCAGACCGGCTTTACAAGACATTCGAGGATATGCTTGTTTCAGAGGGCAGGCGCGACGACAAGATTGATTTTGTCGTCATCGCGAGCCCCAACAGCACTCATTATGCCATAGCCAGATTGGCCATGGAGAACGGGATTCACGTGGTTTGTGAAAAGCCTCTGACGACCAATAGCCGGGACGCCGCAGACCTGGCGCGTCTGGTCAAAGCGAAGAACATCCTTTTCTGCGTCACCTACGCCTACACCGGCTATCCTATCGTCAAGCACATGCGCGATATGGTTCGCAATGGTGAGCTCGGGGAGACCCGGTTTGTCAGCGCTGAGTATCCCCAGGACTGGCTGGCGACCCTGCTCGAGAAGACGGGCCAAAAGCAGGCCGCCTGGCGCACCGATCCCAACCTGGCAGGGGCTTCGAATTGTGTTGGCGATATCGGAAGTCATATCGAGAACATGGTTTCGTATGTCACAGGGCTGAAGATTCAGTCTCTACTCGCCCGCCTCGACCACTTCGGTGAGGGCCGGCCTCTGGATGACAACGCTTCGATCCTTCTCAACTTTGAGGGAGGAGCGAAAGGCATGTACTGGAGCTCCCAGGTCGCCGTCGGCCACGACAACGGTTTTCGCGTCCGGATTTACGGGACTAAAGCAGGAATAGAATGGGCCCAGGAAGATCCCAATTATCTGAGAGTTTCTTATATCGACAAGCCCAGCGAGACCCTTTCGCGGGGCAGAGACAAGATGCACCCCCGAGCCCAGGCGCTCTCCCGAATTCCCTCGGGCCACCCTGAGGGCTACTTCGAGGCGTTCGCCAACATTTACAGCACTTACATCACGGCCCTGAGCAAACTGAAATCCCATCTTCCCCTTACAGGAGATGACCTTGATTGCCCCGGCGTTGAAGCTGGACTCAGGGGAGTCGAGTTCATCCAAAAATGCGTCGAAAGCTCGAATAAAGGGGCGACGTGGGTTAATTTTTAAAGGAGGAAATCATGGCCAGACCCGTGACATTATTTACAGGGCAGTGGGCAGACCTGCCTTTTGAAGACATTTGCAGGAAGGCAAGCGCCTGGGGCTACGACGGCCTGGAGATTGCCTGCTGGGGCGACCATATGAGCGTCCGCAAAGCCGCCAGAGACAAAGCCTATGTCGAGGAAAAGAAGCGCATCCTTAAAAAATACAACCTCAAGTGCTGGGCTCTGGGCGCGCATCTCGCCGGCCAGTGCGTGGGCGATATGTATGATAAGCGGCTGGACGGATTTGCCCCGGCCCGGGTGAAAGGCAAGCCGGAAAAGCTCCGTCTCTGGGCCATCGAAGAGATGAAAGCGACGGCCCGCGCAGCCAAGAATATGGGCTGCCAGGTCGTCAACGGATTCATGGGTTCGCCCATCTGGAAATTTTGGTATTCCTTCCCTCCGACGTCCGAGGAGATGATCGAAGACGGGTTCAACAGAATTCACAAATTATGGACACCAATTCTCGACGAGTTCGACCGCTGCGGCGTGACCTTTGCCCTTGAGGTCCATCCGACAGAGATTGCTTTTGACCTTTATACGGCCCGGCGCCTTTTTGAAAAGTTCGGATTCCGGCCGGCCCTCGGGCTCAATTTTGACCCGAGTCATCTGGTCTGGCAGGGGCTCGAGCCGCATCTCTTCATCCGCGAGTTCGCGGACCGCATCTACCATGTTCACATGAAGGACGTGGCCGTGACCCTGGACGGAAAAGCCGGAATCCTTGGTTCGCACCTTCCGTTTGGCGACTTGAGGCGCGGCTGGAATTTCCGGTCGCTGGGGCATGGAGACGTCAGCTTCGAAGACATCATCCGGGAACTTAACAACATCGGCTACAACGGGCCGCTCTCCGTGGAATGGGAGGACAATGGGATGGATCGGGAATACGGCGCCCGCGAATCCCTTGATTTTGTCCGGTCCGTCAATTTCTCGCCTTCGGCCGTCGCCTTTGACAAGGACATGAAAGCCAAGTGATACCGCAGCGATCACATTGAGAATAAGCGTATAAGGACGAAGACCATGAAGTCACTCACGCGCCGCGATTTTATCAAATCAACCACCTCAGCCGGGTTGGGAGTGGCCCTGGCCGGCAAAGCCCTGGCCCGGGAAAAACAGCAGAAGCCGGGCACGCCGGCCGAATCCAGGGGATCCCTTGCAGTCCCTCAACCCGACGAGATCCGCATCGCTCTCATCGGTTGCGGCGAGCAGGGCCGCGTGCTGATGGAATCGTGCTTGCGCATCCCCGGCATCCGCTTCGCCGCAGTGTGCGATATCTGGGAATATAGCCGCCAGTATGCCAGCGGCTACCTCAACAAATACGGCCAAAAAACCAATGTTTACGAAGACTATCGCGACCTCCTGGCCAAAGAAAAAAACCTTGATGCCGCAATTGTCGCCACCCCGGACTGGATGCACCACGAACATACCAATGCCTGCCTCGAGGCCGGGCTCCATGTTTACTGCGAAAAAGAGATGTCCAACTCCCTGGAGAAAGCCCGCTCCATGGTGCTTGCCGCGCGCCGCACAGGACGGCTCCTTCAGGTTGGCCATCAACGCCGCAGCAACCCGCGCTACCTCCATGCGATCAACGTCCTCATCCTTGAGAAAAAGATATTGGGCCGTGTGGACATCGGCTACGCCCAGTGGAACAGGGCCAAGAGCGATATGCTCGGCTGGCCAAAGAAATACACCATCGACCAAGCCACGCTCGAAAGGTACGGCTATCACTCCATGTTCGAGCTGAGGAACTGGCGCTGGTTCAGGAAATTTGGCGGAGGGCCGATGGTTGACCTGGGCTCCCACCAGGTCGATATCTTCAGCTGGGTTTTTGGCGTGAATCCGACATCGGTCTTCGCCAGCGGTGGGATTGATTATTACACAGACCGCGAATGGTACGACAACGTGATGGCCATCTTTGAGTTCCGCAGCAAGAACGGAAAAGCCAGGGCCTTCTATCAAGTCCAGACGACCACCAAGCACGGAGGTTTCTACGAGACGTTTATGGGCGATAACGGGTCGCTGGTCATCTCGGAAGTCCCCCAGCGCGGCAACTGGGCTATGCGCGAGGCCCACGCGCCGGAGTGGGACTCGCTGGTGAAGGAGGGGTTGCTTCTTTCAGAAACCGTCCCCATTCAAAAAGTCGACACGCGCAACATCATCCTCGATGTGAGGGTCACGGCCGAGGCCGGACGCTGGCCCCTTCCCGTCGAACTCGCCAAGCCGCCGCACCAGCCCCACCTCGAGAATTTTTTCGAGGCCATCCGCCACGGCACTCCCCTGAACTGCCCGGCTGCGCTGGCCTATGAA
>CAZLFV010000048.1:0-19350 GCA_964558915.1 uncultured Eubacteriales bacterium | reverse complement strand
GGACTGGTTCCCGGGGTGCGGGGGCAGGGGTCTGCATCCATCCCGCCCAGAAAACGTAGTCTCGACGACCGGGTGGAGATGAATAATTGCATAGCGCCCCGCTGGAGATTTGCCACTTGCTCACTATGCGCAGGGCTTGTCTTCCCTCAGCACTTATGGCATAAATAAAAGCCAGCATCGGCCTGGAGGAGGATTTCGACCTTGGCACTCAGACCCGAATGCATCCATTTTCGAGGAGACAAGCCCTGCGCGTTCAAGCGTCTGTGCCACGGTTGCCCTCACTTCGAAGCTTTTCCCACACGAATCCTTATCATCAAGTGCAGGGCCCAGGGCGATGTCCTGAGGACAACGCCGCTTCTCCCCGCCCTGAAGCGAAAATATCCGCTGAGTCACATCAGCTGGCTGGTGGATCAAGAGAGCGATCAGCTTTTACTGCATAACCGCTCGATTGACCGGCTCCATCCCTATGACCTGGAGAATGTCCTCAGCCTGCTCGTCGAACAATTCGACGTCCTTATTTCCCTGGATAAGGAGCCGGGCCTGACCTCAATTGCGACGATGATTAAGGCCCGCCAAAAATTCGGGTTCGGGATGAATGACTGCGGCAACCTGACCATTTTCAACGCCGCTTCGGATTATGCTTATCGCCTGGGAGTGGACGACGAGTTGAAATTCTTCCGGAATCAGAAAACCTACCAGGAAATCATCTGCGATATCGCCGAGGTCCCCTATCAGCGGGATGAATACATTTTTAACCTCCCAGATGAAGCTAAGGCGAAGGCGGATTCTTTCTTCAAGCGCCACAGAATTTCGCGCCGGAGGCCCGCCGTTGGCCTGAACACGGGCGCGGGGACGAAATTCGAGACCAAGCAATGGCCGGCCGAGCATTTCTTGAAACTGATTTCGCTCCTGACCCGGGAATTGGGGGCCAGCGTTTTTCTTCTCGGAGGCCCGCGGGAGAAAGAGATGAACCATTTTCTCGCGCGCAAAACCAGGGCCAAAGTCTACAACACTGGCACCGATAACTCGCTTCCGGAATTCGCCGGGTTCATGTCCCGGATGGATCTTGTCGTCTGCTCTGACACTCTGGCCATGCACCTCGCCATTGCCTTGAGGAAAAAGGTTGTGGCTCTCTTCGGCCCGACCTGCCCCCAGGAAATCGAACTCTACGGCCGCGGCGTAAAACTCTTTTCCGGGGCCCCGTGCGCGCCGTGCTATAAACAAACTTGCACCGACGGAAAATGTATGACGGAAATCATGCCGGACACGGTTTTCCAGGAAATCCGGAAAATCATTTGAGCCTTCGATGGCCGGACAAAGACTCAAAGTCGTCATCATGATTCCGACCTACAACGAGGCCGGAAATATCGAGGAAGTGGTTCGGGAAATCCTGAGTCTTTGTCTGGAATACGATCTTTCGGTCCTGGTTGCCGACGACGACTCGCCAGACGGGACAGGAGAAATCGTGGCGCGCCTCGCCAGCGAGGACGCTCGGGTCCGGCTGCTCACCCGGAAGGAAAAAAGGGGCCGGGGCCTGGCCGGGATCGAGGGCTTCAAGCAGTCCTTGAGCCTGGGGGCCGATTATATCATTGAGATGGACGGAGACGGCTCTCACCAGCCCCGTTATATTCCGGCGCTCGTCGAGCAGGCCAGGATGAGTGACCTTGTCATCGGCTCGCGGTATGTCAAAGGGGGAAAGGACGCCGACCGCCCTTTTTACCGAAGGTTCACCACATTCCTGGCAAGAAATTATGTCCGGCGCCGGTTTGACCTCCGAGTCCGCGACGTCTCCTCGGGTTTCCGCTGCTTCAGGCGCGCCGTCCTGGAAAAGGTCGACCTCGACAGCCTGATCTCCGTGGGGCCCTCCATCGTTCTGGAAATCCTCGACCGGGCTCATCGTCTGAAATTCAGAATCACGGAAGTCCCAATCATCTTCCTTGAAAGAAAGGCGGGCCAGACTAAGCTAACAATGCGCAAGCTCCTGCAGACATTCTTCATGACTTTTAAATTCAAAAGGGCCTGAGGGATGAGGAAAAGAAAAGCCCTGGGCCAGCATTTCCTGGCTAGTCGCTCTATCCTCAAAAAAATCGTCGAAGTCATCTCCCCCCAAAAAGACGAGCTGATCATCGAAATCGGAGCCGGAAAGGGAGCTCTGACCTTCCCTCTGGCTGAAAAATGCTCCAAGGTCATTGCCATTGAAAAGGATCCAACGCTCGTCCGGTTTTTGCTTGAGAGCAAACGGGAGAATGTCGTCATCCTGGAAAAGGATGTTTTGAGGATTCAGTTCCAAGATGTCCTGGCCAAAGAGCGGGCTTTTAAGGGCAGGGTCAAGCTGGCCGGCAATCTGCCCTATGTCATTTCTTCGCCCGTGCTTTTCAAAGTCCTCGAAGAAAAGGACCTTTTTTCGAAATGCGTCTTCCTCCTGCAGAAAGAAGTGGCTGAACGGATTGTCGCCCGTCCCGGGTCAAAAGAATATGCGCCTCTCTCCGTCTTCTTCCAGATGGATTTTGAAACACGGCTCCATTTCACGGTTGCACCAGGATCATTCTCCCCCCCGCCCCTTGTCCAATCCGCCCTCATTTCTCTTATGCGGAGGCCTGATTCTCTTTACGCGGTCAGGGATAAGGACCGCTTTCAAACCTTTGTGCGGACGGCATTTGCCAAAAGAAGGAAGACCCTGCTTAATAACTTGAAAAGTCTCGGACTTTCCCAGCTGATCATAAAGAAAGCTCTGGAGCAGGCCTCCTTGCGCGATTACGTCCGGGCAGAGCAGGTCTCCATCGCCCAGCTCGTCACCCTTTTTGAGCTTCTCGCCCCCTCATCTTAAATTAAGAAGCATCTTCATTCCCGTGATAGTGAAGCGGTGGTCTCGAGAGGGAGACGCGGCCGGGGGGCCCCCGACGAGGCTCGGGAGATGTGGCTCGAAGTCACGCTGCGATTTCCCCAGCGAGGAAATCTTGCTCGATTCGCTCCTCGCTCTCCTCTTCGAGGAGCCATGCCCGCTCGTCGCTCCTACGGACTTCTCACCACATCATCCCTCGCCTCATCCCCCCAGGCGTAAGGAAGCCGTGGCAGGACCCTATTCCAGAACAAGCTAATCACAGAAACGAAGCTGCATTCCCTCTGAAAACAGGAGTTGCAGGGGTCCATTGTCCGTGTTATGATAGGCCCGCTCTAAAATGAGCGCGGGCTGGACTTTTAAAAAATACGGCAAAAACGCGAGTCCAGACGACTCAATTAAAGAGGGGGTGAATACTCAGAAGAAGGAGATTTCTATTGAAAAGAAAGATGGATAAAAGGAAAGGCCTTGTTCTCATCGCAGCGATCTTCCTCTTGAACGCCGTAACCTTTCCGGCAACAGAGAGACCGATCCGTCAGGGAACTTTTGAATTGATTTTCGGCAGTTATAGCATGAATGAGCCCCGCTTCGAAGCGGTTTACAAGAAAGGAGGGCTTATGGCGGGGTTAGGGTTTTCCGCCGCCCTCATATCCAACCTCAATTTCTACCTGGATGCAAAATATTACAGCCGAACGGGCGAACTGAGTTTTTCCAAGGATAAAACGGATTTCTATCTCCTTCCTATTTCTTTTGGTGTCCGGTATATTTATCCACTCGGCCTGGCTAATCCTTACGTCGGGGCCGGAGGCGATTTTTATTTCTACTATGAGGACAACCCTATCGGAACAGTTCTCAGTTACACCGGCGGATATCATCTCACTGGAGGCGCCTATCTCCGCTTCTCCCAAGGCCTTCCGCTCCTGCTCAATTTGAAGGTCAAGTATACTTGGGCTCAGGCCACCGAAAATGACATCCAGATTCAGTTAGGCGGGTTCGAGTACGCCCTGGGTGTGGTTTTCGCTTTTTAAACAGCGCTTCCTCGAATACTTTCAGGCCAAACCCCACCCGTTCCGTCCTCCCCGTCTGTCCCCGTCTCCTCCCGTTAAGAAAAACGCCCAGTTGTGATATAATCCCTCCCAATGAAGAGAAAGAAAAAGAGGAAGACAGCCGTTTCTTCGCCGAACAAACAGTCACGGAAAAAACGGCCCAGGTCCCTCGAGATATTCAGCCTGGTCCTGATTCTCTTCGCCCTTTTTTCCTTCATCAGCCTGGTGAGTTATAACGGCAGCGACCCCTCCTGGGCCAACGTCTCTTCTCCTGGCCAAAAAACGCACAATTACGGCGGCACAGTCGGGGCCTACCTGGCAGAGGCAATTCTTCAATTTTTCGGGTTAGCCGCTTTCCTTCTTCCAGTGTTTTGCGGATACCTGGGGATCAAAACGCTCTTGCCGCGCGGGGAATCCGGCCTTCTCTTGCGGATTGCCAAAATTCTTTTCTTGGTTCTCCTCCTCAGCGCCCTCTTTTCCCTGCTTTTCCCGAGCTTTTCCTGGAGAGGCGCGGAAATCCTCTCGGGCGGTCTTCTCGGCGACCTTCTCTCCTCGGTCCTCGTCCGCTTTCTCAGCCAGGCGGGATCTCTTATTTTCCTGTTCGCGCTGCTCGTGCTTTTTATCCTTTTCTCCACTGAGTTTTCCCTCAGCAGGCTGGTGTCCTTCTTTGCCCGCTTCTTGACTTTTGCCATCAAGGAAGTGCGGATCAAGGTCACCGATTACCGGAAGTCCAAAGAAAAAGACAAAATGAGGAAAAAGGTCATTGAAAAATACTCCGCCGCTCCGGAGAAGGCGCAGAAAAAAGAGGAGGAAGAAAAGGAGGCGCGAGAAAAGCCCAAAGAAAAGAAGCCGGAAAAGAAAGAGCTCAAGAAGGGCGAGAGGCCGGAGGCCATTCTTGTTCACCCGCCCTCGCTCGAGCCGCCCGAGAAGCTCCTTTTCCCCGAGATGGAACTCAAAAGCGATTATGATTTTCCTCCGCTCACCCTTCTCGACCCCGGCGCTCCCTCGGAACAGATCGACAAGAACGAACTTTACGAGAAAAAAATGCGGATCGAGGAGAAGCTCAAAGAATTCCGCGTTGAGGGCGAGGTCAAGGAGTACCATCCGGGACCCGTTATCACGACTTACGAGTTCTACCCCCATCCGGGAATCAAGGTCAGCCAGGTGGCCAGCCTCTCCGAAGACCTGTCGTTGGCCTTGGGCGCAGAATCCGTCCGGATCCAG
Organism: uncultured Eubacteriales bacterium; assembly: GCA_964558915.1. Taxonomy (GTDB): domain Bacteria; phylum Acidobacteriota; class Aminicenantia; order Aminicenantales; family UBA8522; genus CAZKEW01. Next base: position 14,241 of record CAZLFV010000048.1, on the reverse strand, counting down.
AGGATTCCGGGAAAGTCCTCTCTGGGCGTCGAGATCCCCAATAACAAACGAGAAATCATCAAGCTCAGGGATATCATCCAGTCAGAAAAATTCCTCAAGTCTCCTTCGAAGCTCACGTTTGCCCTGGGGAAGACCATCCACGGCGAGGTTTATATCACCGACCTCTCGATCATGCCCCACCTGCTCATTGCCGGCGCAACCGGGACCGGAAAGAGCGTCGCCCTTAACTCCCTCATCGCCAGCATCCTCTATAAAGCGAACCCCGATGAAGTCAAGTTGATCCTTATCGACCCCAAAAGGCTCGAATTCACCCTTTACGACGGAATCCCGCACCTTCTCAGCCCCGTCATCAACGACCCCAAAAAAGCCGGCGGCATTTTGAATGACGCCATCAGAAAGATGGAGGATCGATATCACCATTTGGCCTTCCTCAAGGTCCGCAACATCGAGCAGTATAACCACCAGATCCAAAGAATTCTCAAGGACAAAAAAGGCAAGCTGACCGAAGAAGAGAAAGCGAAGCTGAAGCCCCTGCCCTATATCGTCATCATCATCGACGAGCTCGCCGAGCTGATGATGGTCGGCGCTCAGGAGGTCGAGTACGCCATCGCGCGTCTAGCCCAGCTCGCCCGTGCCGTCGGGATCCACCTGGTCATGGCCACGCAGCGTCCGTCCATCGATGTCATCACCGGCACGATCAAGAACAACTTTTCGAGCCGCATCGCCTTCCGCGTCCCCTCGAAGGTCGACTCCCGGATCATCATCGACACCTCGGGAGCGGAGAAGCTCCTGGGCCTTGGCGATATGCTCTTCATGCCGCCAAATTACCCGCGGATCATCCGGCTACACTGCGCTTATATCTCAATTCCTGAAGTCACAAGGCTGGTCAAATTCGTCAAGGAACAGCGGACTCCCGATTTTGACACGAGGTTGGTTAAATTCATCAAGAGCCCCGTGGAACAGGAGTGGGAAGACACAGGAGAGAAGGATGAGCTTTATGAAAAGGCCGTGGAGTTGATCCTCCTCACGGGTCAGGCGTCCGCTTCTTATCTTCAGAGAAAACTGAAATTGGGTTATGCCCGCGCCGCACGGATCATAGACCAGATGGAGCAGGAGGGAATCCTCGGGCATTCAGAAGGCAGCAAGCCTCGGGAAATCCTTGTCAACCCGCAGGCCTACCTGGCCAAGAAAGAAAAGGAGTCCTGATTGTTTTCCCGGCTGCGGCGAAGGGGAAAGGTCAGGCGCGCCCTTAAAGACCTGAACCTGCAAAAAGCCCTGAAGCGGGCTTCTGCCGAGCACAACGAGAAACACAGGCAAGTCACCGCAGAAATTCCCTGGGAAGAGTACAAGAAAAAGGCCCGCGCTGTCCGGGAAAAAAATATCGGGGAACTCCCTGCGCTCATCCGGAGATTCAGTCGGGAAGCCACTCAGGCGGGCGCACATGTCTATGAGGCGAAAACGCCGCAGGAAGCGCTGGATATCGTTCTGAGGGTTGCCCGAGAGAAAAAGGCCCGGCTCATCATCAAGGCAAAATCCATGGTCAGCGAGGAGATCAAACTGAATGATGCCCTGGAGAAAAACGGATTCCGGGTCGTCGAAACAGACCTCGGAGAATGGATCGTCCAGCTGGCCAAGGAAAGGCCTTCGCACATCACGGCGCCCGCGCTTCATAAGACCAAGGAAGAAATAGCCGAAATCCTGAGCCGTCATCTCGGCCGCCCGGTCCCCGCCAACCCGAAAGAAATCGTCCGCATCGCCCGGGAAGAAATGCGGCGCTATTTCACGGAGGCGGACATCGGCATCTCCGGCGCGAATCTGGCCATCGCCGAATCCGGCACGCTGGCCATTGTTAGCAATGAAGGCAACGCCCGCCTGGTTACGACGCTGCCGCCCGTTCACATCGCTGTGGTGACGACGGAGAAATTCGTGGAAACCATGGAAGAGGCCGCGACTCTCATCAAAGCGCTGACCATCGCTTCTTCGGGCCGCAAGCTCACGGCTTACGTTTCCTTTATCACCGGGCCGAGCGCAACCACGGATATCGAGAAGGAGCGGGTCGTAGGCGTCCACGGCCCCGAAGAACTCCATATCATCATCCTCGACAACGGCAGGCTGGATCTGGCCAAAAATGCCGACTTCGACGAGATCCTTTACTGCCTGAAGTGCGGCGGCTGCATGCTCGTCTGCCCGGTCTTCCAATCCGTTGGAGGCCACGTTTTCGGCGGGCCGGTCTACCCCGGAGGAATCGGAACGCTCCTGACTGCCATGACGGAGTCCATCGAGGATTCCTTCGCTACACTGGATTTCTGCTCTGATTGCAAAAAATGCGAGGAATTCTGTCCGGTGAGCATCCCCACGGGAGATTTGCTGCTAAAGCTCAAGGCGGAAAAAGGCCCTGGGGTCGCTGAAAAAGCCGTTTCCGGCCTCCTCCGGAACAAGGCCCTGGCTGAGAAAGGCGCCGGAATCCTGTCGGTTCTTCAAAAACTATGGCAAAAGGACGGCTCCATCAGGAGGCTTCCTTTTTCGTGGACCAGAGGGAAAAGGCTTCCTTCCCTGAAACCAAGAAAAGGCAAGCCGCGAGAAAAGGCCTCCGGGCCAAAGGTCTATTTTTTCCAGGGATGCCTAGTCAAGTATTTTTTTCCGGAAGTCCGGGAAAGTGTGATCAAGGCGCTGACCCATTTCGGGTTTCAAGTGGTTGAGCCGGCTGAGCAGGGTTGCTGCGGCGCCCCCAGCCTCCACCTCGGTGACCGGAAAGCGCTCCGGGACCTGGCCCAGCAGAACCTGGCATCACTGGAAAAAGAGAACCCCGATTTTATCATCACGATCTGCCCGACCGGCCATTCTGTTTTAAAGAACATTTATCCTAAAATCGACGAGAAGGCTGCGCACTGGCGGGAGAAGATTTTTGATTTTACGGCGTTCGTGGCCGATAGAAAATTCCTACCCAAACCAAAAGAGGCCGCCAAGCAAGAAAAACTGCATTACCATTATCCCTGCCATTATGTTTCCAACCTCAAGCTTCACGACGAGCCGGAAAAAGTCCTCCGGTCTTTGGGGTTTCATTTGTCGGAGGCAAACGATCCGCCGAAATGCTGCGGGTTCTGTGGCGTTTTTACCCTCAAAAACCCCGAGATTGCCGCTCACCTCTGGAAGGACAAAAAAAAGGAAATCCTAGAAAGCGGGGCCATCCTTGTGGCCACGGATTGCCCCGGCTGCCTCTTCCAACTCCGTTCCGGGCTGAAGGCCGAGGCTGTGCCCGTCCAGTCTTTCCACACGGCTGAGATCCTAGCTCAGGCCATTGAGGAAGAGTCAACGAGGTAACGCTTATTGACAAACCCAGATACCAGATTCTAGTGCTCTCACGTGGTCGACTTATCAAAACCACTTTCAGAGATACCGGGCATTCAGATTTCTGTCCCTTGCCTGAGAATATCTAGGCATTTTTCGTAGGTATATAGCCTGTTTCTCTTCCGTCCCGTAATCTCTTTCACGATTCCGATTTTTTGGAGCGCATCAAGCACGCTAGTCACGGTCGGCGTCGAGATCTTCGTTTTGTTTGATAGGAATGGGATATGGGCGATAGGGCGGCCCTGAAGAACCTCATGTATCCGAAGAGCAGAACTGGCCTTTCGCCCAAGGTCCCGAATCCTCCTTCGGTCCTCTTCAACCATATCGTTCAAACGCCTGGCGGTTGCCACCGCTCCTTCAGCCATCTCCCGAACTCCGTCGACGAAAAAGCGCAGCCACCCTTCCCAGTCTCCTTCTTGACGGACTTTCATCAAGAGATCGAAATATTGAGGCCTGTGCTGTTTGAAATAAAGGCTAAGATAGAGAAGGGGTTGACGGAGGACTCCCTCGTGACAAAGTAGAAGCGTAATCAGCAGGCGGCCTATTCGGCCATTGCCGTCGCTGAAGGGATGGATTGTCTCGAATTGCACATGGGATAAGGCGGCCTTGACAAGAATTGGGGTCCTTTCCGGAATATCATGAAGGAATTTTTCAAGCGCGCTCATACCTTCGGCGACCCTTTCGGGCGGAGGGGGAACATAAATTGCGTTGCCCGGCCGAGTTCCTCCTATCCAGTTTTGATCGCAGCGAAACTCGCCGGGACTCTTATCGCTCCCCCGGCCTCTCGATAGCAAAATCCCATGAACGTCGCGAATCAGACGGTTGGACAGAGGAAATCCTTCGCTGAGCCTTTTCAAACCATGGTTCATCGCCGCGACATAGTTTGAGACTTCAACAATATCGTCGAGCGGAACTCCAGGCGCCTCTTTGAGTTCGAAGAGCAAGAGGTCGGATAATGATGTCTGTGTCCCCTCGATTTGTGATGAGAGCACCGCTTCTTTGCGGATATACATGTATAAAAAAAGATCGATATCAGGCAGAAGAGTGGCAATGCTATCAAGCCGGCCAAGAGAGAGAAGCGCCTGATCAATGGCTTCCCGGAGCGAGTAATCAATACTGAGCGGAGGTTTTGGAGGAAGGGGCAAGGGAACAAATGCTCGGACTACCTCATCACCTGTTTGCTTGACGACAAATTCTCCCGTTAATCCTCGGTTCATGGCATTTCCTTTCAGCTTTGGGCTAATTAAAGAGACCTTAATTAACCAGAAGCTATTTAAAGGATAATGACTTTATCTTTAATAAGCAAGAAATATTTTCGAGTCCATCTTCCTATATTTATCATGCGAAGGACTTTAACAAATCCAACGTATTTATATTTGTTTACCTAGGAAATTCAAGTGCTTCCCCTGGGGAATTCTGGGGGGCCTTTTCGTTAAGCAAAAAAACTTTAATAAGCCGTTTATTTATTAAAGAATTTAGGCATATTCTTTAATAACGGTTTTTAATGAAAATGCTATCACTTATGTACAAGTGGTGCCATCTTTGTCCATTAGTGCTTTCCATTGCTTTTAGAATACTAAGATCTGATAAGTCAGGTTTGTATTGATGAATTTGTCTTTATCGCCTCAGCCAAGACGGGACGATTTCCAGCTTACGCTCAAGAGACCGAGATTTTAAGATATTGTTGCAGTTCTAGGGTCTATCTGATTAAATTATACAAAAGAGAGATATTTCAGCAACATCGGATCTTTCATGAGGTCGCCTGATGCCTAGACGTACGAACGAGTTCCAGCGACTTGTGGTGCGAATGTATGAGCAGATGGCAAGCCCCGGCGACATGGTAACCGAATCGGCAATTTTGACGGAACGGCACGGGACAGTGAAGCGCGAAGTTGATCTCCTGCTCGAAAAGAGTATCTTCGGCACGCACGTCCGAATAGCAGTGGAATGTAGGGGCCGCAGCGCGAAAGACGATGTGCAATGGATTGATGGTCTAATCGGCAAATACAGGGACCTGAACGTAGAGAAGGTCATTGCGGTCTCCAAATCCGGATTCAGCCGGGGCGCTCAAGAAAAGGCCAAGGCAAACAAAATAGATTTGCTTACCCTAAAGCAAGCACTGGAAACCAACTGGCCTGCCGAGTTCGCACGTCTGGGAATGGCTCTCGTTGCCCGCAATGATCGGCCAGATTCCCTGCAAGTTATCACGGAGCCTCAGATCCACGGACCACTGTCTCTTGACACAATACTTGTGACAGAATCCGGCCGACAGATAGGCACGATCGAGCAAGTTGCACGAACCGTTTATGAACGGAGACGGCCTGAGATAGACGCTGAGATTGGAAAGCAATTTCTTACTTTCTTCAAAACGCTTAACGATCTAACCTCTCATAAAGTTATTGCAGAGATATCCCAGCGTTCAGCGAATCCAATGTTCATTGAAGGTGAGCAAGGAACCCGATATCGGGTCAGCTGCTTTATCCTTAGGATGGTGTGCAGCTTCTCCTACAAACCGGTAACTTTGGAACACTATATGCTCGGTGAGGCGCAGGTATCATTGGGAAGCCTTGTAGGCAACGAGAAAAACAGAACCATATCTATCAGTACGATTCAGGTCCCCGGCAAGCCCAATCAGGTCAATGTCTATTGGGAGCACAAATAAAAGGCAAAGAAGCACCCAAAAAAGGGGCCCTTTGCTTAGCGCACCTGTCTTTATCGTCGAGATAACTTTCAATCTGAAATAGTGACTGAGTGGTTTGACATAGCAAGGGCCATGGCACATGTGTTGTTTATTTAGCTAACACGCAACAGCGAACTTGCATGGTTCAAATATTTAGGAGTGTGGTGCTTACACGGGCAATTGCTTGATTGATGGCTATCTTAGATGGAATTAGAAAATAAAAATCAGGAACCTGATTTTCGGATATCAAACAAAGTCCCTAATATTGGTCTTTCCGATGATAGCAGCAGAAATGAAGGCGGCACGATATTGCTTGGTGGGCTCGTCCCGTTTCATGCAGATAGCAAATCTTCCTCGTGAAGCAGGTATTCTTAGGCGACCATGTGGTCTTCCTTTTGTTCTCAGCGCGCATTCAGGTCGCTCTTCATGATGTCGAGGGTATTGCCCTGAGTATCTTTGCAGACGGCATATAAGCTAAGCGTGGAAACGGGCATTTTTGGCTGGGCGATTTTGCCGTCCCCACCTCGACCTTCGCCTCAAATTCGTCGACGGACGGGATGGATGACTCTGGGCATGAACGCCTCCATCCATAGAGACTATGATAACTAAACCTGTTGTGCGTATCTTTTATCCACGAGCTGACACATTCCACAATTGGGGAAAGGGTAATTCATAAAAGGCAGAAGCCGAAACGTTAAGAACCAGGAGTAAATTTGGGGAAACCCGCTAAGAAAATTAATGGATGGTGGGAAGGTGCAGGTTCCGAAGCGTCTCTAATTTTGCCTGGCGCCATCTCTCTTCGGGGATGGAGAGGAAGACGTCGACCAGGTTGGGGTCGAACTGGCTGCCGTTGTGTCTTTCGATCTCCCGGCGCGCCTGCTCGAAGCTTCGGCCCTTTCTGTAGGGCCTGTCCGAAGTGATGGCGTCAACCGTATCGGCCAGGGAGAAGATCCTTGCTTCGAGAGGAATATCCTCACCGGCCAACCCGTAAGGATAACCTTGGCCGTTATAATGCTCGTGGTGGTAAAGAACCACCTGGGCTGCCTTCTTAAGGAAAGTGAACCCCTCGATCAGTTTGTAGCCCAGCAGGGGATGATCCTTGATGACCTCTCTCTCGATCGCTGTCAGAGGCCCATTCTTTTTCAGGATGGAATCGGGAATCCCGATCTTACCGATGTCATGGAGAAGCGCGCCCCTCTCTATATCCACAAGGAAAGTCCTGTCCGTGATGCCAAGCTCGCGGGTCAGGAGGAGCGTATAGTTGGCAACGAACTGGGAGTGGCCGACCGTGTCCTCGTTATCGTCGGTGGCGGCAATGAAATGGATGAGGTGGGAGTTAAAGAAGAGCTCTTTTTCAGCATAATTCTCATCATCCTGTCCGTCTTTGCCCCTGAAGATCTGCTCGTACCAGTCTTTGAGGTCTTTCATGATTTCTTTGGCCTGGTAGATCTTGTGGAGTCTCGTGTGGCCGTTATGCAGGGCCCAGCGGCTCTCCGGCGCCGGAGATTTGAGGAAATCTTCATTTCCCTGGAGCGCGAAAATATACTCGCCTTCCCTCAAGCCAAGGGCGCGGCTGAAAGAACTCCGTCTCCCCTGGTCGTCTTCAATGATCAGGGCAGTTCCCGCCTGCGCTTGAACATTTGAGAGTTGGGGCTGTGTTTCCACAGCTAAGATACTACTTCTCATTTCTCTCTCGCACAGCTTTAGTCGCCAAAAACGGGCAAAAATTGAATAATTGCTCACCCCTCCCCTCCTCCTTGGGGGGGATTTTGGTCCGTCAAATCCACCCTTGCCTTAATTTCAGCCTAGAAATATAATGAAATCCGTGCAATTGCAGGCGTCAGAACTCAACCTGGACGAGGTCGTCGAAAAATACAGGACTGTCGTCAGCTTTAAGGTCAAGAAATCCCTGGGAACCCAGACGCCCGACTGGGAGGATGTCGTCAATGAGGTCATGACCCAGGTCATCGAAAAGGTCAAAAAAGGCGAATTCCGCGGCGAATCCTCGATCGGCACCTTCATTTACACCATCACCAGCCGGCGGATTGTTGACTTTATCAGGCAAAAAACAAAGGTTTTGAAGGGCATCCCCGAGCCCGCCGTCCTGCCCGACCCCTGCGACGACGCGGAGAAGCGGGAAAGGGCCCGGGTGCTCGCCGAAGCCATTAAAGGACTCAAACCCAAATTCAAGGAGGTCTTGGATCTTTATTATTATCAGGAACTTTCCCGGGATGAAGTGGCCCAGCGGCTGGGCATCTCCCCCCGGAGGGTCAGCGAGCGCCTGAACTACGCCCAGAAGCTCCTCCGGAAGGTCATCAAACAATGAATATTTTTCAATTTTTTGGATATCCGGCGACTAAATTGTTGAAACCGGATCAAAGGTGAACGAGCATGAAAAAATGCAAGTTTGAAGACCAAATCGACAGTTACCTCTTGAATAAATTGGAGGGGGAGGACAAGGACATCTTCGAGGAACATTATTTCAACTGCCCGAGCTGCTTCAAGAAAATGGAAGAACGCGACGACTTGGTCACGGCGATCAAGTCGCGCGGTGCCTGGATTTTCAAGGAAGAGCCTGCGCCCGTGAGAAAGGCGCTGGTGCCCTCGTTCGAAAGGGTTTATTCTTATTTCACGCCACGGCAGTGGGCGACCGTAGCCATCTCCGCCGCCGTCCTTTTAGTGGCGGTTTTTGCAATCCTGCCTCAATTCAGAGGGCGAGCGCCACAATTCTACCTGGGCGAGAATGAGGTAGTCCGGGGAGAATCCTTGAGCCTCATCTCTCCGATTATCGATGTCAAGACGGCCCCGTCCTTCTTCGAGTGGAGACAGCTCGGCCAGGACGTCGAGTACAAGATTTTCATCTACAACGAGAAGCTTTTGTGGACGGCTACGACAAAGGAAACGCGCATTGCTGTTCCAGAAGATATCAAGCTAAAGATGGTTCCTGGGTACAAGTACTCGTGGCAGGTGAGAGCCTTCTCCCCCAAGGGCGCTCTGATCGCGGTGTCAAGCCGGGTTCAGTTTGAGATCAAAGGAACCGAGTAACCCCAGGCCCGTCGCAATCTCTTATCACGCGTTAGCCGAAAATCTGCATATCAATGCAAGTTAAGCGCGCTAGTGCTCCCTAATTTGCCGATAGGACCGGCTGATTATCTAAAAGATCATGGCTTTCTGAAAGATCAGCATAAAGAGAGCGCGTGGGGGATGAGGGGAGGGATGATGTGGCGAGAAGTCCGTATGAGCGACGAGCGGGCACGGATCCTCGAAGAGGAGAGCGAGGAGCGAATCGAGCAAGATTTCCTCGCCGGGGAAATCGCAGCGTGACTTCGAGCCACATTTCCCGAGCCTCGCCGGGGGTGAACCGCGACAGAACCCGTCGGGCAGTTCTATCGGCAAACTCGCAACGCCATCAGGTTTATTTTGCCAGCTTCTTCCGGCCGAGAAGAATCAGGTTTTTGATGAGCTCGATCGTGACCATGACGGCGATGAACAACAAGAGGCTGGTCAGGCCAAGCTTGATTTTGGCAAGGAGCCCGGCAGGCACGGACACGGCGAATGGGTTGTCGAAAGGCTGCCGGAGGAGCAGCCCGATCAGGACCAGAGATACGCCGTTCGAAACCACATCCACCCAGCGGGAGGATGTGAACAGCTTGACGAACAGGCTAAGCGCCCCAGCAGCGAACATGGCGATGACGATCAGGGAAATCTGACGTCCGGCCTCGGGCATGAGGAGGGGACGGGGGTTCGTGAAGTTAAAGCTGACAAAAAAGATCGTCTGGAACTTGGCGTAGAGATATGCGGCAAAGCTAGTCAAGGCCAGCATTACGGTCATCCCGATTAACGTGGCGATGCGGCTGAGCAGGGCGCTCTGCGCACGTGGCTTCATTTCGTCGAGGTCAACGGCGAACTTCGGCCAGGGGAGCTTGATGTCTTTCCCGCTCTGGGTGATGAGATAAAGGACCAGGGCGACGATGCCGAGGTCGGTCAGGAACGCCGTCGGCAGGTACAGGATAGCCTCGATGACTCCCAGGCGCGGCATGTAGATGAAGGGGAACATGATAAAGTTCCTCTTAAAGAGAACGGCGACCACGGTCATTAAAAAGTGGACCGAGAACAGCAGTGTCGTGTACCGGAAAAGATAGCGCTTGTAGGCTGGGGCAATGATCGGGCGGCCGTCCAGGTATTTCTCGGCGACACGGCGGGCCAGGCCGTAGGCCGCGATGACCCTGTCCAACGACGCTTCCGTCACCTGGCCGGATTCCTGCTCCGCTTTCTCCAGGATGTGGCTCCTAATTTCGGACAGGATCTCCTCCCGTTCCTCTCGGCCAGAAAGAAAGTGGCTGATTTCTTCGAGATAAGCATCGAGTTTTTTAAACATGGGTTTTCTCCTTCATAAGGTTTCTTAAGATTTCGTTCTGTTTCCTCCAGATGCCGAGAAGCTCGGAGCGGAGGCCGCGGCCGGCATCGGTGATGGCATAGAACTTGCGCGGCCGCTCCTCGCTGACGTCCCATTTGCTCTTGACCCAGCCGTTCTTCTCGAGACGGCGGAGCAATGGATAGAGGGTATTCTCTTCGACTTCATACCCCAGGTCGCGGATGGTCCGCACCATCGAGTAGCCGTACATTTGGTTCTCGAGGAGGGCCAGAACAAGGATTTGCAGGAACCCCCGGTTCATTTCGGTTTCGAAATTGGCAATTTCAGGGTTCATAGCTCCGTCTCCTTGTCATCATGAGCTCAATACTGTTTCTCGCATAGCTATTATATGCTACACTATATAGTATTTCGCACAGCTTGTCAAGTGTTTTTTTGTTTTTTTTGGCCGAGGGGATTTTTCGCCTGGGATCGTTTTCTCAGCCGATCGGAGGGCCCATGCCTCTCCCTACGGTTTTGCATAAGATAAGGCGTCCCAGAACATCCGTCGCGACAGACTGCGGGAGAACCTTCTTCATGTCCCGACGCGCAATTGCGAGGGTTTCTGACTGGCCAACTACAATTAGCGATCGGCGCTTTTCAAGCTGAGGCCTGAGGCGGCTATATTCTGTTCTTATCTGCGCCTCTTTATCTCTGCCAAAGAAAGCTCCATAAACAGGGCACCATAAAGAGGGTTATAGCGATAAGGCTTAATTTCTTGAAACCCCAGGGAGCGATAAAGAGAGATCGCTTCTTTCATGGATGGCACTGTATCCAATCGCATTCGCGCATAGCCGCTTTTTCGGGCCTCTTCTATAATCGCTTCTGCGAGTTGGCGGCCGATTCCTTGCCCTCGAAACTCAGGCCGGACATAAAGACGTTTCATTTCGCAAGTTTTAGCGCTGATTCTTCTCACAGCCACACACCCGGCAACCCGGCCGTCCTTGGTCGCAAGAAGCAGACAGCCGCTCGGAGGTGCGTAGGGGGTTGGAAGCCCGGCCAGCTCGTTCTCAAAATCTTGAAAATCGAGGTCAAATCCAAGGGAAGCCGCATATTCCAAGAAAAGCTCCCGGACCTTTTCGATCACTTGTGCCGAACGAATCCGCTTGATGCTTAACATGATAACCTTCCTCGATCAGTGTACGAGTTAGCAAACAAAGTTAAGCAAAGACGAATCAAGCATGAGAGGTTTTCCATGGTGCTCTTCGGCCTGCATTTAACGCCAGATAGAGAGGGATGCCCGAGGCAATGAGGCCCAGGCCGCTTAAGCCTCCAGCAAACCCGCCAAAATACCGGCCCGTAATCAGAGTCGCGAGATTGTGGCCGATGCCGTTGAAGACCATGATGCCGGAATAGAGCATTCCCAACGCGTGGGCCCAGCGCCTCCCTATCAAAATCTGATAGAAGATCGCGACCGCCAGGCAGAAAAGGACCCAATTCACGAGCATGAAGGTGAGTGGACCGAAAACTCTATCCAAGAGCCGGAACCTCCCCCAAATCTCCTCAAGAATATGGCCAACGTGAAAGGCCAAAAGGATCAGGTACCAGAGAGAAACCCTCTTGAGGAGGTGATTCGACAATCCAGTCTTCCCGTTCATTCTCCCATCTCCTTATTTATAAGGATGAGGCAAGAATTGTTGTCAAGCTTCATCTTGCTAAATCATCCTAACCAATGGCGCTAGCCTCGGATGATTGCCAATGAGTTGCAGAAGGTTCTTTTAGCTAAGAAATCCTCGTTCGTGTGCTGACCAAGATGACTGTGGACGTCAATCCAGATATCATTGTCCATGGACCGATATTACACTCCTCCTGAGAAGAATTCTCACTTTTTCTATCGTTTTTCTCAGGCCCATCCTTTGCCGCTCCAGAATGGACCTTTTCTCCATATGGTGTGATGAACGTCCGGTTTCAGCGTCGAGCGGAGCGCGCCGCGGCCAGACGCCGGCGGTGACCGCAGTAAGGTTGAGCGTAGATTACGAAGTCCCGGCGAGTTAGTGTCCTGACGAGATCTGGAACTTCGTCCCAAACTGATTGCGCTTTCTCAAGGTCCGGACACGATTCCACGGGACATTCGGCGCAACTCTTGTAACCCTTCGTTAGGGCGCAATTTCGAGCCCCGCACCTGCGGCTAGTGTGCAACAGTTCCTCGTCAGGTCCGAGACAGCCACCGCAGGAAATATTTTTGGGCATTTCGTTCAGTCCGTAGATCCGCTTCCAGGCTGCCGCTATTCGCCTCTGGTGCGCAACGCCTTTAGCGCCGCCAAGATACGCCGGACATCCCGAGCACAAAACACCACACGCGGACATCATTATGGCCATCATGTCCTCCCTTCTCCGCTGCCATCCATGATCCTTCCCACGCCAAGCACGGCTGAGGTAGCTGGCACGCCTATCAGGAGCCCTCTAAATATAATCCTGCCACTTGAAGGGCCAACCGAGCGGCGTCGATGTCGGTGCGATTGCAGAGAACGACCACAGTGAGTCCATCGTCCGTGAAGCGCTGGATCGCCGTCCGGAACCCGGCCGTCTCGCCGTAGTGCCACATCCGGGCGTGGCCTTTCCAGGGGTTCAGGAACCAGCCGAAACCGTAACTTGCGGGCGTTCCGTCCGGCTCGGTCGGAGGCCCCTCCGGCACATGCACGGGAGTCAGTGCAGGGCGCAAGTCCTGCTCGCTCAGGAGCGTATGCCGGCGCAGTGCTTCGTCCCACTTCGCGAGGTCGGAGAGCGAGGAATAAACTCCCCCATCCCCCAGGGTTGCTGAGGTTGGGCTCTGGTCGGTCTCTCTCCAGCGACCGTTTTCTCTTGTGTGGCCGTAGGCGCGGTTCGGGATGTCGTTCTTGCCGCGTTCGTAGGCCACCGTGTTTGTCATTTTCAGGGGGACGAAAATTCGCTCTTGCAGAAATTCAGCGAAAGGCAACCCCGAAACTTTTTGAACAACACAGCCCAGCAGGACATAGCCGGAGTTGCTGTAAGCCCATCGTGAGCCGGGGGCGAACTTCCCTACTTTCTGCTGTTTCAGGAGGCCGAAAACCCCGGCGTCTTTGATCTGGACCTGCTCCACCGGAAGGCCGGGGTCGGCCGGGGGCATAAGGTTCTCGTAATCCGGAAGGCCAGAAGTGTGGTTGAGGAGATGACGAATGGTGATGACGCGGCCATAGTCGGGGAAATCCGGGAAAATATCCCTGAGGCGATCCTCATAGCGGAGCTTCCCGTCACGCACGAGAAGCATGATGGACGCAGCTGTAAACTGCTTTGTAACCGAGGCCAGGCGGAAGTTCGTCTGAGCATCGATGCGGCGCATCGTCCGCATGTCGGCGACGCCGTAGCCGCGCTCAAAAACGGAGCGTCCGTCCTTCACCACAAGGATTGCGGCGCCGGCCTCCTGATCAGACACCAACCCCGCAAGAAGGGCGTCAATTTTCTCCACTTTAGGACTTTCTCCGGCCGGCTGGCTCACGGACATCAACGGAAATACCAGGCACAAAACCGCGAACGCCCTTATAACCGGCCTCCCCGGAATTTCCATTTCCCGCAAATCGTAACCTTTTAAATCCCGATGATGGTGGCGTCTTTCGGGTATTCGATCGTGAAATCAATCGTGATCTCTCTCTTTTCCTGAGGCGCCAAAGTCAGCGTCCACGTCAAAATCCCGTTGTCGTCCTTCTTGGCCGGGTCCGGCTTGACGTTCACATCCTTAATCGAGATCTTGTCATTCTGGCTGACCGGAATCTGGTCCAAGACGTCGATGTCAACCCTGTTCTTGCGCAAGTTCTGGACCGTAATCTTATACACTAAGTTAAGC
>CAZLFV010000047.1:16537-19476 GCA_964558915.1 uncultured Eubacteriales bacterium | reverse complement strand
GCTTGAGCCGGTCTATGGAATTGTTCTGGCTGTGTTTTTGCTCCGTGAAGTGCCGGCCTTAAGGACGATCATAGGAGGGATCATTATTCTCAGTGCCGTGATTGCCGCTTCCCTGAAAGAGGCGACCCGGCCTGCGTCGGCTGTCGTTTCCTAGTCCTTCTTTTTCAGGCTTTTCTTGACGACCCTCCCTTCTTCTCGCTGGCGTTCCGCAAGCTTGGCTTTTTCTTCCTGATGATCTTTCTGGAGTTCCTTGGACTGAACCTCATAGTCCTTTTCTATCTTTTGTTTTTCAGCCGCGGTTGAAGCCAGCTTTTTTTCGTCTTCGGCTTTTCGCCTCAATTCAGTACTCTCTCTCTGCTGGCTTTGCTCGAGCAGTCGCATTTCCTTTTCTTGGTCTCGCTCGAGCCCGACCTCCACTTCGTCTGGAGAGGTTTTCTCTTCCAAATGTTTGATCCTGAGCTCCGGCAGTTTCTCCTCAGCCTCATTTTTAGGCCAGAACGCCTTTGGTTTGGCTGATTCGTCTTTTTTGATCATTGGCCTGTAAATTCTGACTCTATCGCCGATAACCTTTGTGTCCTGAGGCCGCCTGGCGTCTTCGAGCTCATACTCCGAAACGCCACTCCGGGTGACCCTTTGAACTTGCTCGATATCAACGCCAGGATTGATGAGCCGGCGGTTCTTCACCGAGAGGTTGGCCGTGTTGACCGTAAACTTGATGATTGTTGTATTTCTTTCAAAAGGCAGGACATAGCGGTCAATATATTCATGCTGGAAATAGCGGCCCTCGATGAATATCCAGAAGCTGTTGGGAAAATCATAGGGCAAGCCGGTGATTCCCGTTCCCATGAGAAATTCGACCTCGGGCGGAAGGGGGGCCCAGCCGATATAAAGATTGTTCCATCGCCATGTCACCCAGGCCGGACCCCAGGTCGTCCCGGGAACCCAAAACCAGCCGAGGCGCTTATCCCAGCCCCAGCGTCCATAATGATAGGGAATCCAACCCCAAGGATCGTATGAGACCCAAGTCCAGCCGTACTGTGTCCAGACCCAGCGGCCGGATGTATAAGGCCGCCATTTCCAGCTGATATGCCGGGGTATCCAGACATAGCCGTAGGGCGATAGTGAAACCCAGATTCCATGGGGAGAGAGGTAGTCATAAAAAAAAGAAATATCCGTTTCTTCAGGATAGGCCCTGTAGTCCCGCTCATATGTTCTTTCTTGCTCACCAGGGGGAGGATATCCCTCCCCGCCATAGGGGACGTAAATAACACAGCTGGTTATAAAAGACAGGCCCATGAGGACGATCCAAATTTTTTTTATCATGGCGTTCTCCTTTTATCCGGATAACCTTATAGCAATAATTGTGCCAAGTAACCTGCCAGCTTTATCCTCAGTTGAAATCCAGATGTTTTGTGATTGTGTCCCCTTTAGATTACACGTTGAACCCAGTTTTGGCATCTTCTAAGCGCTTACCCAACGCGCGGGCAGTTGTTTGGCCCGTCGGGTCAGTTCAGGCGCTTAAAAACGCTCTTGACCCTCTTATAGGCCCAGTTCAACTCCTTGGGCTTGATAATGAGGGGAGGAGCAAACCGGATGACGTCTTCATGGGTTTCCTTGCAGAGTAGCCCTTCTTTTTTAAGCTCTTCGCAGAACCGGCGGGCGCCGCCGGCTTCAGGCTTGAGGTCGATGCCGATGAGGAGCCCTTTCCCCCGGACTTCCTTGATGAGCTTGCTCTTAATTTTCTTCAATTTTTCCAGGAAATAGGTTCCCTGCTCTGCCGCATTCTCGATCAGCTTTTCTTCTTTGATGATGCGGAGGGCTTCTCTGGCAACGGCACAGGCCAGGGGGTTGCCTCCAAAGGTGGACCCATGTTCTCCAGGTTTGAAAATTCCCAGAATGTCCCGAGAGGCGAGCGTTGCTGAGATCGGGTAGGCGCCCCCTCCCAAAGACTTGCCCAGAACGACTATGTCTGCCTTCACTCCCTCGTATTCGGACGCAAACATTTTTCCGGTCCGGCCGAGCCCTGTCTGAATCTCATCGGTAATGAAGAGGACATTCTTTTCCGCGCAGAGATCTTTGGCCTGCTTGAGATATCCTGGGGGCGGGATGAGAATCCCGGCCTCGGCTTGAATCGGCTCAATGAGCAAAGCCGCAGTATTGCGATTGATCGCATTCCGCAGAGCTTCAATGTCTCCGTAAGGAATGACCACAAACCCTGGAGTGAACGGGCCGAAGTCATTCCGGTAGAGAGGTTCGGTAGAAAAGCTGATGATGGTAACGGTCCGGCCATGAAAATTGTTGGTGCAGGCGATGATCTCCGCTTTGTCCTGAGGGATGCCTTTTTTCTGATAGGCCCACTTTCGCGCGGTCTTGATTGCCGTCTCGATGGATTCTGCCCCCGAATTCATGAACAGAACCTTCTCATACCCGGTCATTTCACAGAGCTCCTTTGCCAAGAGCGGCAGCTGGTCGTTTCGGAAAGCCCGGGACGTCAAGGTCAGTCTTTTTGCCTGTGTTTGGACCGCCTTGACAATCCTGGGATGGCAGTGGCCCTGGTTGACGGCCGAATAGCCGCTCAGAAAGTCAAGATACTTCTGCCCTTCAACATCCCAGACCCAGATTCCCTTTCCCTTGGTCAGGACCGCGTCCAGCGGATGATAGTTGTGAGCGCCGTAGAGGTCCTCGATGATGATGAAGTCTCGGCTGTCCATAACTGCTCCTCTCTGTAAGTTCTTCTGGCGGAGAGGGTGGGATTCGAACCCACGGTACGCCTTGCGACGCACACACGCTTTCCAAGCGTGCTCCTTAAGCCGCTCGGACACCTCTCCGTTCTTCTGATACTAATCAGCTTATTGATATTGAGCTGATAAGGTAAACAAATTAGCAGAAAAATCAGTCCCTGTAAATATTGATGATATCTTTGAGGAGCGCGGCTGCGG
>CAZLFV010000047.1:0-16527 GCA_964558915.1 uncultured Eubacteriales bacterium | reverse complement strand
AGCGTGCTCCTTAAGCCACTCGGACACCTCTCCGCGACGACAAAAAGTGGGCAAAATAAATTCAGTCTATCAAGTTAACAGAAAAAGGGGCCCGGGTCAATTTGCCTTCGCTGGCCGTAAGCAGCTCCGTTGCCGTGATCATTTTGTTCTGGAATAGGGGCCTGCCACGGCCTCCCCCCGACGAGGCTCGGCGTATGGGCTCGAAGGCACGCGAATTTGCTCCCGGCGAGGCAAATTCGCTCAGGTCCTCAGCTCCTCTCTTCTCTCCCTTCGGTCGAGAAACCGTGCCCGCTCCGCTTCCGGACGGCCTTCTTCACCCACACACCTCGCCTCATCCCCCAAGCTCGAACTCGCGCCACGTCACCCTCTTTAGACCACCGGCTCGGTATCACAGAAACGGAGCTGCTTACCCCTTGGTATCAGTTTAGCGGTAGATGTTGATGATGTCCTTGAGGAGCGCGGCTGCCGCGCCGCGCGGGTCCGATTTGCCGCCTGTCACCGCAATTGCGCCCATAGTGTCTGTAGTATAGACGACGCCTTTGTTCGTTCCGTCCACTCCGAAAAGAGGGTGCGACCTGTCAATGGCAGAAACGGAAACCTCCGCGCTGATTTCGCCGTCCTGGCGGCGCGCCTTCCCCAAAAGCTTGACCACTTTCCCCTCTTTCCTTGCCCCTTCGAATATCGAACGAGTAACGTTTGTGATGCCTTGCACTTTTATATCGTCGAGAGATAGGCTAAGTCCCATTACCGTATTTACAATCAAGAGGAGTTTCACCGCCGTATCCCAGCCTTCGACATCCAGCCGGGCGTCCCGCTCGGCAATACCTTTGGCCTGGGCTTCTTTAAGGGCTTTCGAAAAGCCCATCCCCTGCTCCATCCTTCCGAGAATGAAATTGGTCGTCCCGTTGAGAATTGCTTCGACAGCCAGAATTTCTACGCCAGCCAGAGAGATTAAGCCAATATCAAGAGTGGGCAGGGCTGCCGCTGTGGCGCCGCTCGATTTCAACTTGACGCGATTTCTTTCCGCTCGCTCCTTCAAGTCCTTGAGATCCACTGCGAGCGGGCCCTTGTTGGCCGTGGCCACATGCCATCCGTTGTCCAGGGCAGCCCGGATGTGCCCGAGGCCGGGTCCTCCTGTTTTGATGTCTGAAGGGGTGCATTCGACGAGGACGCCAGCTGCGATCTCCCTGAGTACGGTCTCCAGGGAGAGAGCAGTATTCCAAAGAGGGCTGCAGGCCAGCTCTGCGGGTGAATTTCCCGTCACATCCTCTTGATTGATTGAGGAAGGGGAAAAGAGGCCGCCGTTGAGTTCAAAGATCGCCCTGAGACGGAGGTCGAGTCCGTACTTTCTCCGGACAAACTCCGCTTTTTCCAGGAGGAGCGCGAAAAAAGCCCTCCCGACGTTGCCGAATCCCATCAAGACAAGATTAACTGTCTTTTCTCCCATCAGCCGCTCGCGGCCGCCGCAATCAAATGCCTGGAATATTGCGCCTCGCTTCTGAGATGTCTGGCGGAGAGGGTGGGATTCGAACCCACGATCCCGATAACTCGGGATAACGGTTTTCGAGACCGTCGCCTTCAACCACTCGGCCACCTCTCCTATTTTCTTTTCGGGTTGAAAAAATCCCGGAGAATTTGGCCGCATTCTTCCGCGAGGACCCCACCTTTGACCTTGGGGCGGTGATTCATCCTCGCAAATGGGAACCTCATTATGGATCGAACAGCTCCCGCTTTGGGGTCCTCGGCTCCAAAAACAAGCTTCCGGATTCTCGCCTGAACGGCTGCTCCAAGGCACATGGCGCACGGTTCGAGTGTCACATAGAGGTCGCAATCGACGAGCCGGTAATTTTTTGTTGCCCAGCCCGCCTTTCTTATAGCCATGACCTCGGCATGAGCCGTCGGGTCGTTGCGCCTAAGAGGCTGGTTATGACCGCGGCCGACAATTTTGCCATCCGACACAACTACCGCTCCCACCGGAACCTCCCCTTTATTCCGCGCTTTTTCCGCCTCAGTCAGAGCCTGCCTCATAAAAATGGCCTCGTTTTTCATTTTTCGTGGTCTTTCAACTTGGGATTTTACCCTTGTCGTCGCAAATTTACAACCCGCCCTGGCTGGGTTCTAAACAAAGACAACATAAAAAAACATTGTCGGCTTTTTGCATGGACGCAGAATATGTATTAGACTGAAAGAAATGTGTTGAACAAGGAGTGTGGAATGGACGAGCTGGAATGTCTTTTCTGCCGCAAAAAGCATTCCTGGGATGTATTCAACCCTTTTTGCCCGGAATGTGGGGAGCCGATGTTCTTGGCAACACGGCGCCGGAAGCGGGGATTCGCGCTCAACAAGGCCTTAACTCTGGAAAAATTTCTCGATTTTCTTCCACTTGACACAGTTGACCAGACGCTCAGCCTTGGAGAGGGAAACACCCCGCTGGTCCCTCTGCGCCGTTTGATGAAAAAACGCGGTTTTCCCTCCGTTCTCGCCAAGAATGAAATCATGAACCCGACCGGCAGTTTCAAGGACAGAGGAACTGCGGTGGCCGTCCAAAAGGCCTCGGCGATAGGAATCAAGAAAATCGGCACAGTCTCGACGGGAAACATGGCCGCTTCGACGGCGGCATATGGAGCCAAGGCCGGGCTCGAAACATTTGTCTTTCTGAAAGAGGATTCCACGCCCGAAAAGATGCTGTCCACGGGCATCCATGGTGCTGCGCTTCTCCAAGTCCAGGGAGATTACGGGAAGATTTTTCGCCGGAGCTATGAGATTGGCCGAAAACACAAAATTTTCTTTATCAATTCAATCGACCCACTCAGGATTGAAGGTTATAAAATAACGGGCTTTGAGATATTTCTCCAACTCGGCTGCCGCGCCCCGCGTTATATTTTCGTCCCAGTCAGCTCGGGAGGCCACATCATCGGGCTGATGCGCTCGTTCGAGGATTTGAAACAGGAACAACTGGTCAACACTCTCCCTATCTTTGTCGGCGTTCAGGCGGCGGGCTGTGCTCCTATTGCCCGGGCGTATGCGTCCGGAAAAGACACATTCAGGAGGGTGACCAAAACGCAGACGGTCGCTCACGCCATCTCCAATCCCTCGCCGCCAGCGGGGAACCTCGTGCTCAAAATGATTCGGGAGAACGGCGGTTTGATGATATCCGTTACCGACAAAGAAATCCTATCCGCCCAGAGAGAATTGGCCGAACGTGAAGGAATTTTCGCGGACCCCGCATCGGCAACGACGCTCGCCGCGCTCATCAGGCTTTCAAGGAGCCAGCCATTCAAACCCAAAGACGAAGCCGTGCTCGTCATTACCGGAAGCGGCCTCAAATCCATGGAAACAATAAAGAGACAGAATATTCCTGTGATGAGGACCACGATCGAACGGCTCGAAAACAGCCTGTTATCAAGGATGAAGACCTGAGCCCTGATATTATGGTATAGTGAAAAATACCCGGAAAGGAGGTGTCCATGAGCAGAGAATTCAACCCCATGGATTTTAGACTCCCGAAATTGCCCAGGATCAAGCTCGGCGTGTTCAAAGGAATTGTCCTGGCTATCGTCGTCGTCATTGTTCTCGTCGGCTCAATCTATCAAATCAAGCCGGAGGAGGTCGGCGTAATTCTTAGGTTCGGCAAGTTCACAAGGACCGCTGATCCCGGGCTCCATTTCAAATTGCCGCTGGGGATTGAAACGCTGACCAGAGTCCCGGTGCAGAGACAGCTCAAGCTTGAATTCGGGTTCAGGACAGTCCGGCCGGGCGCCCGCTCCGAGTTCCGTGTCACTCCCGAGACGCTGAGGGAAGCGGTGATGCTCACAGGAGATTTGAACGTGGTTGTGGTGGAGTGGATCGTCCAGTACAAGATCAAAGATCCATACAAGTTCCTGTTTAAAATCAGGAATGTCGAGGACACGTTCCGGTATATGAATGAAGCCATAGTGCGCGGGATCGTCGGTGACAATTCTGTGGACGAGGTCATCACCGTCGGGAGGGCCAGGATTGCCGCCCAGGCCAAGGAGGAGCTGCAAAAGTTGTGCGACGTCTATGAGATCGGCATCAGCGTCGATCAGCTTATTTTTCAGGATATCAACCCTCCGGACCCGGTCAAGCCTTCGTTCAATGAAGTCAACGAAGCCCTTCAGGAGAAAGAGAGAAAGATCAACGAGGCCTGGTCCGAGTACAACCAGGAGATCCCCAGGGCTTCAGGGGAGGCCGAGCAGACGATCCGGAGCGCTGAAGGATATGCTACTGAACGGGTCAACCGGGCCCAGGGCGATGCGGCGCTTTTTGCGTCTGTTTATAAAGAATATGCCAGGGCTCCCGTGGTCACGCGCCGGCGGCTCTATCTTGAGACGATCAATGAGGTCCTATCCAAAATAAAAAAGAAGATTATTGTCGACGAAAAGCAGAAAAGCATTCTACCGCTCCTCAGCCTCGGAGAGGAGGTGAAGAAATGAGTGCTTCAACAAAAACCCTTCTTCTCATCGGTGTGGTCCTCGTGGCCCTTCTCATTGTCTTTAACGCAGTCTATAAGGTCTCCGAGACAAACCAGGTCATCATCACCCAATTTGGCGAACCCATAGGAGGTGCGGTGGCGACTGCCGGGTTGCATCTCAAAGTTCCGTTTATCCAAAAAACGAACTACTTTGAAAGGCGCTGGCTGGAATGGGACGGCGATGCCAATCAGATCCCGACCAAAGACAAGAAATACATCTGGGTTGACTCGTATGCCCGCTGGAGGATCCACGATCCCCTCCTCTTCTATCAGAGATTGACGGATGAGAGAAGAGCTCAGTCCAGGCTGGATGACATCATTGACGGCGAGACGAGAAATGTCATTGCCAAATATGACCTCATCGAGGTGGTCCGCTCGACCAACCGGAGTTTCGAGTTGACCGAGGAATCCGCCCTCCTCGAGATGTCGGAAATGGTGGCGAAGATTCAGGTCGGGAGAGAAAAGATTGCCCAGATGATCCTGGAGAACGCGTCCAAGATAACCGCAGAATTCGGGATCGAGCTCAGGGATGTCCGGATCAAGCGCATCAACTATGTGGATGAAGTCCAGCAGAAAGTTTTTGACCGGATGATCGCAGAAAGGAAGAGGATTGCCTCGAAATACCGGTCCGAAGGCGACGGCAAGAGCGCGGAGATCCGCGGCCAGAAAGAGAGAGAACTGAAGAGAATCCAATCGGAGGCCTACCGGACGGCCCAAGAGATCAAGGGAAAAGCCGACGCGGAGGCCACTCGCATATATGCCCAGGCCTATAACCTGGACCCCGAATTCTATCAATTCTTGAAGACGATGGAGACTTACCGAGCGAGTCTGGACAGCGAAACTTGGCTTCTCCTTTCTACGGACAGCGAATTCCTGAAATTCTTGAAGAGTTCGGAAAAGAGATAAAATCAGGCCGGTCTTATTTTTTCTCCTCTTCCAGGAGCTGCGTCAGCATTTGCCTGTATGGAAACAGCGCCGGTGTCCCTCCCGTATGTAAGAAGACAACAGTGTCGTTCTTCTTGAAATAACCCCTTTGGACGAGGTCGATGAGCGCGGCCATCGCTTTGCCCGTGTAAACCGGGTCAAGCACAATGCTTTCCTTGGTGAATAGCAGGCGGATGGCTTCGGCGACTTCTCTATTAAGGATGCCATAGCCGTTCTTGATATATTCATCAAAGACGAAGATTTCCTCTTTCAAGATGCCGCTTTTGATGGCCAAAGCTCTTTGCGTTGCGCCGCAAATCTCGAAGACAGTGCGAGCAAAGGCTTGTTTTTCGTCAGAAACACTGATCCCGATGACTTGGATTTTTTCATCCAGGGCTTTTGCACCAACCACCAGTCCCGCCTGAGTCGCGCCGGAGCCAGTGGCATGAACGATATGGGTTATGTTAACCCGGTCTGCCCGGGCCTGCTCAATCATCTCCACGAACGCGGCGACATAACTTATAGCGCCTAGAGGATTTTTCATCGAAAACCCCGGCATCGACCCGCCAACCGACACAGCATATGGGGTCCGGCCGCCTTTCTTGAGTTCTTGGATCACTTCCTCAAACGAGTTCCGGGCGAATTCTTCGCTAACCACCTTTCTTTTTTCGGCTTCCTTGATACGGATGTCCGCGGCCAGGATGTAATCGAGCAGAAGATTGCCGTCATATTCAGGGACAATATCCGAGGTGCGAAAAAGAATGAGGACGGGCTTGAGGCCGAATCGGACAGCCGCTGCGGCCGTCTGCGTGCACCAGTTCGACTGCAGGCTGGCCCAAGTAACGATCGCATCAGCGCCCTGACCCAGGGCATCGGCGATGATGAACTCCAACTTTCTTGATTTATTTCCTCCAAAAGCAAGCCCAGTCAGGTCGTCACGCTTGATATAAATTTCAGGGCCCCCGAGGTGGCGGGAGAGATTTTTAAGCTTGAGAAAAGGAGTCGGCAGTGAAATCAGGCGTTGACGCGGGAAGCGGTTGATTCTTTCTTTCAGGTCGTCAAGCTTTATCTGAGACATCAGTGGCCTCCTTGATCGGAGAATCCAAAGCTATTTAATCTTTTTCGCTGGCTTTTTTCAATCTCCCGGTATGACGCGTCCCCCGGAGGCGGAACTTCTTTCCATAAAAGTAGAAAACGGGAACAATAATAAGGACGAGCAGAGCAGAGCTTGTCATCCCGCCCACAATCGAGAGGGCCAGCGAACCCCACATCTTACTGGCCCCGGCTTCTCTTTGAACGACGATCAGGGGCAACGTCCCCAGGACGGTCGTGCTGGTCGTCAGCACAATCGGCCTGACTCTATCCTTGGCTCCTGCAATGACGGCGTCAAGGAGAGGCAGGCCCTGCTTCACTTTCAAATTCATATGGTTTACCAGGAGAATGGCATTGTTGACAACAATGCCGGTGAGAAGAATAACGCCGATATACGCCGAGGAATCGAAAGAATAGCCGACGATGATAAAAGCGACAAAAACTCCGATCAGGGCCAGCGGCACAGCCAGAATAACGACGAGAGCTTCGAGATATGATTCATAGAGCGAGGCCAGGATCATGAAGATCAAGGCGAGGGACACAAGAAGTGCGAATTTCATCTGAGATTTTTCTCTTTCAGTCAGCAACTGCGTGTCATCAAGGCTGGCGGAAAACCCGGGGGGAAGCTTGAGATTCGAAAAGACAGCTTTTTCATAATTTTTAGCCGACTTTGCGGGTCCTTTAAACCCCCACATCAGCTTGAGACGGAACTGCTGGTTTTCCCTGGCGATGGAGCCGGCAATCGGTCTTTTTTCAAGAGTGGTGATCTCTCCCAACTTGAAATATTCACCGCTGCGTGTTCTGATCAAGCTATTCTGGAGAGCTTCGATGTCGAGGCTTTGCGTTTCAGAGAACTTGAATGAGACAGCCATGTCTTTTCCTTGAGCCCGCCACATGACCGGAGCGAAGAACTTCCCTTGGAGAACCGCATTGAGATGATGATAAAGATGCTCCGACTCGATATAGCTAATTCGGGGGGAGTTCCAGTCAATCTTCAGAACATACTCAAAAAAATCCTCAGTCGTGCTGGCGTCTTCGCTTGAAACGAGGCGCGTTTCTTTTATTCGAGGATTCATTTTGAGCAGTTGTTCGACCTCCGCGACGATTTCCTTGAGACCTTTCAAGTCATAGCCCGAAAACGCAATTGAGGAATCCAACCTCGCCCCGATGCCGTATCCAGAGAAATATCCCCGGGGACCGAACCCATGGATCGCCACACTCAGTCCGGCGAACTGACTGGCGAATGTTATGAGCTGCTCTTTCAAGACGTAAGGGTGGAAGGAATATTCCACCTCTGGCGGAAATGCGATTTCAATGGACGCGGAATCCGTGCTGACTCGGGTGTTCATTTCTTTTTCGCAGTCGGCCTCCAGGACCTGAGCCTCAAACCTGCGCACGATTTCGTCGGTTCTATCGAGGCCTGTTCCCGAGGGCATTCTAAAGCTGATGATGAGCCTATCGCGAGAATGCCAGCGGAAAAATTCGCCGACGGCAACCTCTTTTTTGAACCATTTATAGCTCCCGCAAAAAAGCAAGCTCGAAGCAGCCAGGACCTCCAGAGGGTGACCCAGAACCAGGGCCAGAAATTTTGAATAAAAACATCTTCCGGCCCGGCGGCGCTTTTTCTTTCTGGTTTTGAGCAACCTTGGGCCGAGAGCAGGCATAAGGGTAAAAGAAACCAGGAGCGAGACGCATAAGGCGGAGGTCATGACAACTCCCAAAGGAAGATAGTATATTTTGAGCCGCCCCTGGAAAAATGGAAAACAGAAGAAAACAGAGACCGTGGTCAGAGTCGAAGCTAAAACCGCCAGAAAGACTTCCTGGGGGCCCTGCGAAGCCGCCCGGATCGGAGAAAACCCGTTTTCCCACAGCCGCAGGATGTTCTCAAAGACGACGACCGAATTGTCGACGAAGAGTCCGAACCCCAAAGTTAATGCTCCCAGAGTCAGCATATTGACCGGGATCTTGAAAAGCGAGATCGCATGCACCGTAATCAAAATTGAAAACGCGATCGAACTGAGGATGAGCAGCGAAGGAGAGATGCTCCTCAGCATGAAAAAGACAAGAGAGAAGATAATGATCAGGATGGCGATTCCAAGAAGGCCGAGCTCTTTGAGGCTTCTTTTGATCTCCGCGCTTTCGTCGTTGACGGGTCTAAAGATAAGGTCGGGGGGCAATCCTGGCACGATTTCTCGCAGTCGCGCCTTAACGCTTTTGGCGACGGCGAGGGTGTTTGCGCCCTTTTCTTTATAGATGATCAGCCGGAGCGTGGGCTGTCCGTTGATTCGATTCAAGTCTTGCGTGTCACTATAGACGTACTCAACCCCGGCAATGTTTTTAAGTTGAACTGCCACTCCGCCTCGAAAAGCGACAATCATTTCCTGCAGTTCCTTCATGTCTTTGAGTGAGCTCATAATTTTGACTAAATACTCCTGTTTTCCTTTTTGGACTTTTCCTGCGGGATAGGTTTGATTCCACCGGTTGATAGCTTCGATGGCTTGTTCGGGAGTGATGTCCAGGCTTTGGGTCTTTTTTATATCGAGGGTGACGCCGATTTCAGGATCAGAGCCGCCCCAGACCTCGACGCCGGCCACGCCCTTGACCGCGATAAGGCAGCTGTACAATTTATCCTTGAGCATTGTCCGTAGCTCATTGAGAGAGTATTCGCCGGAGATGGCATAATGAAGGAAGTCGGCTGTCCTGAAGTCCTCCGGTACATAAGGAATGATCTGGGGAATTCCGGCGCCATGGGGAAGTGCCTGCCGGAGGCGAGTGATCCGTTCCCGGATTTCCAGATTGGCAAAATCCGCGTTTGTCTTGGGGTCGAATTCGAGGACAACCGAGGACAGGCCAAAAGACGAGGACGAGCTGATTTTCCTGACCCCCTTGACCAGCGAGGCCATTGCTTCCAAAGGCGAAGTGATTTGGGTTTGGACGACCTCGGCGGAAACATCATTCCAGGCCGTGCGGATCGTGACCTGGGGAAAGTTTTCGTTGGGAGCGAGTTCGAGGGGCAGGTTGAGGAACGAATAGGCTCCCAACGAGGCCGCCACAAGAAATACCATCACCGTCGCAATAGGACGTTCGACAAAAATTTTCATCGTCTTTGCGTTTCCCGCCGGCTTTCTACGAACTCATAAAAAACAGGGATCAGCACAAGCGTCAAAAAGGTGGAAAAAATGAGACCTCCAATGACCGCGATTCCCAGAGGCCGTTCGAGCTCTCCGCCCTCGCCCAGACCCAAAGCCAGCGGGACCAACCCGAAGATTGTGGTCATCGAGGTCATCAGGATCGGCCTGAGCCGGACAAGGCTTCCCTCGAGTACGGCCTCGCGGAGGGGCAGTCCAGCTCGCCTGAGTTGGTTTGTATAGTCGACTTTTACGATGGCGTTGTCGGTGACGATTCCGATAAGAACGATGATCCCGATTATGGAGAACACGTTGAGCGTCTGGCCTGTCAAAAACAGGAACAAGAATGCGCCCGAGAGCCCCATCGGGATTGTAAATATGATAAGAAAAGGATGAAGCAGTGACTCGAACTGGGCCGCCATGACCATGTAGACTAAGACTGCGGAAAGGACAAACGCCCGTATCAGGCTGCGGAACGATCTCACCATCTCTTCGAGTTCTCCACCGAACTCAACTCGATAATTCGGGGGAAGACCGAGCTCCTGGATTTTTTCCCTGACTAAAGGCACGATCCGGCTGATCTTGACGCCGCCCAGGCTGGCGCTGACCAGGACTTCTCGCTGCCCGTTTTCCCGCCGGATTTCCTTTGGCCCAAGCCCGACTTCATAATCAACAAGCTCTCTCAATGGAATGACTCCCTCTCGATAGGTTATCTTCTGGTCGAGCAGCGACTCGATAGTTCCCCTGCTTTGCGCCTCCAGCCGCACGATAACGTCATATTTCCTGTCGAGTTCCCTGAGCTGCGTGGCCGTGCGACCCTGAGCCGCCTCAATGATGGCCGTCCCGATGATTTCCGGCGAAAGCTCGAATTTTCCGAGCCTATCCTTGCGGACCTTGATCAGGTACTCCGGTTTCCCCTCCTCGAGGCTTGAGGTGATATCTGTAATACCCCGGATTGTCTTGAGCTTCTCGCTGAGCGTTGCCGCAAGCCTCTCAAGCGTCTCCAGGTTGTCGCCTTTGATCTTCAACCCGAGTTCGGCCGTCTCAAACGCCAGGAACTGGCCGATAGCCGTATGTTCCTCTATGATGGAAAACCTAAGCCCGGGAATGCACGTCAGCGTTTGCCTCAACTGCCTCACTGTTGGCTCAAGCTCCGAGGGTGACCTGACCACAACCGTTATCCTGGCTGAATTCAGAGCAATGTCCAAAGCCAGGTCTTTTTTCGCGCTGACGACTCCGACCTCAGAGAAACAAGCTTTCACGGAGGAGTTCTTGGCCAGCCATCTTTCGAGCGAGACGACCAGGTCAGCCGTTTGGGCAAAGGAAAACTCGACAGGAGTTTTGAGGTTGGCCTCAAATGAAGACACCCTGAGGTTGGGCATAAGCTCCCTCGGCAAAACCCCGGCCAGCAAAAAGGTCAGCAGGAAAAATCCGCTCGAAACCCAGAGGATTTTGGCCTTATGGTCTAGGCTCCACATGAGGAAGATGTGATAGCGGCGGTTGAAATTTGCATAAAACATGTTGAATTTCTTGAAAACAAAACAGAAAAATGGCTGATGAATCAATGCCTTCCCTTCACGGTGGCGCGAGGACAGCATCGGGACGAGGGTCAACGATACAAAAAGCGAGGCCAAAAGAGAAAAAGTCACGGTGAGGGCCTGGTCCCGGAAAAGCCGGCCAGCTACGCCATGGACATAGATAACCGGAAGAAAAACAACTATGGTTGTGAAGACGGTGGCGCTTGCGGCCAGCGCAACTTCTTTTGTCCCTACAGAGGCGGCTTCTGGCGAGCTTTTGCCCGATTTCCTGTGCCGGAGGATATTTTCCGAAATGACGATGGCGCAGTCGTCCAGCATGCCGACGCCAAGAGCCAGTCCGCCTAGGGACATAATATTGAGGGTAACGTCTCCCAAAAAAAGAAGATTGAAGGTGGCTATAACGGATATGGCAATCACCATGAAGATAGTGAGGGAGGCGCGAAGCTCCTGGAGAAAAATGAGCAGGATAATAAATGCCAAAAAGCCTCCGGAGACGACTTCCTCATTGACCGAGGTAATGGCCTTCCGGATGTATCTTGCCTGCTCGGTGACAACGGAAACGCCGATCGCAGGGTATTCTTCTCGGAGCTCTCCAAGTAGGCGGTCGGTTTTCTTGATGACTCCAACCGTGTTGGCTCCTGATTCCTTGTGGACGAGGACAGCGATACATTCCTTGCCGTTGAGCCGGAACGCACCCTGCCGGTCCCTGATCGTGTCCTTGATACGGGCGACATCACGGAGCCTGAGGACTCCTTTTGCGACTGTCGTTTTCAACCCGATTTCGCCGATCTCGTCCGGGCTTTCGAACTCTCCGATAATGCGGAGCGCATGCTTGAACCTTCCTTTGCGAATATTTCCCCCTTGAAGGTTCCGGTTGGAGGCCTCGATCTGCCGGGCCACACCATTGATGGTCAATCCGTAGAGGGACAGAAGTTCGGGTTTTACCTCAACGAGAATCTCTCTCTCCTCTCCGCCGATGACCTCTGCCGTGCCGATGCCTTCGACCTGCTCCAGCCTGGGCTTAACCAGCTCTTCCGAAAATCTCTTGAGTTCAACCAAGGAATCCGGGCCAGAAATGGCGATAAGCATGACCGGCCTGCTTCTTGGGTCCAGGGCAAAGATGGCCGGGTTCTCAGCCTCCTCCGGAAGCAAGTAACGAACCTCGTCGAGCTTCTCCCGCGCATGGAGCGTGGCGAAATCCATGTTCGTGCCCCAGTTGAACTCCAGGATGAGATGAGAGACTCCTTCTCTGGAAATGGATTCAACCCGCCGGATGCCGGGAACACGGCTGACGGCTCGCTCGAGGGGAGCTGTGATCAGCGTCTCTATTCCTTCGGGAGCGACGCCGGGATATTCCGTGACTATGGAAAAGCGCGGGAAGTTGATATCGGGAAGAAGGTCCACGCTCAATCGGCTCAGGGAGATGAACCCAAACAGCGCCACGGCGATGTAGAGCATAAAGGTGGTGACAGGTCTGTCGACAGCGATTCTGGCCAATTTCATCGCGCTATCCCCGCTTCTGGAAAGTTACTGTTCTATGACCTGGATTTTGGCATCGTGCACAAGACTGAAATGGCCCTCAGAGATGACCATCTCGCCTTCTTTGATACCGGCGAGGACTTCAGCATACTTTTCATTCTCCAGTCCCACTTCGATATAACGCCACTTTGCCAGGCCCCCCACGGCCACAAAAACAAGCTTCTTTCCGCCCCGGACGAGAAGCGCCTCCTGCGGGACGATGAGTCTGTCCTGATAGATTTCGGCAGCGATTTCGGCTTCAGCGTGCATGCCAGGCTTGATCTCCTCTTCCCTGTTTTCGACGATGATTTGAACCTCTGACGTTTTGTCTTGCGGGTCGATAACCGGGCTGACGGCGTCCACTTTTCCCCGGAATATCCTTCCCGGATAGGCGATGAACCTGAGTTCCGCTTCTTGTCCTGTGCGAATCTTTCCCGCCTCGCTTTCGAGCACTCTGGCCAAGACTCTGACTGGACTAATATTAACAAGCGTAAAGAGGTCACGGCCGGCCGAGACTGTCTCTTGCGGCGAAACCCGAATTCCTGTGATGACGCCGGAAAACGGGGCCCTGATCCTTGTTTTGCTCAGGTCGAGCAGTGCCATCTTGACGTCGATTTCCGCCTGTGTAAGTCCCTTGGCCGAAGCCTGGACGGCCTCTTTCTTCAGGCCTGTTTCTATAAGGACAAGCTCATGCTTTTTTTTCGCCGTTTCAAGTGCTTCCTTGGAGAGCAGCCGCCTTTCGAAAAGAGAACTGGCCCGTTGGAGTTCTTGTTCAGATTCCTGGGCTCTTCCGAGCGCCTTGGGATCAAGCTCGACCGGAGAACCGGCAAACTGCATTTCCAGGAACATCTCTGAAAGATAGCGCAAGCGTATCGCTTCCGCGCGTTCGAACCTCAGGGCGTATTCCTCATCGTCAAGCTCCACAAGGAGGTCTCCTTCCTGGACGCGCTTTCCCTCTTTAACCTTCAGGCTTTTGATTCTTCCGGAGACCTCAGCCTTGAGGATTATTTTCTTGTCTGCTGCGGCTTCGGCCGGCGATCTTAATTTGATCACTAGGTTCCCGCGCCGGGCCGCGACAATTTTGACGGGCACAGCCGTGTCTTCGCTACCGGAGGCGTCCCCGGCAGGTTCCTTGAGGGCAGCAGAGTTTGGCGGCGCTGTCCTCTTTTCGAAAATAATAAGAAACGAGGCCAGAGTCGCCGCGGTGACCACTGCGATCATAGCCAGAATTTTTCGGCGTGAATTCATCATTTTTTTCTCTGCTTATAAAGGACGTTGGGAGAGTCCACATTTCCTCAGAATGTGGAAAACCGCTCTTTTAAAAGGGTTCAGGCTGCGGTCTCGTGGGAATTTTGATTGAACTAGCGGGGCTTTGTTGCTTCCTCTTCCGGCTGCTTGGATAAAATCAACCCATGCCCGCTCGGATAGAGACCCGGGATGGAAACAGGGAGCCGGCCTTCAACATTAATCTCGCCGAAAATGGCTCTGGCTGCGACTTCTTGTGCCTGGACCGTGCCCCTGTATAGGCAAATATAGCCCTCAACCTTGGGGAAATGTTTCAAAAAATAAGGGCTTCCAAACGAGAGAACGATGACTTGTGCTCGTCCCGAAGCGACCTGTTTGACGAGCTCAATGTGTGCCGGCAAAAGGTCAACGCTTCCTTTAGCAGTCCGTAAGCTTGAAAAGAGGGCTAGAATAATTATGCCAGGATCGGCGGCTTTGGCCTTTGCTTCCAAGAGGTATTCCTGGCCTGTATAAGCATCGGCATAGAAGCTCATAATCCCGGGCACACGTTTCCTGACCTCTTCGATGAAAGGCCTTCCGGCGTAGTAGTCGCCAGGGTCACTGCTCAAAGAAATAACAGCGATTTTTTTCTTGGGCACCCCCGCAGAAAGGGGAAGCACGTTTCCCTCATTCTTGACCAAGGTTACAGAGTTCTCGAAAGTGAGTCTCGCCTTCTCGAGGTGTTCCTTTGAGGCCACCTTCACCGGCAACTGGCTGATATCCACGAGCCTGTTCTTTTGCAGGCCGAGCCTGGCTTTGAGCGCCAGGATCCTTTCGACCGACACGTCAATTCTTGATTCTTTAATCGCGCCCGATGAAACAGAGTTGACCAGAGCCTCCATAACTCCGGAAGGGTCGGGAGGAAGGAGAACCATATCTGCGCCCGCCTCCACCGCTTTCAACGCGGCGTCCTGAGGCGTGAAAGTATTGGTTATGCCGCCCATGTCCATTGCGTCCGTGACGATAAGTCCTTTAAACCCCAGATCTTTTCTCAAAAGCTCGGTCAGGATCAGTGGAGAAAGAGTCGCCGGAAGGCCCGGTGTCGGGTCTAACGCAGGCACATAGAGATGGGATGTCATGACAGATAGAACGCCAGCCTGGATGGCTTGAGCGAAAGGATAGAGCTCAACGTTCTGCAGCCGATTTTTGTCCGCCGTGATTGTGGGAAGTTTGCTGTGAGAATCGATGTCCGTATCCCCGTGCCCGGGAAAATGCTTGGCCGTGGCGATCAGCCCGTTCTCCTGGCACCCCTTGATAAAGGACACCGCCAGGCGGCCGACGTCCTCGGGTTTTTCACCCAGTGAGCGCGTGCTGATAATAGGATTATCCGGGTTGATATTGACATCGACGCAAGGAGCGTAGGTCATGTGGATGCCCATGGCCCTGGCCTCAACTGCGGTGATTTTGCCCATTTGATAGGCCAGGTCACCGGAATTTGTCGCTCCCAGGGCCATGAACGGAGGGAAGAGCGTAGTTCCGTTGATGCGCATGGCCGGGCCCCATTCAAGGTCGGCGGCGATGAGGAGCGGAATCTTGGCTTTGCTCTGGAGATAATTGGTCAAGTGGGCGGTTTCATAGACCTCGCCGGCAAAGATGGTCAGGCAACCGATTTTTTGTTGAGTGATGAGGTCCACGAGTTCTTGTAGGTAATCGCTGTCCCGGTTGAAAAATAGGCCATTATACCGGCAGCCGATCATCTGGCCGATTTTCTCTTCAAGGGTCATTCTGGCCAGCGTCTTTTTAACCCATTTAGCTTCGCGGGGGCTGTATGGAGTCAGTTGC
Organism: uncultured Eubacteriales bacterium; assembly: GCA_964558915.1. Taxonomy (GTDB): domain Bacteria; phylum Acidobacteriota; class Aminicenantia; order Aminicenantales; family UBA8522; genus CAZKEW01. The sequence continues at coordinate 769 of CAZLFV010000047.1, read as the reverse complement.
AGCTTATAGACGGCGGCCGGCGCGCAGCTCAGGCTGAAAAGGAAAATGATGTTAAGGAGTAATAAGAAGAACGGGTGTCTCATTCTTCTGTCCTGCGACCTGGCCCGCCGCGCTTATTTTTCAAACTTGATCAAGGCGAAGATGTCCACCTCAGGATGGGCTTTCTTGATGTTTTCAATGCCGTTGAGAAAAGTGAGCTCGACGAGGGCGGCAAAACCGACCGCCTTCCCGCCGAGTTTGCCGACCAGCTCTATTGCGCTAATGGACGAGGAGCCTGTGGCGATAAGGTCATCGACGATGAGGACACGCTCTCCGGGCTGAATGCAGTCGGCGTGCATCTCGAAATGCTCGACGGCATATTCGTTCGGCGCCCGGACGACCACGGTTTGGCGTGGTAGTTTCCCCTTTTTCCGGATAATCACGAGCCCCAATCCCAACTTGTTCGCCACCGGGGCGGCGAAGAGAAAGCCTCTTGACTCGATTCCGGCGATGACCTGTGGCCTTTTCTTTTTAGCCCAGGCCGTAATCCGGTCAACGACGTATTTATATGTGGCTGCGTCCTGGACAACCGGTGTGATGTCCTTGAAGCCTACACCGGGCTTGGGGAAGTCCTTGACTTCGAGGATTCGGTCTTTGACTTTAGCGATCATGCTTTTTCCTCTTCAATGAAAGCACGTCCATTAGAAGCCAAAAACACCCTTCTGTCAACAATAGAAGCAGCAAATCTCTAGGCGTGTGATACCGTTCCCGTCAGTTCCCCCTGTCGAGG
>CAZLFV010000046.1:18816-20056 GCA_964558915.1 uncultured Eubacteriales bacterium | reverse complement strand
GAAACGGGGCGCGCTCGGCCATCGACAGTTCCATCAAAGCCCTGATGGACTGGGCCGCCAAGGCCGGCACAACCCGGTAGTGACGGAAGGATTGGAAATGAAGGAAATCAATATCTCCCAGGTCGACGCTCTGTTTTCAAACGGGATCTATCCCCTGGAGCTGCTTTTCTATTATCGGCAGGCGTTTGAAACAAAGAAACTGAGGGCTTCTTTGGGGAAATTATCGGCCTCTTTTTGGCCGTTATTTGGCCAATACAGGGACGGCGTCATCATCGAGGAGAAATTCCGTGAAGAGAATCACTATGGCGAAGAAGCCATTGATCAGGAGCTCGACCTCCGGGAGGTTGAAGAAAAGGGCTACGAAGCGTATTCCCGCTACTGCCTGCCCGATTTAAAGAAGCTCTTTTTTTTAAAAGTGATCCGGCTGAGGAATGGTTTGATCTTGATTCCGAAAATGAGTCATGTGGCCGGGGACGGATACAGCTATTTTTATTTTTTGTCGCTTCTGGCGGCGCTGGCGAAACGACGTTGGGTGCCGTTTAAGTATTTTTTAACGGCCCTGTCTTTTAGGCCTCACCACCACAGGACGGCGCTTAAGGCTTTTTCCTTCAAGGGAGTCGAATCCAAACCCGCACCGCAAAACGAGAGATTCACCGTTGAGGTTGCCGACTTTCTCCGGAAAGACGTTCGATTGATGATCAAGGCGGCCGCCTCTTCCGGGGACGTGCGGATTTCATCGAACGATATTTTATCGGCCCTCGCCGTCAAAAAGCTGGTCGGAAGGCAGGCCAATGCCTGGGGAGAAAATGTCGGTCTAACCATTCCGATCGATGTCCGGCGGTATATCAAGGAGTATGGCCCAAGATTTTTTGGGAACGGGATCATGCTGCACACGATCAGGCTTAAAACTGGCTTTATTGACGGTTCTCCAGCTGAGGAAATCGCCGTTCAAATCAGAAAATCGATGCCCCGCATATCAAAGGAAACATACACAGACTATCTGGCCGGGCTCGAAGCAAAAATGGCGCACGGAAAAAGTGATGAATTCAGACCATTTGACCCAGACTCCGGATGCTTGGTGACTAACCTGTCCAAGCTTCCGGCGGAAAGACTAGATTTTGGCGGCGGCCCGCCGGAACTCATTCTGCCGTTAACAGCGGAGAAAAATTCGGTGGCGATTCTCGCAAAGAAAGAAAATTACGTTTTAAGGTATGCTTATTAGGGCAGAGTGCCGAGGGCC
>CAZLFV010000046.1:9012-18806 GCA_964558915.1 uncultured Eubacteriales bacterium | reverse complement strand
ATATAATAAAACCCCTACCCGCATTAGTCAAACTCTCATTTGAGAAGGGTATGAATAATCAGGGATGAGCGTAATTAAGGAGAAAAGAAGAGAAAATAAGAGTGCCGAGGGCCGGACTCGAACCGGCACGGTTGTTGCCAACCGAGGGATTTTAAGTCCCTTGCGTCTACCAATTCCGCCACCCCGGCGGATTCGCTTGCACGGCGATTATAGCATAAGAGGAAGGAGCGAAAGAAGGGCACTTCGCTGAGGCCTCCGCCTTCCTGGATGATTTTCGGGTACTACATATGAAATAGAGCTAGAATGCTACCTAACGGAGCTCTCTTTTTTCCCCGTAACTCCCTAATTTTTCAATAAGTTGCTGGCCAATATGAGCTTGGCACGATAAAATTGGACATTCATTATTGTTTTTTTGTGAGTTTGAGCATCAGGACATCGTGAGATGGAATTGTTGCGACAACGTTTTCTTTTGTTGCCCCAATGTCTTTGTGTTTCCAAAGGTCGCGCACAATAAACGAATCATCGACTGGGTATCCCTTTATGGTCGTTTTCAAATCGGAGTTCAAATTAATTGGCTGGCTGCTTCTGTTAATAAGACAAAATGCACAGTTGCCGCCGTCCAAAGGTTTGAACCAAATTTCTAATTCGCCGTACTTCATCCATCGTGTTGCCGATATCCCGAGTTTATCTTGGTCGATTGCCAACACTTCTTTATTGGTAAGTATTTCAAGCGTTTGCGGCGACATGTTTCTTAGATCGTTGCCGGCCATAAGCGGCGCTGAAAACATCGCCCACATACTCATATGAAGTCTTTCCTCGGCCGGAGTTAAAACTCCATTCCCTATTTCAAGCATATCAGGATCGTTCCAGTGATCGGGGCCAGAATATTCTCCAATATCAGCGAGTTTGTCTATAATTTGGACAACACCCAATCCACCCCAATAATTCTTGCAGTCGAAACAATTAATAATATCTTCAGTTGATCTCCATAGATGACCAATATCTTTTCCCCATTCCCATGGCTTCGTTGTTCCCCATTCGCAAATACTCAGAACAATGGGTCTCCCTGCTTTATAAAGCGCGTCTCTCATCGTGCAATATGAGGCTTCAGAATTTTGTTTGCCGTGATTGCACCAATCGTATTTCAAATAATCCACGCCCCATTCGGCATACGTTCTGGCGTCTTGATATTCATAACCCCGGCTTCCGGGTCTGCCCTGGCACGTTTTTGTTCCCGCATCTGAATAGATTCCAAACTTCAATCCTTTGGAGTGAATATAATCGCCCAGCGCTTTCATTCCGGAAGGAAAACGAGCAGGATCAGCAATAATGTTTCCTTGACTGTCTCTGTCAACTTGCCAGCAGTCATCGATAACAACGTATTGATATCCCGCATCTTTCATTCCGCTCGCGACCAAGGCATCGGCAATTTCCTTAATTAATTTTTCGCTGACGTCGCACCCAAATTTATTCCAACTATTCCATCCCATGGGCGGAGTGAGAGCGAGTCCTTCGAATTTTTGGGCGTGCAAAAGAGGAGCAAAAATTAATATAGCTAAGACAAGTATCTTTCTCATATCTATTCCTCCGTGAAAATGTAGCTCTAAGTTTTGGGCATTTTGCCCAAGGGCATGATAACTAATGGGTTTTCATCCTCGGGTAATTGAAGAATGCTTTTTACCTCTTTGTCGAGGAAAGCTCCAATAATCACGGTCCCTATCCCTAACGTTATCCCCTGCAAATAAACATTTTCCGCTATGCTTCCGGCCTCGATATGAACATATCTTTCTGCCCTTTCGCCATATTTAAACGACGTTCTCTCATAGACTGCAGCTATGACAATTGTGGCAGCCGCCTTTTCAATAGACGCCTGCTTGAGCGCAACATTGCACAAATCTGTCCTCTTATCAACGCTCATAACTTTTTTGAGAGAATGATTCTTGGGAATAAATTTATAGACTCCTTTGGCTAATCCCTCGACATTTCCGGCCAAAAGGTAAATCTCCATTGGATAGAGGGCGCCTGCCGATGGAGCGGTTCGCAGTCCGCCCTGCCATTCGTATTTCGTATTCCACATTCGTGGCGGTTCTTTCCTCTCTTGCGTAAATCCCTGGGCAGCCCATAGAATCTGGGAAATTTCTGAGATCGATAGGGGCACATCTCCGTATTCTCTAATCGACCTCCTCAGACTGATAGCCTTTTCAACAGATGTCCGGCTGTCAGTCTGGGGCACCGGCAATTGGACGATGTCTGCCTCGGAGCTTTGTTTGCTCTTTTCTGTCACAGGCTCCTGAGCGAATCCAATGCTTGCTAAGACAAGAGCAAGCGTAAGCATAAGAATGGCCGCGATACAAACTTTTTTCAGCATTTTTTCCTCCTCTTTTAGAAGATAACAAGGATTTCTTTTTTTGGATCGTCGTGGGCTTTGTAGATAACACCTATTCCGTCTTCCCTGAGCTCGCCGAGGATCCTGTAATGAGCAATCGTTTGGCTGGTTATCCTCATTCCTCAAAATGCTGCCATTCGTACTTCACCCGCTCTATGAGTTTCTGGAAACGCTCCTCGCCCCGGATATTGGCCAGAAAGGGGTCAAGCTCGCTCATGAGAGGGTAATTGCTCATGCCGAGGTCCACGTCACGTTCCAAGCAGTCAAGCGCCAACTCTTTTTCGCCAGCTAAGGCCAGGCACTCGGTCTTCCAATAGGCGATCTGAAAATCCCACGGATTTTGGATCGCAGGATTCGAATCAAGCATGGCCAATGTCTCGGACCTTTTTTCCTCCAGCGCGCACTTGAAAGCCAGGCCCAGGCAGGCGAAAATAGTCCCTGGCTGTTCCCGGGCCACTTCGTCGAAGATCAACCCGGCCTCCTCTTTTCTGCCTACATAAGCCAGGCTCAGGCCATAGCTCCATTTCGTCATTACGTCCTCGTGGAATGACAGATGGAGCTTCCCCAGCCTTTCTACAGCTAGGGAATATTGTCCATCCCACATCCTGTTGAATCCGGAATGAACATGGGCCAGGGGATTGAGAGGGTCGATCTGGATGGTTCTTTCCTCGAGAGGAATGACGGCGCGCGTCCGGCCCAGCGTTCCGAGTAAACAACTGAGGAAAAACAGAGTATCAAAATCATTGGGGTTCTTATCAAGAACGCGCTTGAACCGTTCGATGCCATCTTTAAGATTGTGCCAAGCAATAAGATTCCCCTGGACGAAATTGGCGACGGTGCAGTCCGGATCCAGAGCGAAGGCCTTGCGGACGTAGTCCTCGGCTTGCTTGCGGTTGTGTCCCCCCTCCTTGAGGCCGAGATTGAAATATTGGAAATACACATAGGCCATGCCCGCATAGAGAAACGCGTTCTCTCCGACGACTTCGAGGCCGCTTTGAAGATATCTCAGCGCTTTTTCCAGCCCTGCCTCGGTCCACTTGAGGATTTCCTGCCTAGCTTTGAGATAGAATTCGTAGGCTAGGGCGTTCGGGATGGGGCGTTCGGCCAGGCGCTCCGACTCCGCTGGAGTCAGCTTGAGCTTCAAGGCTTCGACGATGGACTGCGAGACTTTCTCCTGGATATCGAAAACGTCATCCAGAGTGCCGCCATATTTCTCGGCCCAGAGGTGGGCGTCGTTGGCGGCGTCAATGAGCTGGGCGGTGATGCGCAGGTTGTTGCCCGCCTTACGGACGCTCCCCTCGAGAACGTATCCGACATGGACCTCCCTGGAGATGGCCGGGATATCCTTCTTTGTCCCTTTGAAGATCATGGATGACGTGCGGGAGATCACACGCAAGGAGCGGATCTTGGACAGGCTCGAAATGAGCTCTTCGGTCAAGCCATCGCAGAAATAGTCCTGCTCCGGGTCGGCGCTGATGTTTTCGAACGGAAGGACGATGATCGATTTGTAGGGCTGGAGGCTGCTCAGGCCTGGAATTCGGGCGGCTTTGAGGTCCTCGAGGATCTCAGCCATGTTCTGGTAGCGTCGCGGTTTATCCCTCTCAAGGGCCTTTTGCACAATCTGGTCGAGCGGCAGGGGGATGTCAGCGCGGACGCGGGTCAAAGGCTCAGGAGTCTCGTGCAAGATCGAATAGATCATGGCCTGGTCGCTTTTCCTACCGAACGGCCTCACCCCGGCAAGCATCTCATATAAAGTCGCCCCGAACGACCAGATGTCCGTGCGCTGGTCGACCGCTTCCCCGCGAGCTTGTTCAGGTGACATATAGGCGACTGTTCCCATGATCGCAGGCGTTTTTGTCAAGTCGGCTCCCCGCTCGAGCTTCGCCAGCCCAAAATCCATGATCTTGGCTTGCCCTTTCTCTGTGAGCATGATATTGCCCGGCTTGATGTCCCTGTGGATGACTCCGTTTCTGTGGGCTTCGGTGAGCCCTTCGGCAATCTGGACGGCGATGTCCAAAGCTTCCCTGATTTCCAGAGGCCCTGCGGCGATCCGGTCTTTCAAACTCTGCCCCGGGACATAGGCCATGGCGATGAAGGTCTGTCCTTCTGCTTCATTCACTTCGTGCACCGTGCAGATGCTGGGATGATCGAGCGCCGCAGCCGCCTGCGCCTCCCTCACCAGCCGCGTTTTCGCTTCTTTGTCTTTGGTCAGGTCATGAGGCAGGAACTTCAGGGCTACGAGCCGGTCGAGTTTTATATCTTTTGCCTTGAATACGACTCCCATTCCTCCTTCGCCGAGCTTTTCAATGATTTTATACTTTCGGGCGATTGTTTTGTCTTTAAAGGGTTCTTTTTTGGGAGTTATTATCGTTTTAGTGCGGGAAAGAGAACCGGATTCCAAAGGTTTAAGGCCGGCCGCACACTTGCTGCAGTAAGAACTATTGTCGGGATTGTTATAACCACACCGGGGGCACTTGATGGCCACTGCTGACCCCTATAAAATCCATGGCTAAAGATTAGCAAGGAATAGCGAGGCGAGTCAAGCGGCCAAGCAGACCTCATCCTCCCACTGTGGCACCGAGTGGGGCACCTATTTGCATCTAACAATGCAAATAATGCAGACAATGCAAAACTCCCCTATTTTCCCGTAACTCTCTTAATTTTCAGTAAATTGCTGGCAATAATGAGCTTAGCGTAAAAAGCTCACTTTCTCTTCCTGGAAAATTTTCAGTGTGCAATTTCGGGCACTTGTGGCCATGGCCGATCCCTTGTGTGATTTGTGGCCTAAAAAAAATATTAAGGAATGGGGAGAATCGTCAATTGAAAACAGGCTTCTGCCTTTTCACCTTGTTGTCAATATCAAGCTCTACTTTCTGATACGGGGATGAAAGATAGTAAGTGTTGGGCTCGGATCCTTTGGAGCCTTCGCTTGCGCTTTCCCAGGTTGGTGCATGAAATATAAATAATAGCCCGGCCAATCTTCATCTATCGCGTTAGGGTTACTTTTTTCAGTCACGAAAAACTCTATGCGAGGTTCACGGGTAATCGCATAACCGGGAGTCAGAATATTCTGATAGCCTGTCTCTTTGGATAGGTTTGTCTTCAGGAATGCGATGACGTATTTATTCGTCAGACGATAGGCCTCTTCGGGGGGAATAGGAGCCACACTGGGAGCCGTGCAATACCAGGAAACCCAATCATCGTATTCCTCCTGGCTGAGGATCCCCTTGTCTCTCCATATTACTAGAGCTTCGCAGAAATTCCCGAAGGTCATATGATAAGTATCGGCAACGTCCACCCGATAGCAGGGGTGACCTTGCATCGCAGCGTGTTGACGCGCCTGCCATGAGGCCCAGTAGTCAGGATACCCGTACGTGTCCACAAGAATGTATTTCAGCGTAGACCATTCTTCCCCTATGCCCATAACCGGGATTGAGATCCTCGCTAGCTCGTAGAAGTACAAGCACTGATTAGAACCGTCAATAGGTACGATCATCTTGATCCTCGGGTCCGGCAACGTTTCCACGCAAGTCTCCGGAGGTGGAGGGCCATAATAATCGCTCCAAAACGGATCATTGAAGATATCACAGACCACATCATCCCCGCCGGCAAGTGCCAGGGAAGCGTAGCCGCCGAATGAATGGCCTGACGCGGCGATCTTATTTGGGTTCACAAACTTGTAGAAGAGGTCTCCGGATACCTCGTTCATTTCCAAGAGCTTTGTCAACGCGAACGAAACATCCCGGGGGCGGTTCATGGCCGTAAGGGCGGGATGATCAAGGGGCTCAAGCGGCAGTGTCCAATCCCTGTAATGGGTTAAAGCCGCAACGACAAATCCGTGGCTGGCAAGCCGCTGGGCGAGATAAAGATAAAAATAGGCGGCGCACCCCCAGCCGGGAGAAAAAACTACAATCGGAAATGGTTTGTCCATGGATACCGGAATCGCTTGATAAGCGGGATCAAGTCCAAGAGATTCCCACTCCTCTGATGTGGAATCGAATCCACCCTGCACATTGTAGGGATCCAGAGGATACACGGCTTTCGGCGTCGACGCGGTCACATCCCCCGGATTTGCCGGATACCAGACATAGACAGCGATTGGCCTGCCGCCTATATCCGTGTTCCGGCTGGGGTCTGTAAGCAGGAAGAACTTAAAACCGACTGCGTACGGCCCCATTTGGTCCGGATTGGCTACAGTGTTGCCGGCGATTCCATTATTCGAGGGAGCCGCGAAAAACACGAGCAGGCAGAGACAAAGCATTGCCATAAATTTGAAAGTTCTCATTTTCCCCTCCTTATAATATATTGAAAACATGAAAAGCTCTTTCAGAGCAAATTCATGAGGATTTTCTTCGGCCGCTAGCCTTTTACTTGTGCTTATAATATAGGTCTCAAAATACAGCATATCAAGGAAAATTAACAGGCGACTAAAGCGGAAGGGACAGGATCGGAAAGAGCCTTCTAAGCTTCCGTTGCATCGTTTTAAGGAGAAGCAAACATCATTGGGCAAGTTAAAAAGGAATTCTGGTTAACCTTTTTGTCTGACTGCCTCTTCTATTTCATTCAACAACTCGGCGGTTTCTCGGCGACAAACGCCAACTTCAGGTGACGGATGATCCTGTCGATGACCGCCTGGCCATTAGGACACGCAACGACCTTCATCCGACCGCGGATTCCCACTGTGCCACCTAGTGTGGCACCTATTTGCATCTAACAATGCAAATAATGCAGACAATGCAAAACTCCCCTATTTTCCCGTAACTCTCTTAATTTTCAGTAAATTGCTGGCAATAATGAGCTTAGCGTAAAAAGCTCACTTTTTCTTCCTGGAAAATTTTAAGTCCCTTGCGTCTACCAATTCCGCCACCCCGGCGGATTCCCTTGCATGGCGATTATAGCACAAGAGGAAGCAGAGAAAGAAGGGCGCATCCTGGGACGCCCGCCCCATATTTTTTAACGATATGCCTCTTTCCTGTGGTTCACGTGAAGGATGATAATCTTTTTCTCCGCCATATCCAGAGCGTAAGTAACGCGATAGACTCCATGACGATCTCGTTCCGCCTCTCTTCAGCTCCCGAGTCGATGTCTCTTGACAAGGTCGATGCCGCAAGAGATGATAACGTCAGCTTATATATGGTCTGAAAAGGGAGAGCGAAAATGTCAAAAGTATTACGTGCCTTTTTCCTGGGGCTTTTTGCCTTCGTTTTTGTCTGGGCCATCGCGGAAGCTGTGCTCTATGAGTTTGGCTACGCAGGCATTATCGCGACCTTCATTTTGATGGCGGTCTGCTTCTTCATATGCCAGTTCTTCCTGTCGCGTGGTAATCCCGACGCCTATCGTAAGGACTGGGCGATCATGTTGGCAGTTGAAGCCGCCCCACTCCTAATTGTTATTTTCGGTTTATTGTGGGATAAGCGGATGGGAGTTAGGGCTTTTATCTCTTCCGTCGCTGGCACATTGGCCGGAGCGGCTGCGGCGTCGCTGGCAGCACGTAGAAAGGGTCGACGGCCATTAGAGTAGACCAGCCCCGCTACCGAAACCTGCCAGTTGACATACAGTCGGCATGAGTTTTGTTGTAGACCTCTCCGCGTGTAACACAGGAGTAGTGGATTTCGCCCAGACGCGCTTAATTTGGCCTGGCGGCGCTTAAAAGGATGCCGAGGGCCGGACTTAAATTAACGACGTCTTGACCGCCAGTCAAGCTGGCCCCCCGGCCTCTTCCTGGCATCGTCGGCAGCCAGTTTTCTTGATCCGACCAATCCAACGGTGAGGCAAACGTTGGCACATTTCTTAAGGCTATGCCCTGCTTGTCTTCAACAAACTGAGAGTGATATTACCTTGGAGAAGATAATACTATATAATAGGTCCGCAAGGAACCCAAGGGGATGCGTGTTCTTGCCCTCGGTGGAGCGAGTTTGTATGGCAAGAAAGCTTGCAGCATTCTGGCTTTGAGCAGCCTTGTTTCTGAAATCGTGATAGCAGGAAGGAACCTAGAGAGGGCGCAAAAATGCGCCAAAGACATAGGGGGGAAGGCGAGGGCAATTTCCGTCGACGTTGCGGACCGAGGCAAACTGATTGCTTTGGCAAGGAACTTTGATATCGTTGTGAACACGACCGGTCCCGAGTACGAGACCGTTTTGGACGTCCTCAATGCCGCTATCATGGCAGGCACAAACTACTGTGACATTGGGGCGGACGGCCCCACAACAAAAGCGGCTCTAGAACTCGACTCGATGGCAAAAGCCAAAGGGGTCACGGCGCTGGTAGGGATAGGCGCTTGTCCTGGCGTCGCAACGCTAATGATGCTGCACGCGGCCCGCCAGTTGGACAGAGTAGAGAAGCTCAGTTCGTGCGGCTTCTTTCCGGCCGCCGCGCTCGGCATCACGAAGCAAGTAGTCAGAAGCTATAGAGAGACTGGGCGCCTCTCCGCTGGGATGCAGATGCTCACGAAATGGGTGACCCCACCGTTTCCTGGATACCGAGGTGGGTTTTCGGTAGCCGTCAAAAATGAGACGGATGAATTGAAGGTGTCGATGCCCGGAATAGGCGAGATTCCCGCCGTTTTGGTGGGCAGCCCGGAAGCTGTCACAATTCCCCGCTCTATTCCTGAAATCCAAGATGTCTATACTCTTGTTAGCTGGTTCCCCTTTCAATTGAATGGAATGTACAGGCAGCTAGGAGCACGAATAGCAAAAGGCGAGCTCACTTGGTCGCAAGCGACTCTGGACTTCCTCGACCTGATTGTCGCAGAGCAGGATCGAGAGCTAGCGGGTTCAACCGGATTTCCAAGAGACGGTATGCGCTGGGTAGAAGCGGTTGGAATCAAGAGGGGGAATCGAACGAGATACAATTGCTGGCCCACGCCCACCTGGTACGGTTGGAACAATAATCCGACTCCCGCAGCCCTGGCACTCGCAACCTTGAAGATCCTAGGAGGCGAGATGAGAGCCCATGGAGTCTTAACGCCCGAGTCGTGTCTCGATCCTCTTCCCTTCTTCAAGGAAGTCGCTCGTCAGATGAGGAAGACAGATGAACCAAGCAATCTCCTAGAAGAAGCTTGGCAGATGCTGTAGAGATCAAAAGATCTTCGTCTGAGAGGATTCGAGCCTCCGACCTTTGGATCCGGAATCAACCGCTCCGCCCGTCATCCCATATCCTGCCGCCGGGTTTTTTAATCGGCTTCCCTTCAGCCTCGCCAGCCTCTTCCTGGTATCCTCGACTTCCAGGAGGCCAGCTTTTGACATTTCAGTGCCAAAAAAGCTCAAAATGGCCCAGGGGCGCATGAAGTCTTTTATTGAACGGTGTATCCCTTCAATTCGAGGCAGGCCGCTATTCCCTTCTTGATCGTGTCCAGCTTCGCCTTGTCATCGGCCGCACCCTTCGCCTCGGTCCAATGCCTCACTGGATT
>CAZLFV010000046.1:7113-9002 GCA_964558915.1 uncultured Eubacteriales bacterium | reverse complement strand
GGTGGGAACGCACCCGGTCCAGGCCAAGCATTTTGCCGGCTTTTCAGCCGTCTCAGGGGGAAAGAAAGAAAATAAAAAAAATTAAAAAAATACTTGACAAGACCGATTTATTATGAAGTATTATATTACGGCACGTATTATTTCCTATCGAAATAGGAGGTCAAATGTCGCGAAAACAGCTCACCACTCTCGAGTACGCGCTTATCGGCCTCATCGGCATAGAGCCGGGAACGGGTTATGACATCCACAAGGTTTTTGCCACCACTCCTCTCTCACATTTCAGCTCCAGCCCTGGCGCCATTTACCCGGCCCTCCGCCGTCTGACCCACGGCGGCCTTCTTGAGGCCCACCTGGATACTACCAAAGAGGCCCGTCCCCGACGTGTTTTTTCTCTCACGGCCGCCGGCAAGCGGGCGCTCGATTTCTGGCTGCATCAGCCGGTGACCAGGGAGGAACTCATCCGCAGCGGCGGGGCTCCGGTCCTCCGCTTTTCCTTGGCGGGGGGCCAGCTCAGCAGAGAGGAAATTCTGGCTTACCTCGAGACCTATCAAAAAGCCGTGGCCGCTTATCTCGACGAGCTTCTCGGCTACACCGAGGGGCTGACGCGGCCTCAAAATCTCATGGCCCGCCTTTCTCTTGATCATGGCATTCAAAATTATCGCAGCCAGCTCGAGTGGACAAAGCGGGCCGCCGCCGAGATCAAACGCGAACTCCCGAGTTCCCGCAAAAAGAGGGGATCGCGCTGAGCACAAATATAAATGCATAGGAGGTTGAAATGTCAAAGACAACATCACGAAACGCACTGAGTATCAGTCTCTTGCTGCTGGTGCTTGCCGCCTTGGCCGCGCCCGCCGCAGGTCAAAGCGGGCAGGCCATATCCTCGCCGCCCAAGGAAGAGTCGAAGATCTGGGGCTGGTGGCCGCTCATGCCTTGGGACAACAAACCCGTCACGCCTTCGGCTTGGGCCAAGATCCTGAACGAGCCTATTTCCCTTACCCGCAAGGGCAAGCCCGGTGAAGTACGCCGTTATGACATTAAAAGGATCAACCTCACGGTAGATCGTGAGGGCCGTCCTCTCAGCCGCATGGTAGCGGAGGGCCGGATCTCCCGCACGCTCCTGCGGGAAGCCGAACCCGGAGTCTGGGTGGAAAAATGCGTCTGGGAAAGGTTCGCCGCGGCCCAGGGCTTGGGTCCGGACAGTTACCCGGTCCCGCAGGACATGCTGGGTGAAAAAAGGCTCTCCTTCGAGTTCTCACCCCGCGATTTCGACTACGTCAATCCCCCGGTTGACTTTGCCAGCCTGGGAAACGAGCTCTTCGGTTATCTGCTCAAGGTGCTGACCATGGATGCCGCCGGCTGGGACGCCGTCCTTCTCTCGCTTCATGATAATTCCAGGGGCAAGGTCAGGATCGGGAGCACCTGGCGCGAGGTTGATTGGAAGCCATGGGATATCACCCGGGTCGGAGGGGAAGGCAAGGTCGGCCAATACCAGGTCGGTGAGATGCAAGTTAGCATCATCGGCCTGACCCGGTCTCAGGGAGTGCCCTGCGTCCTCATCTGGATTTCCATGGAGGGCAATCGGGTTACCCAAGACATGAATACGCCGCAGGTCTCCCTGAAAATGCGGAGCACAGAATACTTCCGCGGCGAGATCGCCGCCTCCCTTCTGGACGGCCACCTCGTGGCCATGGAGCTCTGGGGCCCTCTCCCCTGTATCATGGAAATGGGCATGGGCGGCCAGCCTTCCAAGGAGCAGCCGTTCGGCGCGATTATCCAACAGGTCAGCATGTGGGAAATTCCGGCTGGTCCGGAGAAAAAGTGAGGGGCGAACTTATCGCGCTAATGAGAATCGAACGGCCGGGTTTTGACTGCCGGTCAAGCTAGCAAAA
>CAZLFV010000046.1:0-7013 GCA_964558915.1 uncultured Eubacteriales bacterium | reverse complement strand
TCGCGCTAATGAGAATCGAACGGCCGGGTTTTGACTGCCGGTCAAGCTAGCAAAAGACACTTTCTTTTTCGCTGTGGCACCTAGTGTGGCACCTATTTGCATCTAACAATGCAAATAATGCAGACTCAGTAAGTTGCTGGCAAATATGAGCTGAGCGCAAGAGGCCTATTTCCAGAGTGGCTTTCTGGTGGCCAGTTCCATGGTGATCTCGTAGACAAGCCGGGCGATCTGGGCTGCCTTTTCGTAATCCAGCTTTTCCGGTGTGTCCGTCGGCTTGTGCGTGTCGGGAATCCTCCCGGTATAGAAATTAACAGCCGGGATGCCGAGGGCTTCGAAGAAGCGATGGTCGCTATCCCCAAGGTTCTGCGGATGCTCAAATCTCAGCGGCCATCCAGCCTTTCGGGAGTTAACGTCCTCAATCATCCGGGTGAAAGCAGGGTTGATCCGGCCGGAGTCGAGGGCATACTGGGCACGTTCGGCTTGCAGTCCTTCCTCTGTCCGACCGATCATGTCCATGTTGATATCAGCGACGATTCGGTCTCTAGAGACTGGGCCACGGGCGAGGAAATAGCGTGAGCCCATCGCTCCCCCTTCCTCAGCGCTGGAAAGGACAAAGAGGACTGAGCGCAGAGGAGGATGAGAGGCGACTGCTCCTGCAATCTCCAGGAGAGCGGACGCTCCGCTGGCGTTGTCATTGGCTCCTGGTTGGATCTTTCCGTCCGGTGTCGGCGGAAGATGGTCAAGGTGAGCCGTGACGACTACTACCTGGTCTCTGAGCGCGGGGTCCGTCCGCTCGACCAAGCCCAGGACATTCCATGTCTGAACCTTTTCGTCTCTGAAAGGAATGCGAATGGCCATGGTAACATTCTTGATTTCTCCAGGAGTGAGGCGTCCCATGCTGACCGCAGCGGCGTCAGGGAGTCCTTGGTCGGCGAAAATCGCCTGGCTGAGGTCGGCCGAAATAAAGCCCAAGGGCGCCATCCGGTAAGCTCCCGGATCCTTGTCGTCCAGGACAAACTGCGGCTCCTCAGGAATGGTCGTAAAACTATCGAAGGCTTGCCTCAGTTCCTCATTAGGCAGAATAAGGATAAACGCGGCCTCCCGCATGGCCGTCGCTTTCCTTAGAATCGAGTTCAGAGGAGCATATATTTTATGGACATCCGCGGGGAGAATCGGTTCTCCGTCTTTTGTCGGCGCGCCCGTCATAAGGACAACGACCTTGCCCGCGATGTCCAATTTTTTGAGGTCATTCCACCCGGCCCTGGGTTCGCTGATCCCGAACCCCGCAAAGACGACCGGAAGCGGCTTTGCCTCCTCAATTAGGCCTTCGGAAGAATAAAGCTTCAGATTTCCTGCGGTGAACGTTTTTTCCTGTCCGGATGTCCTGAGAGTGACCACGGCTGCTTCCTGAACGGTGCGTTTTGCTAGAGGAACCGGCTGGAAATAACTCCGCTGCCCTTCCGGTCCGATGATCGGGAGGAGGCCTGCAGCTCTGAACTGGCTGGCCGCGTATTCGGCGGCGATCCTGAATCCTTGCGAACCCGGATACCGTCCCTCCAGGGCCTCTGCGGTCAGGAAGTAGACGCGGTCTCTAATTTTCACGGCGGTGATGGAATCGGCCGGTGATGTCTCGGCTTCCATTGCTGAGGCGAGCGTCAGCCAGAGCGCGAAGATCAAAAATAACCGTTTTTTAATTGGGGATATCAACATTCATCGACTCCTTTGGTGGGACTCCGGATCTCATTGTTTGTCCCTCATGCAGAAAAGCACACTTGTCCATTCTTAAGAGAAGACGAAAAATTGTGGCAGCCGCCCACTGGAGCAGTTTTACGGCACCTATCTTCCCCTAATATCTGCCCAGAGGCTCTCCCTTTAAAGTGATTCATAGATGAGTATGTTTTATGAATCTCTCAAATCCTGGACGATTTCTTCTGCCTTGCCTATCCATTGATCAGCTAGATCTAATGGAATTTTTTTCCCTTTTTGAGCTTGAACTTCATCCTGAAAGGCCTCAATTTCCCAAATAGCTGCATTAATATTCCCGTTTTCTATGGAATTGATGGCGTTTTTGAGTTTATAAATCAAACTGTTCTTTAGTCCATCTTCAACACCGCTGTCTCCACTTGTTATGTCTTGCAGAACGCTGGTTATTTGAATTTCTTCAATTAAGCCTTCCAGCAGGGAGGCAGCTTTTTGGTAAGCGAAGTTGATTATTACTAACACCAGGTCGTTCTGGTCGAGCAAAGCAAAATTATCCTTTAAATCGCCAGACGTAATTTTGGCCAAGCGTGAGAACCCACGCGGCGCTAGATTGCTAACATCACATTGATCAATTTCATTCCAATCAGAATCAAAGGCACGCATCAGACTACCAGAGTCCAATAAATAATATTCCTGGATTGCCGCATCATAACAAATATCAGTTATGCCGTTGACCTTGGCGCTGAGATCAATGATTTCATAAGAGCTAAAATCCTTATTGAATAAATAAAGATCTCTTGCATTCAACGCTGCTAATAAAAACTTGTCAGTCTCTGGCGGATCTCCAGGTAAATCGCATATAATCCCGAAAGGTCTTGAAGAATATTGCCAGATTGGATATTCCCCTTGGCAATAGAAATTAGAATCTAGCTTTTGAACCCATCTTCTCCAGGAGCCATCCCATCTTATTCCTAACAGATAATAATTTTCTTCAGGCGTTAGCCCTGTAATATCTCGTAAACGTGGTATTCCAGAATAGGCTATTTCGTCATCTTTTCTCCAATTTCCTGGGCCTAATCGGGAGACAAAATAAAACGTGTTATTCGGCTCACCAAGCCATCTCCCAATAAGGAACTGGTTTGTATCTTCAAGCCAGGCTAGGGAAAGGAGATGCGGTGCCAATCCGATGCCTATTCCTGTATAAAAGGGAATTTTTTCTGATCCATCCAAGCTCATCACCCAAATGTGCTCTTCTCCTCCGCCATAAACCATTAATTTCCCTCTGTATGGTCCTCGATTAATATAGGCCAAGCCTTCATATCGGGAGTCCACAGGAAACTTTGCCTTTAAGATTCCGTCACAATCAAAGACTCTTAGAAAAAGAAAGCCATTTGGATCTGCTTCCAGGTCTGAAATCACAAGATGATTTCTGTAGGCTGGATCGGGATAATCATCAGGCAAGAAACCCAGGCCAAAAGGATAGGTGCCTAAATCAGGAGTTGCAATATCTTTTTCTAGATAGGCTTTTGCAATTCCATTTGTATTCTCGATCCTAAAAATAAAAATATGGGGAATATATTGTCCCGTTTTAAAGCAAATTATGGCGAATTTTCCTTGGTAAGGACCGCTTGTGATTTGCGTGATTCCTTCGTTTTGTCTATCCCACTCAAAATCAACAGCCCCAACCTTTGCAATTAAAGTCCCCGAAAAAGAAACAATAAACAGATTACCAGGATCGGCAGCCTCACCTAATAAGAAATTCCCAGCAAAATCCCCTGCGCTGATAAAACAGATACCTCTGGCTAGATCGCCGAGATTGAGATTTGTCTGGCAGAAAAGCTTATCATAAGTACCCGTATTAATATCATATAAATACACATTCCAGCCATCAGCAAAGGCAAACTTCCCGGCGAATTTTCCTTCACTGACGAAGGCGATGCCCTCCGGAAGATGTCCTAACTTGTATCTTTCAACCACTGCTTGAGAATGAGCAACAGAAGCCATCAAAAAAACTAATAAAGTCACAAAAATGAAGATTTTGGTGTTTTTGACCTGCCTCATTGTTTCCTCCTTTCTTAGGCTTTAAGGCTTCCTAGCCTTATAGCCGCCCCTATTACCCTAGCAAGAGAAGAACGATATCTCTTGAAGAGGCAATATCTTCTTTCCGACCTCAAGCTTAATCCGCTGTTCTAATATGTTTATAATTTAACGATTCTTATAGTTGCCTGTCAATATTTTTTGCTTTCAAAGAAGGATCATTCTTCTGGTTGACTTTCCTGAGGAACTCATCAACTGTCTTCATAAACATACCGGGTTGATCGACGAACGTCATATGCCCGCTCTGCGGGAAGATAACCAACTTAGACCCCGTGATCTTTTCATGCATCTCTTCAGATAACAACGGATCGCACTCGTCATGGTCACCAACCGTGATGAGTGTAGGGACCTTAATCGATGAGATCCGATCCGTATATTCGACAGAAGTCAGGTTGCCATCGATGACGAACTCGCCGTGGGAGCCCCACATCTCACGGTACAAGTCCCATGACATCACGCCGCTGTCTGCCGGGCTATAGTTGGGGTCGGGATGGTTCTGGTACAAATAGGGGAAGTAACCCTCTCCCCATGCAGCAATCATGTATTCATCGGTATACCGGTTCTTCTGATAATCCTTGCCCTGACCAAATAAGCCCGCCTTTTGCATCTTCTCAATGTGCTCCCGAAGTTCGGGCGGCATTTTCTCCATCATTCTCCGGAAAACTTCGTTCATTTTCTTGGTGCTGTGGAAAGTACTGCAAAGGATCAGAGCAGTCAGATTCTCTTGATACTTAAGAGCGTAAGCGAGAGCAAGAACACCGCCGTAAGAATGTCCCAGGAGACTAATTTTGCCCAGCCCGAGCGCCTGACGCACGGCTTCAACATCTTCGACCATGTTTTCGACAGTGTAGCCCAATGGGTTCTCAAGCTTTTGTGAGCGCCCCGATCCCCGCTCGTCAATAAAGATGACTCGATTGGTTCCGGCGAGAGGAAGGAGGTATGGAAGGAAATAGTCGTGCGAAGCCCCAGGCCCTCCGTGGAGGATAAAGAGCGGTTGGCCCTTCCCGAGAGCTTTGTAGTAAATCAAAACACCGTGGGCATCGACGAACCCTTCGTCTAAACTGAATACTGAAGCGACAGAACCTATGGTCGTGGTTTTCTTTTCAGGCAGTTGACTATGGGCAGCGGTCAATATCACCATCGGAAAGAGGACGACAAAGATAATCCGTTTCATGGTTTCACCTCCGTCAGAAATTAGAAGGACAAATTGGCCGACCCGGCAAACGGTAACAAGAAACAAGATAAGAGTCAAATACAGAGAGGTTTGACAGCAATTTATTTCTTCTTTATAAAGTTAGGCATGTCTAAAGGCAAAATTAATAAGGCAGCGACCGCTCTTTTGTGGGCTATTCTTATAATTCTGTGGACACAATACTTATTTCCCGATTCGCTTCTTACGCCCCAAGAAAAAAAGGCACAAAATTTTGCCCTCTTGATTTCACCCGAGATAGTTAATTCCGGAGAAACCCTCCGCATTTTGGCGGCTTCCGAGGCCAGCATAAAGGATGCTCGTATCGCCATCATCGGACCCGCGGGCAATCTGCCTGCCACAAAAATAAGAAGCGGCGGCGGTCCTCCCTTCTGGTGGTGTGCGGAGGCCAAGCTCACTCAGGAGGGAACTTATACCGTTTCGCTCGCCCAGGGAGGAAAATTCCTGGTTACCCGTGAACTCAGAGTGCCGACGGCGAAATCCGCGAGCAGGAGAGGTCGGGAGGTCTGGAAGATAGTAGGGGAATGGAACAGAGGTTCCGAGAATCTTTATTCCGCCTGGATCGACTCTCTCTTTCATTATGCCGACGAAAACTCTTCCTGGAAGGCCCTTCACGAAGTCACCAGGGACTCGCAACAGAATGTGCTTTATAACTCTCTCTCGCTCGGTGAAGATGATGCCGGCAGGAACACATCTATCCTCATGGAGCCGGACTGTGCCGATGCGCCTTATTTCTTGAGGGCCTATTTTGCCTGGAAGATGGGGCTCCCCTTCGGGTTTCACAAATGCACGAGAGGCAGCCTCGAGAAAGCGCCAACCTGTCAAAAATGGCTATCGAACATCGCCCTGAGCGGATCAAAAAGCGAAACCCAGGCCTTTGTCTCTCTCCTGCACCTCATTATGAATGTCATTCATTCAGGAACGGCCCGAACATTGCTCGAAGATGAGCATTCTGACTACTATCCCCTCTCTCTCACCCGAAATAACCTCAGGCCGGGAGCAGTATTTGCTGATCCCTATGGTCATACACTGGTCATTGTCAGGTGGATTCCTCAAACTGCCGGGCATCCCGGCCAGCTCTTGGCCATCGACGCCCAGCCTGACGGGACCATTGGCCTCAAGCGTTTCTGGCCAGGAAATTTTCTATTTAACACCAGAGAGGTTATCGGCAGTCCCGGATTCAAGGCCTTCCGCCCGATTATTCAGGCCAAAAATCAATGGCGGCCTATGACCAACGAGGAAATTACGGGCAGCCCGGATTATGGCAATTTCTCCCTCGAGCAGAAGAATATGGCGAGCGACGAGTTCTACGACATCATGGAACGTTTGATCAATCCCGAGCCGCTTGACCCTGTCACCGCCTTTCATGACCTTTTCGCAGCTTTTCATGAGCAGCTCCTCACCCGCGTGCTGTCTTTGGCCAACGCAGAAGACTACAAGAAAGCCCATCCGGGCGAAATCATCCCTATGCCGGACGAAGAAGCGGCTGTCTTTCAATCCGGCGGATTGTGGGAAGATTACTCCACACCCAACCGGGATATACGCCTGCTTATAGCCATGGATACTCTCCTCAAATTTCCAAACAAGATCATTCGATCCCCGCAGTCCTTCAAATTTCCTGAGAAAAAAAGCCAAGAACAAGCGAAACAGGAACTCGAGGAGCTCGAGCAGAAATGGGCTAAGGAAATGACCATTACTTACACGAAAACGGACGGAACGAAGCAGACCCTGTCCGCAGAAGAAATTCTGGAAAGAAAAGAAGCTCTCGAGATGGCTTATAACCCTAATGATTGTATTGAAATTCGGTGGGGAGCGCCCGAGGGAAGCAAAGAACTCGCATCCTGCCGAAGACGCGCGCCCCCTTCTCAGCAGAAGAAAATGAAGGCTCTGCGCCACTGGTTCCGCGAACGGCTTCGCCCACCCACTTGATCATCAAAGGGAGCTGAGCAAACAGATCAGCCGTGACTCACCTCCTTATCGAGTTTCTTTTAATCCGACAAAAAGA
>CAZLFV010000045.1:0-20171 GCA_964558915.1 uncultured Eubacteriales bacterium | reverse complement strand
TGCCAACGGCTGGGAAAAAGTGTAAATTCTTAAAAAGCGAGGTGCAGTCATGAAACCTCTTGCAACGGAGATGAAGAAGGCCGTTCTTGCCGGCTGTGTTTTACTCCTTTTTCTGGGCACACTGACTCTTCAGGCCGGCCAGCCCAAAATCAAGTTCAAGGAAGAGGCCTGGAATTTTGGGAAGGTGAAGCAGGGCGAGGTTCTGAGCCATGAATTCGTCTTCACCAACTCGGGAGATGCCACCCTGATCATCCAGAAAGTCTCGACCACCTGCGGGTGCACGGCGGCGCTCGCCTCTGAAGACAAAATTGGTCCGGGGAAAGAAGGAAAAATCCAAATCAAGTTTGACACGAGAGGTTATGGCGGCGTGCTCAGCAAGCTCATCTTTGTTGAGTCCAACGACCCCGCTGGGGCGCGCAAACAACTCCAAGTTTCGGCGGACATCGAAACTCCTCCGGCGGCGAAGATCGAGATTGATCCTCTCAATTACGATGCTGGTCTGAGTCTGGAAGGCGAGGAGATCAAAGCGAACCTGATAATCATGAACAAGGGGGAGCTCGAACTCCGGGCGGAGTTCAACCACCGCAATGCCACCTATTTCGTTGGAAGTAAGCCCGCGCCTTCGCCGCTTAAGGTTCCGGCCGGCAAGGAAGTGACCGTGGAGATCAGGATTCCGACTCAGGCGCGAGCGGGCGTCGTGAGGGAATATGTCCTGGTCAAATCCAATGATCCAATGCGCTCGACCCTGTCCCTTTATGTGAGCGGTTATATCATCACCAAAGAGCAGCTCAAGGAGCTTTTCACCAAGTACAAAGATATCCTTCGCCAGGGAAATTGAGGTGATCCTTTTGGGAAATTTTCTGGCCGCCCTGGCCAGGGTTCTTCATCTTGTGCTGATGCTCTACCTCTGGGTCATCATCATCCGGGCCGTTCTCTCCTGGGTTAATGTCCCTTCCTTGTACCCGGTGGCCCTGGTTTTATACCGACTCACCGAGCCTGTGCTCCGGCCTTTTCGCCGTCTGGTGCCGCCCCGCAGGCTCGGCGGGCTTGATATCAGCCCCATCATCGTGGGACTCCTGATCGTATTTATCGATTCCTTCTTAATCAGATCCCTTGCCCTCTATGCCCGGCAGCTCACCAGAGGAATGGAGATTGTGTTCTGAGAGAAAAAACAACAGAAGTGCAGTGTCAGGGTGCGGCCCGTCCAAAGACGCTGATCATTACGGTAAACGTTCATCCCCGGTCACGGAAGCCCAGAGTCATGAAGCTCGGTCCGCAAGAATATAAAGTTCATGTGGCTTCGCCGCCTGAAAAAGGCGCGGCGAACAGAGAGGTTATTGCGGCGTTGGCGGCCCATTTTGACCTTCCTGCTTCGAGGCTGCGGATTGTCCGGGGGGAAAAATCCCGGACAAAATTCATCGCTGTGGAGGTTGACAACTAAAATCTCAGTCAAAAGGAAAAGAGCATGGGCATCTACAACCTGGTGAGCTTGGCGGGCATTTTCATCCTCATGGGTTTCGCCTGGCTGTGTTCGGCCAGCCGGAAGGTCGTCAACTGGCGGGTCGTCATCTGGGGCATAGGCCTGCAGTTTCTCCTGGCTTTTTTTATCTTTGTCGTTCCCGTGGGAACAAAATTTTTTCTCTTTGTTAACGATGCAGTTGTCAAAATCCTAAATACCGCCACAGCCGGGACGCGGTTTGTCTTCGGCCGGCTGGCTCTGCCTCCGGGGACGGCCAATGAGGCGGGAGAGACATCTCTGGGCTCGATGCTCGCCTTCCAGGGTCTTCCGACGATCATATTTTTTGCGGCCCTGATCGGCGCGCTCTATTATTTGGGGGTGATGCCCTTTTTTGTCCGGCTCTTCGCCCGGATTTTCACCCGGCTGATGAGGGTGAGCGGAGCCGAGTCTCTGTGCGTTTCGAGCGAAATCTTTGTCGGTGTCGAATCCTCACTCGTCATCAGGCCCCACCTGGCTGAGATGACGCGGTCTGAACTCGTTACGATACTCACAGCCGGAATGGCGACAATCGCCTCAACGGTCCTGGCCGTTTATGTCTTTTTCCTCCAGGATGCCATCCCGACGATCGCCGGACACCTGGTCTCGGCCTCCTTTCTCGGCGCGCCCGCGGCGCTGGTCATGTCGAAACTCTTGATGCCCGAGACAGAAAAACCCAAGACCATGGGGCTCGATATAAAACCCACTTATGAGAGGGATGACAACCTGATCATGGCCATCATCAGCGGTGCTTGGAACGGGCTGCGGCTCCTCGGGGGCATCATTATTCTTCTTCTCGCGTTTCTCGGGCTCCTGGCCCTGCTCGACCTCATCCTGGGTTTTTGCGGCGGTTATCTCAACCAATGGTTCGGCTGGCATCTCGCCTGGTCTTTCAAGTCGCTCCTGGGTTATGTATTCTATCCTTTTACTCTCATCCTGGGCGTTCCTCCGGCCGATGCCTTCTCTATCGCCAAAATCATAGGCGAGAGGACGGTGGCGACCGAGGTGGCTTCCTATCAGGACCTGGCTCTATTGCTGGCGAACAAAACTCTGGTCTACCCGCGCTCGGGCTTGATCGCTTCCTATGCCCTGTGTGGTTTTGCCCACATCGCTTCTTTAGCCATCTTCGTCGGCGGAATCGGAGCCTTGGTTCCCAGCCGTTACAAGGACCTCTCCCGCCTTGGTTTCCGAGCCCTCCTTGCCGCCACGCTCGCCTGCCTTATGATCGGCGCCGTGGCCGGCACGTTCTACACCGGCAGCTCCATCATGCTGGGGAAATAGCGCGCTGGAGGGCATCTCCGTTTCCGGAAGGCCTTCTGCGGCCCCACCCCTCGCCGTATCCCCCCAATGGGCGGGTCCTGTCGCAGCATCCCCCGGGCGCCCTCGCGGTCCATTCTATTGATTAAGCAAAAAGGAATCTCGGTGGCATCAAACGCTCGGGTCGGCGGGGGGCCCCCCAGCTGCGCCACCCGCTTCCTTCCGTCCTCTGCTCTTCTCTCCCTTCGGTCGAGAAACCGTGCCCGCTCCGCCTCCGGACGGCCTTCTGCGCCACCACTTCTCGTCTTATCCCCCACATCGGCACTAGCCCTGCGTCACGCTTTCTAGATCAGCGGCTTGCTATCACGAGAATGAAGATTTAGACCGGCGCTAAAGGAGAGTTGTTTTCCCGCCGTGGAAGTATTATATTGGTAGCACCTGACGGGGTGTTCTCCGTTTTTATTTTCCAGGCAAAGGAGCAACGCAAATGAAAGACTTCTTGAAAAATATTCTCTGGCCGACCGATTTTTCTCGGGAGTCTCAGGAAGCTCTGGCGTATGCCAACGTCTTCGCCAGGACATTCGACGCCAGAATCACGGCTCTTCATGTGGCCCCCGATCTTTCTCTGGCTCTCTATGACGAGGCCTCGCCGGCCCTCCAGCAGGAGCTCATTCTGCGGATGGACGTCTCCACAAGAAATGCTCAGGCAAGAATCCAGGGCATCGGCCGGAAAAGACGTATTCCTTTTAAGAAAATCGTGGTCACGGAAGGCTCGGCCGCGAAAAAAATTATTCAGACTGCTGAGAAAGAAAAGGCCGACTTAATCGTCATGAGTAAAAGAGGTCAATCCCTCGTAGAAAAGATCATGATCGGAAGCGTGGCCAATCACGTCCTGAGGCACTCGCCCATTCCTGTGCTCGTGACGAAGAAGCGCAAGCAGAAATTCAAGGTCAAGAAAATCCTCGTGCCTACGGATTTCACTAAAAAGGAGGAAGCGGAGAGGAATATCGCCGCGAAGCTGGCCGTGGGTTTTCACGCATCTCTGACCCTCCTCTATGTCCTTGAGCTCTTCGGCCAGGAGTTTCGGCTGGTGGATGAAATGTTCAAGGCGGTCCTGGATAAGTTCAATAAGAAAAAAGAGCGCAGAGGGGTTGAAGTCACCAAAGAGGTGATTAAGGCCGTCAATGCTCCCCAGGGAATAGTCGATTATGCGCGCCGGCGCTCGCAGGACCTCATCGTTATGACGACATGCGCCAGCCCAATCGGCCGCCTGTTCCTCGGGAGCACGACGGAGA
This sequence comes from uncultured Eubacteriales bacterium, assembly GCA_964558915.1. GTDB lineage: Bacteria > Acidobacteriota > Aminicenantia > Aminicenantales > UBA8522 > CAZKEW01. The sequence goes on along the minus strand of CAZLFV010000045.1, from coordinate 16,124 downwards.
AGGTCATCTCCTCGACGGACCTTCCGGTCTTCGTCGTCCCTCCCAAGTTCTGCTGAAAAAAGGTGGAAGATAAAAAGGTTTTTTGGGTGGCCCTGAACCTTGTCCTTTCCGCCAACCTCAAGGCCGGCAAAAAAATTACGGAATATTTTCAAGATCCAAGGAAAGCCTTCCGGGCCTCGCCTGAAGACCTGGTTGCCCTCGGGTTGAAGAGAGAGGAAGCCCAGGAAATCTGCTCCCCCGGTCTTGTGGATAGAGCCGCGCGGGTTTTGGCCAGGTCCGGGAAAAAGGGCTTCCGCGTGTTCACGGCTGAAGATGAAGAATACCCGGACAGCTTAAGAGAAATCTTCGACCCTCCGCTCGTCCTTTATTGTGCCGGACGGCCCGAAGTTCTGAAGGAGCCCTCGGTTTCAATCGTCGGCTCCCGGACGCCGACTCCCTACGGGAGGGCTGTGACCGAAAAGTTAGCCCAGGACCTGGCCGGCTTTGGCCTCGTCGTCGTGAGCGGAATGGCCAGGGGGATCGATTCCATAGCCCACTGGGGAGCGCTCAAGTCAGGAAAGACTGTGGCAGTTTTAGGCTCCGGGCTTGAGGACGTTTATCCGAAAGAAAACCGGGGGCTTTTCCGCAAGATTGCCGAGACTGGGGCTGTCCTGTCGGAGTTCCCCCTTGACGCGCCTCCCTTAGGGTTCCATTTTCCTCTCCGGAACAGGATCATCAGCGGGCTGTCTCTTGCCGTCGTGGTTGTCGAGGCCTCGCAAAAAAGCGGGTCCCTGATCACCGCGCGTCTGGGTTTGGAGCAGAACCGGGAAATCATGGCTGTTCCCGGAAACGTGACTTCCTCTCTCAGCGTGGGCGCGAACTGGCTGATTAAATCAGGGGCAAAGCTTGTCGAAACATGGGAAGATGTGGTAGAAGAACTTCCTTGTGGCTTGCGGGAAAGGATTCTTTCCCGGAAGAAACAGGAAAAGAAGAAAATGCCCGAAATGAGCCCGGCGGAAAAAAGCCTTTTTGACGGCCTCAAGCAGGATGAGCTCACCCACATTGATGAGATCGTCGAGCGGAGCGATGCCTCGGTCTCCGAGGTGCTCGCCCTCCTCCTCAACTTGGAGCTCAAAGGATTGATTTACCAGGCTCCGGGAAAGTACTTTCAGAGGAGTCTCTAAATGCAGAAGTCTCTTGTTATCGTAGAATCGCCGGCCAAGGCGCACACGATCAACCGGTACCTGGGATCAGGCTATTTGGTCAAAGCGTCGATGGGACATGTCCGGGACCTTCCCAAAAGCAACCTGGGTGTAGACATGGAGCACGATTTCGAGCCCTACTATGTTGTTATTCCCGAGCGAAAAAAGACCGTCGCGGAATTGCAGAAAATCGCCAAGGAGTGCGCGGCGGTCATCCTGGCCGCGGACCCGGACCGCGAAGGAGAAGCGATCTGCTGGCACCTCAGCGTCCTTCTTGAAAAGAGCAACCCGAACATCCGGCGCGTCCTTCTCCATGAAATCACGGCCCAAGCGGTCAAGGAATCCTTCCAGCATCTGGGCGAGATGAACAAGAACAAAATCAGGGCTCAGCAGACGCGACGGATCCTGGACCGGCTCGTCGGCTATCTGATCAGCCCGCTCTTGTGGAAAAAGGTCGGCAAATACTTGAGCGCCGGCCGGGTTCAGTCCATCGCCCTGCGTCTCATCTGCGAGAGAGAGAAAGAAATCAAGAGTTTCGTCCCGGAGGAATACTGGACGATCGCAGCCCAGCTCGAGGCTTCCGAGCCGCCGGCCTTCAAGGCAAATCTTGTCAAGGTCGATGGCAAGAAGCCGAAGATTGGAGACGGAACGAAGGCCCGGGAAATCGTCGACGAACTGAAACAGGCCCAGTTCGTCCTGGAGGGAATCAAAGTCCAGGAGAAGAGCCGTTATCCCGGACCTCCTTATATTACCAGCACACTCCAGCAGGACAGCTTTCGTCTGCTTCAGTTCTCGGTCAAGAAAACGATGTTTATCGCTCAAAGGCTTTACGAAGGCCTTCCGGTCGGAGAGCACGGTTTGGTCGGGCTGATCACGTACATGCGCACGGATTCTGTCCGCATATCTGAAAGCGCTCTTCACTGGGCCAGGCAGCACATCGAGGCCGGCTACTCAAAGGACTATTTGCCTGCCAAACCCCGAGTTTTTAAGAACAAGAAAAAAGCGCAGGACGCCCATGAAGCCATCCGGCCGACTTCCCCGGACCTCCCGCCTTCTGTGGTCAAACCGTATCTCAAAAAAGAAGAATTCGACCTCTACACCCTCATCTGGAACCGCTTTCTGGCTTCGCAGATGAATCCGGCCAGGGTGGAGGAGACGGAATTCACCATCCGCGCCTCCAAATACGAGCTTCGCGCCAAAGGAGAGGTGATGCGGTTTGACGGCTATCTGGTTCTCTATCCCGGCCAGAACCGGGAGGGGGAGCCACTGCCCAAAGCCCGACAGGGAGAGACGCTGCGGCTGCTGGATATCGAATCCAAACAGAATTTTACCCAACCTCCCCCCCGCTATACCGAGGGAAGTTTGGTGAAGGAACTTGAGGCCAAAGGAATCGGCCGTCCCAGCACTTACGCGCCTATTATTACAACCTTGCAGAACCGGGTTTATGTGATCAAGGAAAAGGGAAAGTTCGTCCCCACGGACCTGGGGATGTTTGTCACGGATTTCCTCGTGGCTCATTTTGCCGACCTGATGGACGTGAAGTTCACCGCTTTGATGGAGGAAGAGCTTGACAGGATCAGCGAGGGCGAGCGCGATTGGCTGGAATCGCTGAGGAGATACTATTTTTTGCTGAATCAGGACCTGACCAAAGCGCATGAAACCAAGAGCATCAAACCAAAGGGCATTCCCGTCGAGGGAAAATGTCCCCGGTGCGGACGGCCGCTGGTAATCAAGGAAGGCCGGTTCGGCCGGTTTAAGGCCTGCTCGGGGTACCCGGAATGCACCTACAAGGAGAGCATGCGCAAAGTCGAGACTGTCAGCCTGGAAGAAAAATGTCCGAAGTGCGGCGCCCATCTTCTTCAGAAGAAGGGCCGTTACGGATTATTTGTGGCCTGTTCGAATTATCCCAAATGCCGGTATATAAAGAAAAGCAAACCGGAGAAAATTGACACACGAATAGCTTGTCCCCGCGGCTGCGGAGGGACGATTGTCCAGAGAAAAACGAGACGCGGAAGGATATTCTATGGCTGCAGCAGTTTTCCCAAATGCCGTTTCGCCACCTGGGATGAGCCGGTGAACCGCGCCTGTCCCCGCTGCGGGAAGCCGGTCTTGCTCCGCAAAGCCGAAAAAAGCGGCCCCGTTCTCTATTGCCCGGACGAGAAATGCGGGTTCAAGGAGCAGGCCAAAGACAGCGCCAAGGATGAGACAAGAGCTTAACCAGTTCCTGGATTATCTCCGGCATGAGAGGAACGCCTCTCCTCACACGATCTCCAGCTACAAGCGTGACCTCACTCAATTGGCCGCGTATCTCGAGGAGAAAGATATTTTGCTGCGCCGGCTCGATAACGTCCAGATCCGGGGGTTCATGGGCCAGCTTCATGAGAGGCGCCTGAGAAAGAGCACTCTGGCGCGCAAGCTGGCCGCGGTGCGCTCTTTTCTCCAGTTCTGCGTGAAGAAAAAATGGCTGGCCGAAAATCCGGCTAGGGTCGTGGCCACGCCCAAGCAGGAAAAGCTCGTCCCCTCTTTCCTCTCCGAGGAGGAGATGGCTCGTTTTCTTGAGGTTCCCGCTTCCCATCGTCCGCTGGACCTGCGAGATAAGGCCGTCCTCGAGCTTTTTTATGCTACCGGGATTCGCCTGAGCGAGCTTGTCGGAATCAATGTCGAGGATATCAGCTTGCGTGAGCGGCTTGTCCGGGTCCGGGGAAAAGGGAAAAAAGAGCGGCTTGTTCCGTTTGGCCGTGCCGCTGGGGACAGTTTGAAGTCATACTTGGGGGTGAGGCCGGCATTTTTAAAATACAAAATTGGAGAGCCAGCCGTGTTTCTGAATTATCAAGGGGAACGGATCACCGCACGCTCTGTAGAAAGGATCGTTGATAAGTGCATTCGCCTGACTGCTCTCAAAAGAAAGATCAGCCCTCATTCTCTTCGTCATTCGTTCGCCTCTCATCTGCTGAGCCGGGGAGCCGACCTGCGGGTCATTCAAGAGCTTCTGGGGCATGAGAGTTTGGCGACGACCCAAAAATATACCCATCTTGACCTTGGACGCCTAATGGATGTTTACAGGAAGAGCCATCCGCGCTCTTGAATGAGAAAGCCCCGTTGTCAACTTGGGTTGACGTGGCCTTAGGAGAAAGTGAACATCCATTGACTATTTTCGTCCCCCATCTTTTTTAATTATCTGATAATAAATGAAATAACGATCTTTTGCCGCTTGGCCCGGCGTTTGCATAGAGGCGAGGCGAAAGGAGGTTATCATGAGAAGCGTGAAGGTCGGAGCTCTTGTCATCGGGCTCATTCTTGGCCTTTCCCTCCAGCCTCTCCTGTCTCTTCAGGCCGGGACCAAGGCCGACGATCAGAAGATCAACATCAATACGGCCTCGCTGGAAGAACTGGTGAAGCTGCCCCGGATCGGTCCCAAGGTCGCCCAGAGGGTGATCGACTACAGAAAGGCGAACGGGAGTTTCAAGAAAATCGAGGAAATCATGAAGGTCAGAGGGATCGGCGAAAAGACATTTAATCAGCTCAAAGACCTGATCACCGTGGGCGCAGAGAACGTGACCAAATGATTGAATGAAGGGGGCTATGCCCCCTTCTCATTTTCTTGTTGAGCCGCGTCCAAATACTTAATAAGGAAGGCCTTTATTTTTTTTAAAGCTCGGCCGCGATGGCTGACCTTGCCTTTTTCAGCCCGGGCGACTTGGCCAAACGTCTTTTTCCAGGGCGAATAGAAGAAGATGGGGTCATAGCCGAACCCCTGGGTTCCCTTTTTGTTGAAGGCGATGTATCCTCTAACCTGGCCTTTCCCCTCTTTTAGAATCCTGCCTTTTCTCGAAAGGACTGCCCACGAAACAAACCGCGCCGTCCGTCGAGGCCAGGGAATTCCCTGCATTAGGCGGAGGACCTTGCAGATGTTCTTTTCATTCGTGGCTCGGGGCCCGGAGTACCGGGCTGAGTATATTCCGGGCTGGCCTCTAAGCGCATCGACTTCGAGACCCGAATCCTCAGCCAAGATAAGAAAATCCGACCTCCGGCTCCAGGCGAGGCTTTTCAGCCGGGCGTTTTCAAGAAAATTTTTGCCTTTCTCTTTGACGTCTTCCCGGGCTCCAAGGTCGGCCAGGGACTGGAAGTCAGCGGGAACTCCCGTCAGGCATTTTTTGAGCTCGTGGAATTTGCCCTGGTTGGTGGTGGCCAGGATGATTTTTTGTCTATTCAATTTTGATTTCGAGGATCTCACCCATATCGAAAAGGCCTTGGTTGAACTGGCGCTCTTTCTCCTCCGATGAGGAAAAGGAAAGGGTGACGATCGAGACATTTCGTTCTTTTTTCAGGTTCAATTCAGCGAGTTTGAGCCCCAGATGGAAGATCAATTTTCGCAGGTTAATCAGGATATCCGGGCTGTCTTTCATCCGGAGATGGTAGTGGTAGAGAGATCTTTTCAAATGGGCCTCCTCAATCCTGTGAAGAAGGATGAGTGTTCCCAAAACGAGCGCAGAAAAAATGACTGCGATGAGATAATAGCCCGCTCCGACAACCAGCCCCAGCCCCGAAACCGTCCAGAGAGTGGACGCGGTGGTCAGTCCGTGGACTATCCCTTGAGACTGAATGATTGTGCCGGCTCCGATGAAACCCATTCCTGTGATGACTGCGGCGGCCACGCGAACCAGATCTCCTGCTGTTCCAGTTTTGCCTCCGAGCACGAGTGCCGAAAGGATCATCATCATCGCTGAGCTCGCGCAAATCAGGATATGGGTCCTCAGGCCGGCGGGTTTTTGGCTAGTCTCTCTTTCCAGGCCGATAATCCCGCCCAGGGCAATGGCCAGGAGAAGCTTAAGGATAATCTCCCAGATATTCATGGTCGTCCCCTTCCCAATCTATTCAACACGGAGGTAATGTAGCACAAAGTTACAGGAGCCTTCAATCGAGGAAAAAGGCCAGGCCGATGAGAAAAAGCAAGGAAAACGTAAAAACGGCGATCAGAGGATTCCGGAGGAGGCTCTCGGGCTCTTCCATGATTTCTTTTTCTTGAAGCGTTTTGTGGATGAACAGGTAGAGATAGATGAGGAGCAGAGGAGAAATATAAATGATGAGCCTGAGCTCGAAACTCAGGGCGAAATAGAGGAAGCTGATGAGGAAAATGACGGCGCTGGCGATCATCCCCAGGAGCAGGGAGTTCCGGGAATATTTTTTATGGGACAACCTGTAGTCGGCGGCCCTGTTTCCCAAGAGCCTGAACTCAGACAGTCTTTTGGCCTCCATCAAGAAATTCCCGAAAGACCACCAGGAGACCAGAAGGCTCGCCGGGGGAAAAATATTCTGGGGGGAAAAAGCATACCAGCCGATGAGAAAACGGATGGGATTGTTGGCGGATTCGGAGATGGCGTCCAGGAAGGGAATGTCCTTTGTCCTCACCGGCTTGAGGTTATAAACAAACCCGGCCACAAGCAATAAAAATAAGGATATGAAGAAGGGTTGAGAAAAGAAGCTCGCGGCGAGGACGAAACTTGCTCCGGTGAGAATGATGCCCAGGAGCAGGAGCGGCCCCTTTTTGATTTCGCCCTGGATGAGTGGGCGAAAGCGCTTCTCCGGATGGTGGATGTCATAGGGCGCGTCGACGATTTCATTGATGATGTAGTTGACTGTCGAAATAGCCCACGTCAGCAAAAACGCAAGGCCCAGACGGAGAAGAAGGGAGAAGAACCAGAAGGAAGAAAAGAAACTTCGATGGAGGAGGAAAAACCCGGCGCTGCCCACAAAAATAGCCGCGCTGCGGGGCCATCTTTCGAGGCGCAGGGCGCGGGCGTAGGCGTTCAACCGGCTTCCACCTTCCGGGCGTAGATTTCAAAGGAGTCGCCGAGCGCTAATTTTAACGGAATTCTTTTCAAAAAAGAAGCCAGGGATTGATTTCGGGAGAGACTTCGGAGGAAAGGTTTCCTCGAAACCAGGTAGTGGGCGCTGAATGTCCAGGTATAGTGTTTCTCGTGGAAAATCGAAAATCCCGCCCGGCCGAGAAGCGCAGCCAGGGATGACCGCGAGAAGAAAGACAAGTGACCTGGCCGGAAGTGCCACCATTTCCGGCCGGCCATTCTTGCGGCCAGGCTGTGGATATCCGGCGTCACCAGAGCCAGAATTCCCGATGGCCGCAGAATCTGGCTGGCTTTTTTCACAGCCTCACAAGGATGCGGAGTGTGCTCGATGAAATCGATCATTGTCACGGCGCTATAATGGCCCTCCTCGAGCTGGGCCGTCTCAAAGTATCCCTCCCTCAGATAGAGACGGTATTTCTTCTCCGCCACTCTCACAGCCCAGGAGCTGGGCTCAACCCCGTCCGGCTGCCAGCCGCGGTCTTCGGCGAGATGGAGAAGAATGCCGGTGGCTGCGCCCACGTCAAAAAGAGGTCCCTTTTCCGGGCAGAGCTTCTCGAGAAAGGAGAGAATCCGGAGAAAATTCCTGGAACGGCCTGCCGCTTCTTCCTCATAAACGGGGTCTTCGGTCAGGCGGTAGAGCGAGAGAAGATGTTCTGCCGCGGGTGCCGGGTTGGCGAAAATATGTCCGCAGTCTCGGCAGATGCTGAGGTCCCAGGTCGCGCCGTACTGGCTGTCCGTGATTTTAATCTGGTCCTGGGTGAGACGGTCAGGCCGGAACGTGCCCTTCTTATAAGGCCGGAACGCCGGGCTCGTGCAGACGGGACAAGCCGCGAGTCTCGCCAACCCGGGTTGCTCTTGTTTCATTTCACCGGTTGAGGAAATTTTTGAACCAGAAATCGACGTAGCGGCGGTCGGAGTTTTCCCTTTTTTTGCCCCTGTATCCATGCCTTTGGCCCGGATAGAGCACGAAATCAAATATTTTATCCTTATCCATCAAAATATTAATGAGCTGGATCGTGTTTTGCATATGGACGTTGTCATCCAGGTCTCCATGCTCGATCACGAGCTTGCCTTTGAGCTTATGAGCATGGGTCAGAACCGAGCCAAATTCATAGCCACCCTTGTTCTCCTCGGGTTTGTCCATGTATCTTTCGGTGTAGATCGAATCGTAGAGTGTCCAGTCGCTAACGGGATAGCGGGCGAATCCATGAGTGAAATAGTCAGCGCCGCAAGTGAGGGCCAGGCAGGTCGCATAGCCGCCGTAACTCCCTCCGGTTATTCCGATTTTGGTGCTGTCAACAAACGGCTTCTTTGAGAGCCACTTGACCGATTCGATATAATCGTTCATTTCCCACTTCCCCAGGTTCCGGTGCATCAGGGAGGTGCCCTTTTTCCCGAAGTGCGCCGAGCCGCGGTGGTCGACGCTAAAAATAATGATCCCTTCCTGGGCTAAATATAACAACGAAAGCCGGGGAAAAGAGTTCGTAACATCGGTCTCGCCCGGGCCGCCGTAGATCGTGAACACGACCGGATATTTTTTGCTCTGGTCAAAACCGGGAGGAAGAATCCAGAAAGCTGGCAGGACGCAACCATCTTCTGTGGGAATCGTAAGCAGCTCTTTTTTGGCCAGGCCGTACTCTTTGAGCTGCTGCGCTTGGCCGGGGTTCGTGGTCCGAATCCAGGTCCCGTCGCTCTGATAAAGATCCTGCCTTTCCGGAGTGTCGAGATTGGAGAAATCATCGAGAAAATAGCTTCCGCCGGGTGAAAGATAAACGGAATGAGTTCCCGGTTCCTTAGTGAGCCGCTCCAGGCTTTGCCCATCAAGCCCGACCCTGAAAAGATGCACCTCTGTAGTCTTCTCCTTTCTGGCCATGAAAAAGACCCATTTTTTATTTTCATCCACCTGCGAGATTCTTTCGACTGACCATTCACCTGAGGTGAGCTGGCTCTTCAGCTTTCCCTGAAGGTCGTAATAATAAAGGTGGCTCCACCCGTCCTTGTCGCTCCGCAAAAGAAAACCGCTTCCGTCCTTAAAAATGTAAAGGTCTTTGAAGAACTCAACCCAGGCGGGCTGTTTTTCGTCATAAATTTCCCGTTTTTTGCCCGTCAGCGGGTCGGCGCTGAAAATTTTGATGTTATCCTGGCCGCGGTTCATCCACTGACAGGACAGCCGGGAACTGTCGGGGAACCAGATCGGACAGGCGATGTATTGATCCGCCTTGTCATCGAAATTGACCCAGACGGACTTTCCGTCCGAGAGGCTGACGATCCCCAGCTTCACTCTTGGGTTGGGGTCGCCGGGCCGGGGGTAGTGCTGAATCTCTAGCTCGCTTTGGACGCCTGTGGACCGGACCAGCGGAAAGGTGGGAACAGGACTGTCATCAAATCGAAGAAAGACAATGCGGCTGCTGTCCGGAGACCACCAAAAGGCGGCATACTGGGACACCCGGATGGATATCTCTTCCATATAGACCCATGATTCCCAGCCGTTGTAAACAGTCTCAGACCCGTCCGCCGTGAGCTGGTATTCGAGCCCTTTCTCGAGGTCGCAGGCAAAGAGGTTATTGGCACGGGTGTAGGCGATGAATTTTCCGTTGGGTGAAAAGCGCGGGTTCTTCTCTTCCTCCGGGGTGGCTGTGAGGCGCTTGAGCTCCTGGGTCGTTAGGGAATAAAGATAGAGGTCGTTTCCGAACGAGAAGATGAACGCCGAGTAATCCGGGGTGGCCGCCGAGTACATCAAAGTGCCGAAGACTGGAGGAAGGTTCTTGGCCACGCTGAAATCTATGATCAGGGTTTTCTCTCCGGTTCTTGCCGAGACCTTGAAAAGACTCAGCCTTTTGGTCTCTTCATTCTGCTGGCGCAGGATGAAGTTCTCATCATCAAGCCAGGAGGTCGTTAGCATGAATCTAGTGGGACCGCGGTCCCTGCTCTGAAAGGCCTGTTCAAAAGTCAGCTTCTTTGTCTCCTGCTGGCCAGAACCTCCGGCGAAGACAAAAGAACAGACGGCGAGAAATATCGCTGTCTGGAAAAGAATTCTCTTTCTCAACATGACCGACGTCCTCCTCAAATATTATGGATATGTGTCAGGGGTTAATCAACAGTTTGCCGAGCTCTCTTTTAACAAAGAGTTCGCTGCCCCAAATTCGGATCGCGGAAACCCCGTCCGCTTCGAGGCCGCAGCTCACGATCTTCGGCCCCATAGCCAGGCAGTCTGTGGTTCCGCCAGGGTGACCAGTCAAGGCTATTGATATGCAGGCCTGCTCCTTGGGCGAGAGGATGACCAGGTTTCTTTCTGCCGTCCTTCCCTTTCCTTCCGGGTCGCAGAACCCGGCGATGATTCTGCCGTCATAGAAAACGTTGACCCCGCTTATTGTTCCTCTTGATGGTGCCGGCATGAACATGATTGTGTTCTTCTCGAAGTCGATGATTTTCAACACGGAAAATGGGTCTTGAGTGCCGCTGTGTTCGACGCTCAGGATCTTTCCATGGGGATAAAGGCGAAGAAGACGATGGGCGTTTCCGGCGTGCTCGATGGTTTTCATTTCTTTCCGCTCCAGGTCCCACTGCCTTAACTTCCCGTTTTCGCCACCGGCATAAATTCTGCCCGTTTGGTCCGCAGCCAAAGACGAAACCCGAGGGAGACCACTGGCAAAAGTCGTCGTTTTTTTCTCGAGAAAGTTCCAGATGCGGAGGAGTCCGTTCTCATGGGCGGTGATGATCGCGTCGGGAGGAAAGGAGGCGACTTTTACGGGCGGGCCCAGGGCTTCATGGAATTCGACGATTTCGTTCCGTTCAAAGGAGAGGCCGAGAAGCCCCCTTCCCGGAACGGCGAGATAAAGGGTTCGGCCGAGAAGGGCGATGTCGCCGATGTGTCCCGGGGCGGTTTGAAAAACTCTGTTGTCCAGGAACGCCAGGACAAAAACCGTGCCGTCTCCGGCCGTGCCGGCAACCTGGTTTTGGGCGTAGAAGCGGATCTGACCTGGTTTTCGGAGGCCCAGGGGGATCGTCTTGAGAAGGTTCGGCTCGGTTTCCAAGTCTTCGTTCAGGGCCGGTTTGAGTCTTTTTTCTTCGGCTGAAAAGCGGATCGTGCGTGATTCAGGCCAACCGTGCTCTGTAAATGTGAAAGCCTCTTTTTCGACCGAGAGCTTTTCCCGCCGGCATTCGGACGGCTTTCCCTCGCCGGAAAAATCGCCGATGCGGATAAGCTCCCCCCAGGACTCGATCCTTCTTTTTTCAAACAGCTCTTTTGTTTCCTCGCGGTTGAGCCGGGAGGCATGCGAATTGTCGAGGTCATAAAGAATAGTGCTTCCTTCTTGGTAGAAAGCGGTGTCCTCGAGCGGGGGCTCTTCGAGAAAGGCCAGGTGAAGCTTGACGCTCTCGAGCGCCAGCTCCCTCTCCTCCAGGTTCAAGCGCCGGGTGGAGAAGTTAGCCCGGAAATTGACTTCCACGTCGAGCTCCCCCCTGTTGTAAAAGAAATCGATGACCTTCTGAAAGTAATGCCTGTCGCGGCAACCGTCGAGGATGATCAGCCGTTTGTCCTGGTTGTCCTGGATAAATTGCTCAAAATAAGCCTCGGGATTGTCCTCGTCTTCGGAGAGGGGATAATCTTGATAATAGGCGGGGTCGATGTGCCTCATGAGCCATTTGAGACCGAGGAGGCGGTTAAATATTTTCTGGCCGCTCTTTGTGTCCCGCATGAGATAGAGAATTTCCTGGGGCCCGATTCCGGCGAACCCTGAGGCAATGGACTGGCAGAAATAGGTTTTTCCCGTGCCGGAGTCGCCGTTCACGGCCAGGATGGTTCTTTTTTTCGTCTGGAGCAAATAATGGAGCGTTTCCGAGAGCTCGAAGAGCCCGCGCTGGGCCGGTTTGAGTCCGAGGATAGAGATAGCGCCGACATGATAGAGATACAACGAATGGACGAATTCGGGCAGGTCGATCTTCTTGAGCGCACTCACGGCTTCTTCGAATATCTGTTTGTTTTTTTCCTTGAGCAATTTGAGGAGCGCGATGACGATGTCGGCGCTGACGCCTCCAGATTTTTCCTTCTGTGCTTTTCCCACTTCGCCCAGAGTCCAGGCCAGATAGGTTTTCAGCCGGGCCGAGGAATGGTCGGCATACTTGACCAGGGCAGGAACGGCCCGCACTGCCTCAAAACCGATTTTTCCCAGGGCCCAGATGGCTTCTTCTTTTTGCTCGAACAGAAGACAATCATCCGCTTGCTCCAGGACCTCGGCTAGAGCGTCAACAGCCCTTCCTTCCCGGAGGTTGCCCAGCGTGTAGATGATGTTTTCCCGGATCTTTGTATGGCGCACCGCGTAAAGCTCGAGGGCCTTGAGAAGAGGCTCCGCGGAGCGTGGATCCCGAAGGATACTCAGGACCACGGAGGCCATGTGGGGAATTCCGCTCGAGACGTCGATCGTTTGGTCGAGCAAAAGATGGAGACAGGGGAAAAACAGAGCCGGCGATGTCTGGGTGACGACGCCCATTGGCGGCTGGATTTTTTCAACAATAACGGGGTCGATTTCCTCCGGGTGAGGGTGGACAGAGGCCTCCTGGAGAAGTCTCTCCAGGGTTGAGGTTATTTTTTCTTCCTCGGAGATAAGGCCGGCCAGGGGCGTAAAGACGGCCTGCCCCGCTTTGTTGACGCGAGACACGTCCTCCAAAAACTTGGTTCTTTCGCCGGGAGCGAGTATCGAGCCCAGCTTATCTTCGAGCGACTGAAGTTTTTTTTGGGATTCGCTTTTGAAAGCGCAGGCTTCTCGGTCCCAGTCAGGAGGCCGGGCTTCGGCATTCAACTGCAGAGCTTGGCGCTGGATAATCCAGAGGAGAACCTCGAAGAGGACGGCAAAAGGGGATGGGCGCTCCAAAGATTCTGGCTCTTGTTCTCCGAGGAGAGACGCTCCGATTTTTCTTGCCGCCGGCCGGGAGCCCTCCTCCAGAAACGGAGCGAGGGACTGATCGAAAAAAGCCATGGCCTCTTTCTCTCCTTTTGACCACAGGCTGAAGAGCAGGGCATGAGAAACTCTGTCCCGCAGAGTGACCGGGTTTTCCCGCCACTGGCCATTCCTGTCAAGGAACATAATCTTGCGGGGACTAAACTCTCGCCAGGCCACCCAGCCCGCTTCTTTTATAGTTTCCGGAGAGGGAAGTGGGGAGACAGGATGTTTTTCTCTCATGAATCCAGTCGAAGAGAAACTATTTCGCCAGGATCAGGCCTTTGATGTCCTCCTCGAGATTGCTCGTTTCGATCCTGAAAAGGAATCCGCCGAAGTAAGGATCCCTTCTCAGCAAAGAAAAATCCTCCATGAGTTTCGCATTCACTTTGATGACTCTTCCCGAAGCGGGAGACCAGATCCGGTGGACCAGTGAATCGGCAGCCGTTATTTTCCCGCAGACCTCGCCCTGGGAAATTGTGTCGCCCGTCTTGGGCAGCTCAAGCTGCATGATGATTCCCACGGTTTTGAGGAAGTCATGAATGACGCCGACGAGCCCGTCGCGGTCGCCTTCGACTTTGAGCCAGGTATGGCCGAGCATATAGTAATACCCTGGCGGAATCCGGAGCGAAGCAGCCTCGACTTCTCCTCCTCCAAGCCCCTCGGCCTTTTTGAAAGCGCGGGAGACGAGCCCGCGCAGCTCGGCGGGCGTGAACGGTTTGGGCAGATAATCAAAGGCCCCCAGTTTGACCGATTGGACAGCCGTCTTTATGGTCGGATATCCAGTGACCATTATGACGCTGACGCCGGGCCGCTCTTCTTTCAGCGTTTTTAGAAGGTCCAGGCCGCTGATACCCGGCATCATCAGGTCGGTGATGACGAGATCATACGCTTTTTCGCTGTCTTTTTTTAGGGCCTCTTCTCCGCTGAGGGCCGTGTCGACGTCGTAATCCTCGGAAACGACGGCCTGCCGGATGCTTTTGCAGACCGTGATTTCGTCGTCAACGACCAAGATTCTCTTTTTATTTTTCTCACTCATGGGGGTCTCCTTTTTTGGGCAAGTTTTGGTTTTGATCTTCGATCGGGAAGCTCAAAGTAAAAACTGTTCCCTGGCCGACCTCGCTTTTGACTTCAACCTTTCCGTTATGCTGCTGGATGATTCCGTAGCTGACGGCGAGGCCGAGGCCGGTTCCCGAACCTTTGGTTGTAAAGAACGGGTCAAATAACTTCGATATGTTTTCTTTGGGGATTCCGACGCCGTTGTCGATAAACCGGACGTCGATGTTTTTCTTGTCCCCCGAGAGCTTGGAGGAGATGAGGATCTGACCTCCTTTGGGCATCGCCTGGCAGCAGTTCAGCATCAAGTTCCAGAAAACCTGCTGGATCTTGCTCTTGTCCAGTTTGATCGGGGGAAGAGCAAGGTCCAGGTCTTTGACGATGCGGATGTTCTGGAACGATGCCTGATTTTCAAGAAGCTGGGTGGTTCGCTCGATGAGGTCGTTGATCTGGGTGGAGACTTTCTGGGGAGGAGTTTGCCTGGCGAACTCGAGGAGACCCTTGATGATCTGGCTGCAGCGTGAAGTTTCATCGGCGATGAGGCTCAGGTTTTCATGGAACTCATCCTTCTTCTCCAGCTTTTCCAGCAAGAGGTGGGTGTTGATGAGAATCGAGGTCAGGGGATTGTTGATCTCATGGGCGATGCCGGCAGCCATCTTGCCCAGGGAGGCCAGCTTCTCGGACTGGACGAGGAAGTCCTGCATCTCCCGGAGTTCCGTCGTCCTCTCCTCGACCCTCTTTTCCAGGGTTTTGCCCCACTGGATGAGGTTCTCGTTGGCCGCTTTCAGGTTTTCGGTCATCTGGTTGAACGACCGGGCCAGCTCGCCGATCTCGTCTTTGGACCCGATCTCGACCTGGTGATTCAGGTCTCCCTGGGCGATTTTTTTGGTGGCCAGGACCATTCTCCGCAAAGGATTGGTAATGCTCGAGGTGATGAAGAAGAGAATAATGAGGAGGGAAATGGCGCACAGGCCGGCGATTCCCGTAAAGGTCAGCATGACGTTGTTGCGCAGGTCGATGTAGGGCTTTTCGAGCATCCCGACATAGAGCATGCCGATGATTTTCCCGCTGATATTCTTGATTGGCTCATACGCGGTGATGTACCAATGATTGACAACGAAAGCGCGGCCGACCCAGGGGATTCCCTGGACCAGAACAGCGTCGTAGACTTCCTCGGAGACTCGGGTTCCGATGGCCCTTTGACCTTTTTCATCGGTGACATTGGTCGATATCCGCAGGTCGTTCTGGAAGATGGTCACCGTTCCGATTTCCTTGCCCTTGTACCGTTCGCCCTTGAAGACAATGTCTTTGACCCTGTCGACGATGTCGTAGTTTAGGTTGAGCAAAATGCCGCCGTAAAGGACTCCCACAACTCTTGCTTGCTCATCGGTGACCGGCGCAGCCCCCTTGAGCATCATCCCGTTTTCCTCATGGTCTTCTGGCCGGGGGGCCGCTTTGGGAGTGGGGATGATCCGGAGATAGGCCCGCTCGGCAAGATTCTGGCCTTCTTTGAGCAGCTCGCTGCGCGGAATGATCTCCGTGGCAATGACGGTTTCTCTCTGGAGGGCGCGGCTGACCAGGGCATCACCGGCCTGGTCATCGCCGTAAACATGGGGTTGATTGACGCGGTAAACGACCTTTCCCTGGCCGTCTGTGACGGTCAGGACATCCAGGTGAAAATCCCGGAGCACCCGGTCGAGGGTCCGCCCGAGAGTGATCCTGTCACCCGTGAGGAGGGCCTGCCGGATTGAATCGCGGGTGGCGTTGAGAAAGACGATGTCGCGGATATCGTTCAGCCGTTCGTTATAAACCGTCCAGGCCGAAGCCAGGTCATGCCGGACTTTGGCCTGGGCCAGGGAAAAAATCGTCTTGTGTTCGAGCCGGGTTCCGAAGAACAGTGAAACGATGCCGCCAAAACTGATCACAACCAGGAAGCTGAGGATAAACTTGATCCTCAAGGGCAGGTCGAGAAATTTTCTGAACATGGAACGAAAGTCTATTCTCTTAAGAACGAAGTTCCATTTTAGGGGACAAGGGCGTTTTTTTCAATAGGACGAATCGAGTCATCTAAAATCTAACCATAGGGC
>CAZLFV010000044.1:13879-20240 GCA_964558915.1 uncultured Eubacteriales bacterium | reverse complement strand
CAAATTGTGACTATTCCCGGTATACTTCCATATACCTACGTATACCTTGGTATACCTAGAGACAATTCTTAAATCGCTGAAAGGATTGACTATTACTTTGTTTTCAGGAGGTTAGGAGAATCGGCCCAATTGGATCCGGAGTCCGCACGCTCAGTTTTCTAATTGCTGTATTTGCTGAGGCTTACAGAATGCCCAACGGAAGTTGTCAATTCGACTTGTCGACTTGAGGGAAGTTTGACAAGCAAGCCACGTTGGTCACAATCTGGTCACAACTGTCATAGATTTCAAAAATATCACTCTCTAACTAATTGAAAATTATAGTTTTGTTTCTCAGGAAAGCGACGGATGGGAAATCCGTCATGCTTGTTGGGAATATTCATACTCCAGCGGCGATGGAGGACCATATTATTATTGTCGGTGTATGTGAGGTCGCCCGGGCAATGAACTCTAGGTAGTCCATCCGCTCCAAAAAACTTCATTTTTGGTTGGACCAGTTTTGGGGTCAGGCCCATCCTTGGCTTCCCCTTGGATAGTCCAGTTTCCGGCCCAAGCATACAAAATCTGATATTTCGGACCCGGTTTCGCCGCGCTGGTCTGCACCCTGACACCAGCAACAAAGACCAGGGCCGCCATGCTGATTCCGATAGCAATACGTTTCATGAAAACCCTCTATCGGTGTTTTGAGATCATATAGGGGCCAAGTTATTTTCCGGGAAACAGGATGTAGTCTTGCCCCGGAACAGTCTTGAATTCCAGGACGTCCTTTTTGGGATAGGCACTGCGGACGGTTTTCCCCTTGCATTTTACCTTCAGCGGAAGACTGGTGTGGAGGCGACACGTTTTTCCATTTTTCGAATAGATGTGGGCTTCCCGAAGAGAGCCGTCTGCCCACTTCAGGCTGACCTCAAACCCTCCCCGAGCACAAAGCCCCTTGACTTCTCCTACTGCCCATGATTCCGGCAAGGCAGGCAGGAAACAGAGTGCATTCTCATGGGATTGGAGAAGCATCTCGGCTACGGCTGCGGAGACGCCAAAAGCGCCGTCCACCTGTAAAGCGCCGGAGCAGATTGAAAAAAGGCTATTGAAGGTGTAGTTGTGAATTAGGTAGTCAAAGTTTTCCATGGCTTTTTCGGCATTTAATAGGCGGGCCCAGCAGGCCATCTTCCAGGCTGAAGACCATCCATTCCCTTCCAATCCTCGCTGTTCCAGGACCAGCCGGCTGGCTTCTGCCAGCTTAGGCGTTTTTATTAGTGAGATCTGATGGCCAGGAAATAAACCATAGAGGTTGGATATATGCCTATGGCTTTTCTCCTTCTGGTCCCAATCCTCAAGCCATTCCTGGAGGTCTCCTTTCCTGCCGATCTGCATAGGCGCCAGTCGCTGGCGTGCGTCTAAAACCTTGTCCTTGAATTCCGGGTCTGTGCTCAGGATATCCGCTGCCTGAGCCACATAACTAAAAAGGTCATTCAAGATTTGGATATCGATGGTCGACCCGGCACAGATCGTAGTCCCGGGGCTCATCCAGGCCGTGACTTCATCGAAAAACGGGTCGTTCCCTGGCCTGGCCGGAAAATTTTCAGGTGAAGTCGATGGATTTGTCACCAGCCATCCATATTTGGGATGTTCAACCAGGAAATCAAGAAAGAATTCGACGCAGCCCTTCATAACCGGATAGACATCCTTCAAAAATTCTCTGTCGCCTGAAAAAAGATAATGTTCCCAGAGGTGAGTGCACAGCCAAGCCCCTCCTGCAGTGAATGTCCCCCACTGCGGCCCGTCCATGGGAGCGGCTACCCGCCAGATATCTGTGTTTTGATGAAAGACCCAGCCTCTGGCGCCGTAATGCTCTCTGGCGACTTCACTCCCCTGGTCAGTGAGTTCCTTAATCATCTTTATCAAGGGCTCGGTGCATTCGCTTAGATTTCCCACCTCTGCCGGCCAGTAGTTCATTTCGAGATTGATGTTGGTGGTGTATTTCGAGTCCCACGCTGGGTTCATAGACTGGTTCCAGATGCCTTGGAGGTTGGCCGGCTGGGTCCCGGGGCGTGACGAAGATATCAAAAGATAGCGGCCGAATTGAAAACAGAGGGCGGCAAGATTCGGGTCGGTTCTGCCGTCAAACTTCTGGAGCCGTTCATCGGTGGGCAGAACGGAATTTGGAGTTGCACCGAGATCGATCGAAACCCGGCGGAAAAACTTCTGATACTCCTGGATATGGGCTTCCTTAATTTCCTCATACGATTTTCTTTCAATGCTCTTCAGCACTGCTTCAATTCTTTGGTTGGGATCGCCACTCACATCTTTGTAGTTGACAAAATTTGTTGCAGCGGCCAGGTATAAGGTCACTCTATCGGCGTTTTTCACGATAAGATCCGTGTCATCCACACTTAGGCTTCCCTCTTCTGGGACTGCCCTCAGCCGTGCCTCGTAGCGGATCTTGCCTTCCACGCCCAAATAATCAGCCGATTTCCCGAGCAAGATCAAGCCGTCCTTTCCATATCCATCCATCCGAAAATAGTCGGTGGCGTAATTCGAGTGAGCATCATTCCGGCAGCCGCGTAAATTGGCCACAAAAGAGATACTCGCTGGCTTGTCGGCCGTCAGGCTAACAACAATAACCTGGTCAATAGCGCTGGAAAAGACTTCACGAATAAAATGAATGTCGTTCTGTTCATAGCTTACCCGGGCGACCGCGCTGTCCAGGTCAAGCTCAAACTGGTAATTCTTTACCTCTCCGCCAGGGGGAAATTTCAGGATCAGGTCCCCCAGCGATTGATATTTCTGCTGTTCCACAGGATATCCCATTAGATACCGGCCGAACGTCTTATGGGCTTTGATGTAGTTGCCCTCGAAAATAAGCTTTTGAATCTCAGGCAAAGCCTTATAGCCGCCTTTGACTGTTTGGGAATAAGGCCCGCCGGACCAGTACGTTTCCTCATTGAATTGAATTCGCTCCTCATCCGTTTTCCCGAAAACCATAGCTCCCAGTCGCCCGTTCCCGACGGGAAGCGCATTTTCCCATTTATCTGCGGGATGCGTATACCAGAGAAGAGTCGTCGGGTTGATGCTCTTGGAGGCGTTATGCTGCAAGCCCGGGTTCTGTTCGCTGGCGACCAAGCTAACAAATGCCGCTAGAAAAGAGAAACAACAAGCCAATGATTTTTTCATGGCGCTAATCCTTAAATTCAAATTTGATCCGAAAATATTCATCCATTCTCCCGGTCTACCTCTTCCTCCAAAGGGAACAGCTCAAGGCATCCCTTTTTCCGTTCAAACTCAACCCTCCTTACGTTTTTTTGAGAATGTAACGAACTCTTTTTCAGGTTTAAACCCCGCCGGGAGGTTCTGGTTCAAATACAGGGTGAGCGTTTCGTAAAGATGGAGGGTGGTGTTTTTCCCCTCGCTTATCCCGTGCCTTCGGTTCGGGTAGACCATCATGGAGAAGTGCTTGTTATTGGCGATAAGTTCATTGACGAGCCTCTCGAAGCTCTGATAATGGACATTATCATCGCCTGTGCCGTGGACGATGAGCAGGTTTCCCTTCAGCTGGTTAGCAAAAGTGATAGGCGAACCGTTCTTGTAGCCCGCCTCATTGTCTTGGGGGAGCCCCATATAACGTTCCTGATAGATCGTATCATACAGACGCTGGTCGCTGACAAAGGCCACGGCGATCCCGGTCTTGTAGAGGTCAGGGTACCTGAATATGGCATTAAGAGTCATCTGGCCTCCGCCACTCCATCCCCAGATCCCGATTCGGGAGGGATCCAGATAAGACCATTGCTGAAGAATCGCCTTTATAGTAGCCGCCTGGTCAGCAGACGCGAGAATCCCAATTTGTCTGTAGATGCATTTCCTCCATTCGCGGCCGCGTGGCGCGGGTGTCCCTCGATTGTCAATACTTACAATAACATATCCTTGCTGGGCCAGCATGAGATGCCAGAGGTAGGTATTTCCTCCCCAGGTATCTAGAACCGTCTGCGCGGCTGGCTCACCATACACATGGATGAATAGAGGATAACTCTTGTTGGAATCGAAATCCGGCGGCTTGATGCACCAGCCGTCGAGGAGCACCCCCTTCCCGATGTCGACGCGGAAAAATTCTGTGGGTTTTCGCTGAAGGGCATTGACCTTCTTTCGAAGCTCACGGTTATCAGCAAGGATCTGAACGGCTTTGTGCAGCGGAAGGCTTACAAGGGCAGTGGTGGGTGGTGTATCAAAGGTCGAGTAAGTATGGAAAGCCCACTGGCAGGAAGGTGAAATATCATAAGAATGTGTGCCGGGCTGCAACTGAGGACTTATTCTTTCCGCTTTCCCTTGGCCATTTAAGCGAATGCGGAAAAGGTACCGCTGGGTGGGATTCTCGGGCGAGGCGAGGTAATAAAGCCAGCCGCCTTTCTCGTCGATTCCTTCCACACTGATGACGTCAAAAGAGCCCGGGGTAATGGGCTTGACCTCGCCTCCGGATCGCGAAACAAGATAGACATGGTTCCATCCATCCCTCTCGCTCAGCCAAGTGAAGAAATTCCCACCAGCCAGCCAGCGGAGGTCATTCACTACTTCCACCCAGGCATCGTCGTGGTCAGTGAAGACCGTCCGAACTTCGCCTGTCAAGACATTGCCGAGCATGACTTCGTTGGTATTTTGGAGGCGATTTAGGCGCTGGAGGATAATCTCGTTCGAATTTCTCGCCCAATCCATCCAGGGAATATAATTATTGCGCGGATCTCCGGGCACGTTGAGCCACTTGACTTCTCCCCCGAATGAATTCACTAGGCCGATGCGGCAGGCGGAGTTTGCCTCTCCAACCTTCGGATATTTTATGGGGATAATCTGGGGGTATAGGGAATCCGTATTGTTGATGAGATAGAAATCTTTGATACTGGAACTGTCGAGTTGCCAGAAGGCGATAAACCTGCCGTCTGGGCTCCAGTGGAATCCATCCCGAAGAGAAAACTCCTCTTCATAAACCCAATCGCCGGTGCCGTTGATAATCGTCGCGGAGCCATCCCGAGTGAGTTGAGCGATCCGGCCGCTGTCGATATCTTCTGCATAGATATTATTTTTATAAACGTAGGCAACACGGCGCCCAAGAGGTGAGAGCTTAGCAAACATAAGCATTGATGGCTCAAAACCCACGCCGAGTTTTTGGAGCTTGGAACTTACTAGATCCAGAACCCAATAATCGCCCCGCGTATTCTGCCTCCAGACACGCTGGGTGTTGGTGAAAATGAGAAGGAGCTTTCCGTCGCCCGACCATTCATAGTTCTCAACCCGAAGAGGGGCTGATTCGCCATCCGGGATAAGGCGCGACGCCCCAACAAGAATTTCACGTTTTCCTGTTACTGCCGAATAAAGAATAATATCTTTCCCGTCTTTGACTGTCTCAGACTTCTCCACTGTTGTATAAGAATTCCCGTCCTTCATCCAGCGGGCGGGCCCGAAATGTTCTGGCGTAAACTCCTCGGTGACAAAAATCCTCTCCAGGTTCAGCAAGGAGTCATGCTTTTTCTCTTGGCCAGAAAGATAGTTTCCAGGAAATGTCCATAACAGCACAGCAATGATCAGCATGATAGATTTTTTGCTCATGAACGCTCTCCTTCTTCTTTAATTCCAATAAATATTTCATCCTCGATCCAAAAAAATACTTTGGGCACTCGCCTTTTATTCATCCGAGCTAAAGACTGCCATCCCTGCCAATCCGACTTCTGTGGTTTTTTCGGAAACCGAGTTGACCCCAGCGAATACTATTGCTTCTGCTCAGCCCTACCGCGTTTGCTTCACTCCGTCAGCGAGCATCTACTTCTGTGTTGTCCCCTTGCCTTCTTCTGAGGCGCCCACTGCGGTTTGGCTTTGTTCGCCCTCCGGCGCTTTCGGTGGAGCGGCTTTCTTTTCAGCCTTTATCTTTTTATCCTTGACGACTTCAGGAACTTTCTTATGCATCTCGGCCTTGCCGCTCTCCTGTTCTTTCAGGAGGGCTGACGCCCTTTCCGCCTTGATCTTCGCCATTTCCTCCGTTCTTTTTTCGCTGGCTTCAATCAGCCTCAGCCTATTATTCACGGCCCTGATATTTGCCCGTAACTTTCTAATGAGAGTATCTTTGTCGGCCTGGGGAGGTTTGATCCCCTTCCCAGCCAGAAAAGATAGCCGGTCCTTCAGTTCTTGTTCGTAATATGCTTTTTGCCGCAGATGCATCTGCTTCCGCTTTAATCCCATTTGTTCCTCCTTTCCGATTCAGTTCTTTTTCTCCGGCAGATCATAGGTTTCACTGAGTTTTTTCTTCTCCAGCCCAGCAAATAATTGCCGACGCTATTTATACCAAGGCTGTCTCTTATACACATCTCCGAGCCCACGAGACCGTACT
>CAZLFV010000044.1:0-13869 GCA_964558915.1 uncultured Eubacteriales bacterium | reverse complement strand
ACGGTATTTATACCAAGGTTTTCTCAAAAAAGCCATCGTATTATTGGAGGATCGGCTAGCCTTCAGCCCCGCCAGCTTAGGATATTCCAGCCATAATTCCAACTTCATTCGCCGACTCACTGGAGAAGTCGAGTTATCACTGCTTCTGATCTCTCGTCATTTTCGGTCAGATTGTCAAATGACGATATATATAGCCATATTGGTTAGGCTCTAGATGACTCGAGCATCAGCTTCTAATGAGAGCGATATCAATGGTAAAATAATAACCAATATCAATACGGGAGAAAATTATGGAGTTTATAAGCATCTTGAATGATGTTTTAGGACCAGTTATGCGGGGCCCTTCAAGCTCGCACACAGCGGGCTCCTACCATATCGGACGGATTGCTCGGTCTCTTTTGGGTGAGCCCCCTGCTTCAGCATTATTCATGTTTGATCCCGACGGTTCATATATCAAAACCTACGACAAGCAAGCCGCTGACCAGGCGTTCGCTGCAGGAATTATGGAATGGCCTCTCACTGACGACCGCTTTGCCAAAGCTCTGGATTTTGCAGCGAGTCAAGGGATACGGATAGACTTCCGGGCAGAGCCGCTTGAATATGCTGATCACCCCAATACCGTGAAAATCCATATGAGCTCGAAAAGCGGAAACTTCCTCACAGCAATTGCCAAATCTGTTGGCGGCGGCGGCGTAGTCTTTTCTCGGCTCGAGGGCTGGCCTGTGTCTTTGAACGGGAAATCTTATGCCGTCATTGTCCATTGTGATGAATCCTCTGAACCCGAAGTTAATGAGTCGCTATTTTCAGATAAAGAAGGACACTTTTTCGAGATGCGGGAAACGCAAGGAAAAGAAATTTTGCTTTCCGTCTTCAGGACCACTCCTCTGGAGCCGGCTAAGCGAAGGCAAATCGAGGCAAAGAGAGGAGTCAAAAGAATTTGGACAGCTGCGCCTGTGTTCTATGTCCAGCGCGGTGAACCTCTATTCCTGAGCGCCGAGCAGATGGTTCACGCTGCAAAGAGAGACCGTAAGACTCTCGGCGGGATAGCCCTTGCCTATGAGGCACAGCTTTTGGGGATTCCGGAATCCGAAGTTCTCAAAGAAATCGAGAGAAGATATGAGGTCATGAGCGCCAGTCTCCAGCAGGGACTCCGGGAGGAAGACATCCATATGAAACTGCTTCGTCCCACGGCCAGAAAAATTTGTCAGGCTGAATCGGAGGGGAGAGTAGCGATTGGAGGCCTCCACACCAAAGTGGCTGCTGGAGCCATGGCGGTGATGCATGTCAGCAATAGCATAGGTATCGTTTGTGCCGCTCCTACAGGAGGTTCTGCTGGGGTCATTTCGAGCGTAGTTGTCACTCTGGCAGCGGAAAGAAAACTAAATTCGAGACAGGCAGCGATGGCGTTATTGGCTGCGGGCGCTGTCGGATTAATCATTTTAAGGCGGGCGACTTTTGCGGCGGAGGTCGCAGGATGCCAGGTGGAGATCGGCGCGGCAGGTGCAATGGCTGCCGCAGCTGTGGTCGAAATCGCCGGAGGTCACCCAGGCCAGGCCGTCGATGCCGCAGCCATTTCACTCCAGAATACGATGGGCTCGGTCTGTGACCTTGTCCAGGGAATATGCGAAATTCCCTGCCATACCCGCAACGCCGTTGCGGCCTCAAGTGCTTTTATCTGCGCGGATTTAATACTCGGTGGATACGAGAATCCCATTTCGCTCGATGAGACGATCGACGCTGTTTTCTCCTCGGGCAACATGCTTCCGCCTGAGTTGAGGTGCACGGCCTTGGGGGGCTTGGCGACTACCCCTTCTGGGCGATCTCTGCCATTACTGAGACGATGAGATCTGCGTGCCTCGCTCCTGAGTACACCTCAGAAGTAGTACATTGAGCGGAGGCAGGTCACCGAGGGCACAGCAGCGGGCCGACTTCGTAAACTTTCTGGAACACGGCCGCCTGGCGCCTAATAAAAATAGATTGTGACCAGATTGTGAATATCCCCAGTATACTTCCAAATATCTACGTATACCTACATATACCCACAGATAATCTGTAAGTTGCTGGAAAGATTGACTATTACTTTGTTTTCAGGAGGTTAGGAGAACTGCCCTCATTGGATCCGGAGTCCGTCGCTCTATCCACTGAGCTACAGGCGCGCAAGCTGCAATTAGGCACTCATATTACATCATCTGGGAGGCATTGTAAAACCGTATCCAGGTCACAATTTAGCCATAAAAGCATCTTCCTCCCGTCCTCAATTTCTGAGAGCCCGGAGTTGGCATCCTTCCCACTTGAGCTCAATTTGACATCTCATCTCTTCGCGATTTATCATCCCTGACGATGGGGTGAGGCAAAATCGGTGAATGAACGCTCATCCGGCCAGCGCAAGGGAAAAGCAATTTCAATCTCGTTTTCCCATCCCTCCTACTGGGGAATTGCCTTTCCTCAAGACCCCGGCTCCTGCGGTTCCTGCAGGCCTTCCTAACAATGTCCCCCCGAAGGGCTGGACTTGCTGACCTAGGCTTGGCCAATTCCCCTGTGGTATAATGAGGCGCCACCGATTCCACCTGGGGGTCAGAAACTTTGGCCATTCCTCTTTCATGCTGCTCGGTCAGCCCTCTCCGGAAACGCCAAGTAATCCATCGACGCTATGCCTCTCCAGCCTCCCTCAGGAGTAGATGAATTGCTTGGCTAAGACAAGAATAGAGAAAACGGATGAAGATTTTGCTCGTATCCCCATCGGTTGACCCGAACGAGAAGACCAACAAGCAAATGATGATGCCGCAGCTGGCATTGATCATCCTCCAGGGTCTGACACCCAAAGAGCACCAGGTTGTTACGGCTGATGAAGAAGCTGAAGGCATCGACCTCGAGCATGACTGCGATCTTGTCGGAATCAGTTTCATGACTTCCAATGCATCCCGCGCCTATTGGCTTGCCCGGGAGTTCAAGAAAAGAGGAAAAACAGTTGTTCTGGGCGGTGTGCATCCGACGCTGCTTCCTGACGAGGCATTGCCCCATGCCGATTCCGTCGTGATAGGCGAAGCCGAAGGTGTATGGGCCGAATTGCTCGAAGACTATAAAAACGGCTGTTTAAAGAAAATATATCATAATCCACGGCCCGACCTTTCGATATATGTACCCAAAGATTTCAGCAAAATCATCAAACGTAGCCTTTTCGCCCTGGTGCCTATCATGACTTCCCGCGGTTGTCCCTATCATTGCGATTTTTGCTGCGTCACGGATCTTTTCGGTAAAGAGATCCGCCATGTGCCTGTCGATAATATCGTGAGGGATATCAAAGAGTCGGGCCGAAAAAACTTCATGTTTCTTGACGATAATATTATCGGGCAGCCCAGCTATGCCAAGGAGCTCTTCGCTGCTCTAAAACCCCTCAAGATTTCGTGGGTTGGACAGTCATCCATTTCCCTCCTTGTCAAGGATGATGAGCTTCTGAAGCTGGCCGCTGAAAGCGGCTGTAAGGGCCTATTTATCGGACTCGAGAGCATCAAGGAAGTCCAGATGAACTCCTTACGGAAGTCGTTCAACTCACTTCAAGGATTGGAAAGTGCCCTGAAAAAAATGCGTAAAGCCGGAATATTCGTCAATGCCTCAATGATCTTCGGTTTTGACGAAGACACCAAAGAAGTCTTTGATGATACTGTAAAATTCCTTATAAAGAACAAGGTCTGCTCGGTCTCCTTTAATGTTCTTACGCCGTACCCGGGGACAAAGACCTTCCAGAAAATGAAGGAGGAAGGCCGGTTGCTCACCGACGACTGGAAATACTACGACCACAGCACTGTGGTCTTTCAACCGAAGAACATGGCGCCTTATGAATTGATGGTCGGAAAAATAAGATCAAGGAAGAAGTTCTACAGCACATGGTCAATTCTTAGGCGGCTTTTGGGGAACTTTCGCCACCCCGTGATCTACATGGCAATAAACTGGGGCCATATCAAAGCCGTCAAGGTAGAAGAGAAGAGGTTGGCTGTAGTCAAGAAGGATATTTATGATAAACCCAAATAAAGTTCGTGGCCTTCATCGTGGATTCTCAGGCGATTGACAGGATCGTTGACCATCTGATGCCGACCTTTGGGGCCGATGGGTCTCCTGGCATTTCAGACTAAAGATGCCTGGGGCAGCCTGGCCTCTCTGAAGAAAGCCCGGATTTCGCACCAGGACGCCCGTAGAGCCATGTTTTTGGCCAAAAAATGAGGGGTCTGGCCAAATGGCGGGGGCATTATGGTCTTTCATTCCTTCCCCCTGATGCTTACTCTAGAATGACCCAGAATCAACGATCTTTTTTGGGTTGCTGCGATTTTCCTCTCCCCCTCCCCCCTTCAGTCTAGCCAGCCTCTTCCTGGCATCCTCGACTTCAGGCAGGCCCAGGTCGGCGTCTACTGATAATCGGGAAGCCTAGCCTTAGGCTTCGGACCACACTTGCCTCAATATTCTTTTTTCTGCCCTCTTAGGTCCCCTTCTTATCAAGTAGATCTACCATTATGCGGACTTTCTATGCTCACATTAAAGTTCTTTCTTCTCTCTCTCCCTCTTTTTTCTCTTTTTCTTCTCGCCTTTTCTTTTTTATCTCTATCTCTTCTCTCTTTTTCTATTGTCATTGGTTTGCTTCTTTGTTGGTGATTCCTCTTTTCTCTTTCTCTTCTTCTATATTCCTTCCTAGAAAATCATTTAATCTCATCCGTCTTCCCTTTTATCCGCTAATTAGTCCATCTGACCAAATTATCCTTTTTCTAATATCTCCAGATTTACTCTCTTTTTCAGTTTCATTCCAGCAGCACCGAGAATGACTCTGATAGCCTGAGCGTTTCTTCCCTGTTTTCCAATAACCCTCCCCATATCCTCCGGAGCAACCGTTAGTTCAATGATTGAGCTCTGTTCCCCATCTAATAGGGTAATCTTCACCTTGTCTGGGTTGTCCACTAATGATTTGACAATCAGCTCAACGAGTTCTTTCACTGCCATCTCCTTTAATACTTAAAGTGTTTTTTCTGTCTTTGAGCATTCCGCGCTCCTCACTTGTCTTTCCTGAGGGGTGAATGCGCATCAAGGTCTTTGAGGTCCAACATATTAATCTTCTCAAGAATGAGCTAATAAAGCAAGGCAAAGGTCATCGGATTCGATGAAAATGGGAGACAAGAAGTTCTTTCACAATTAAATCCGGGATACAGATTTGACTATTCAAAAAAAGACTTTAGCTTTCGACTATATTTAGGATACTTTAATTTTCTTATCGCTTTTTCTTGGATTTGCCTTATTCTCTCACGCGTAACTTTGTATTGCTGCCCGACTTCTTCAAGGGTATGCTCGTTGCCGTTTCCTAACCCAAATCTCATTTTTAAAATGCCTACTTCTCTCTGGGTATGAGTTTTCAACGCTTCCTCAATTTTCTCTCTCAAATCAATAGAGATGACTTCATCGACGGGCGAAAGGGTATCCTTATCCTCGATAAAATCACTCAGCTTACCTTTTTCTCCTTCTCCTATTGGGGTTTCAAGTGAAGCAGGTACTTGGGCAATTTTCATTATTTTATGTACTTTATAGACGGGCAAATCCATCTTTTTCGCAATCTCTTCACCTGTTGGTTCTCTACCTTTTTCCTGGACAAGGTTTCTTGACACTCTATTCAATTTGTTTATGACTTCTATCATATGAACAGGAATCCTTATCGTCCTTGCCTGGTCAGCAATTGCACGTGTTATTCCCTGTCTTATCCACCAATGAGCATAAGTTGATAATTTATACCCTCTCTGGTATTCATATTTATCCACTGCTGTCATCAAGCCGATGTTTCCTTCCTGGATCAAATCAAGAAACTGGAGTCCGTAGTTGCTGTACCTCTTGGCTATGGAAACCACGAGTCTCAAGTTAGAGCTGACAAGCGTTTTCTTCGCTCGATCGCAGATCTCCTTTCCTTTAGCGATGGTTTGCAGTGTCTTTCTTAATTTCCGTGAATCAAAACCGATCTCTTGCTTATATAATCTCAGAAGCGTGCCGATTTTTTTGATTCTAAGTTTCAGTTCCTCTCCTTTTTTCTTGTCGTTGACTCTGGCTAAAAAGGCATTCAATTCTTCCTTACTTGTTTCTGATTTGTCGATAACCCTTAGCTTTTCACTGAGACTCTCGATAATTTTTTCTCTATAAACAGAGCAGATATTTAGTTCCCTGATGAGACGACTCATATTAACGATGAGACGGCCACGTGCAATTGCATATTTCTTTAATTCAGGAATTTGTTCTAATTTGGTGCTTAACTTTTTTACTTTGCTGAATACGGCTAGAATCCTCTGCTTTTTCTTCTCAAGTATTTCTGTTGCGAATTCCTCTTCAGTGGAATCGAACAAAGCCAGGCTGATTTCATCATCTTTATCTAGTTTCTCTTCCAATGAAAGAATTTCATTTTGGACAAATCGTGTTCTTGAAAGGGCTTTAATGACTATCCCCTCTCCCCGTTCCATTTCCTTTGCTAGGACCAATTCTTCTTTTCTTGTTAGCAGAGGAATGTTACCCATCTCTCTCATATAGATTCTGACAGGGTCTGATGTTCGCCCCGGTTCCTCAGACGCAATGTTGAATCCAACGTTTTTCATTGGAATTAGGATACCTCTTCCTGTCAGGAATGGCCAGCAATTGAGGTCAAATTACCCGGGCCGAGAGCGAGATCTGGATCTCCCTGAATTCCTTGTTTTTTAGCGCTTATTTCTTTTCCCGGGACGTAGTGTACGTGAACGCTTTGAGCAGATCGAGGGGCAGGGGGAAAATGATCGTAGAGTTTTTCTCGGTGGCGATCTCTGTCAGCGTGCCCAGGAACCTGAGCTGGAGGGCCTGGGGATTCGTGGAAATGATATCGGCGGCCTGAGTGAGCTTGTCCGCTGCCTGGAACTCGCCTTCGGCGTGGATGACCTTGGCCCGGCGTTCGCGCTCGGCCTCGGCCTGCTTGGCGATGGCCCGGATCATGCTCTCGGGAAGATCGACATGCTTCATCTCGACGAGCTGGACCTTGATGCCCCACGCGTCGGTGCGCTTGTCGATGATCTCTTGGAGCTGGGCGTTGAGCTTCTCCCGCTCCGACAGGAGGTCGTCGAGATTGACCTGCCCGAGGACGCTCCTGAGCGTGGTCTGGGCAAGCTGGGAGGTCGCGTAGAGGTAATCCTGGACATCGATGATGCACTTGATCGCCTCTATAACCCGGAAATAAAGCACCGCATTGACCTTGACCGAGACATTGTCCCTGGTGATGACGTCCTGCGGGGGGATGTCCTGGGCAACCAGCCGGAGGCTGACCCTGACCATGCGGTCGATGGGGGAAAACACCAGGATGATCCCCGGGCCCTTGGGCTTGGGAAGCACCCGGCCCAGCCGGAAAATCACGCCCCTCTCGTATTCCCTGAGGATCTTGATGGAGTTCAGGATGTAGAGGACCACTACTCCGATGATGATGATCGGCGCCGTTAAGAAACTCATGTCCCCTCCTTGTTCTAATTTTGATAATGCCCTCTTGCGGCAATAGTATCTTATGCTACTTTTAGACAGCTTGTCAACCCGAGATCCTATTTGAATCACGACTGAGAATTTTTATATTTCCATTTGCCTTATTCTATAAGAGGTTGTTTCGCTTAGCGTCCCGCTGCTATCCGGGGAGATCTGGGCGAACCGGGTTTCCCCTGCCTCTATTACTAATAGCCTATTCTTTTAGCCCCTCTAGCCTCTTCCTGGCATCCTCGACTTTGGGCAGGCCGGGGTCGGCATCTTTCTATTTGAGCTCAATTTAACATTTCATCTCTTCGCGATTTATCATCCCCAACCACGCGATGAGGCAAAATTGGAGCCAGGAATGCTTCTCAAGTCGGCGCAGCAGAAAAGGGGTTTCTTAATTTTTAGGGGGTCTGCGGTGCCGTCCGATCGCTCGCCAAACGTGTGACCTCCGATACAACGGAGACGATTAGGTCCGGCTGACTGAACGGGATTATATGCCCGCTCTTCTCGGCGACGATCAGCATGGCGCCTTTTACTGATGCCGTTAATCGTTCATGAGACTCCCGCCAGGCCTTCTGTTCTTCCGGCTTGGGCAGAAAAGCGATTCCCGAGGTGATCACCCGCACCGGGAGGTCGTCCGGAAATGCGGCCTTGCGCATGACGGCGATCTTTTCGGCTAGGTTGCTGCCCGGTGCGCCGACCATACGGACCGAGGCGCGTTGCCACTTGTTGAGCGTTTCCGGCCGGGAGGTATCGAACGGGAGCTTCCCCATCATGGGATGGTTGTTGCAGTATTCGATCCCAAACGTTTCGACAAACTCGACCGTGAAAGGGTCGACGAAAACCACGCCCCGGACCGTATCTGGGTGTTCGGCGGCTTCGAACCGAATCAGGAACCCCCCGTAGGAATGGCCGACGAGGATGAGGTTCCGGTCGAGGCCGAGAGTCCGGAGCCCCCGCCACAACGCGGCCGTGTCCTCGCGGAGATCATATTTCGTCTCCGGCAGGTCACTCTTTCCGAATCCGGCCCGGTCATAGGCGATGACGGTCGCGCCAGTTTCCTGAGCCAGCCGTGGGGCCAGGGCGTCCCACTCGGTGGAATCCATGCCGCCGCCGGACTCAAGGAGGATCGTGGGGCCTTGGCCTAGGATAATCCGAAAGTTGAGATTGTAGCCCCCGACGTCGACCAACTTTTCAACGGCCAGGACGGACTGATCCGGCGCCATCGCCAGTGTCGTAAACGGCGTCATGATGGCGAGGGCCAAGAAGGAGTGTTTCAGAGCGGAAAAAAGGTTCATGGGGGGAATCGAAGTCTGAGAGAACATGCTTTTCTCCTTTCTGTGACCTATTATACATGAAAAAACGGGCGCCCAGATAAATGTGAGCTGCCTCAATAAGGCCCCAGGGCAGCCATCTGTTGCTCACTTCTGTCATCTGCCCATACCGGACCGTATATTTCGCGCTTGTAACCGGGAGCAAGCTCAGACTCCAATCCGAACGGTTCAGCCTATAGCTAAGCGAAAATAGCAAGTTAATGCGAGGAAGCAAGACTTCTTGCTGTGTCACAGATATTGCTTTACTTCGGCCCTTTGAGAATAACCCGTAGCGTTAGGTGTCCATATCAATGAGGCGCATATCCGTGGCCATGCGTCGAATTAGAGATCGGGAGGTCAGGGCATGGCTAAGGCCTTTACTCGCCTCACAGCACCGTCCATTATTTTGGACTCAACTTGACATATGACCATGCTACAATTTATCATCCCCAACGACGGGATGAGGCAAGATTGGTGTTATGAAGGCTCATCAAGCCGGCCTAGCAGAAAGGGGGTTTCTTATCCTTACCCTTCTTCCTCAACGGGCGGCTTCAGTTCCCTCGGTAAGCCTTCTCCATGATGTTTTATCCCGCGATTGAATTTACCTGTCGCAGTGGAAAAGGATTTGTTCTGATTTAAGGTGAACCATGTATCCAAAACCCTATCTCCGAAAGTACGGACGTGCGGCGCAGTTCACCGTCTGGATTGTCGACGGAAAATTCATTCGGACCCACATCGATGAGGAGTTCACCAATTTCGGCCAGCACTACCGCTTTCCTTTCATTCCCAAGTTGGAATTCTGGATCGATGAGGAACACGGGGCCGGGGAGGAAGAGTTCTTCATCGACCATCTACTGGTCGAAAATAGGCTGATGAAGGGAGGGATGAAATACGATCAGGCCATCGCCAAGGCCGACTTGACCGAAAAAAGGGAGCGCAGCAAGACCCGCCTGATCCGGCAACTCGCCGGCTTGGACCGGAAGCATCTGATCCGGCATGTTCACAAGAGGCTCCTCCGGAAATACAGTCGGGCAGTCCACGTCTGGATCGTCCACGGAGACCTCGTCCGCGACCTCTGTTTCATCGATTTCACCGAAGGCGGGCATGACCAGGTCTACCACTTTATCCCCGAGAACGAGGTCTGGCTGGACGACGACCTCAGCCCGAAGGAGAGGCACTTCGTTCTCCTCCATGAGCTCCACGAGCGGGCGCTGATGATAAAAGGTTGGACTTACAGCCGGGCCCATCGCGATTCGAGCCGCGTGGAATATTTCTGCCGCTCACATCCTGAGAAGTTGGAGAGGATGCTCCGGGTCGAGATAAAGAAAAACTCTTGAATCTTTGTTTGAAAATTGTTCTTTATACAAAATCGAGCGCTCAGGAGGGCAATGGTGATCGCCGCGGCCATCTCGGGACAGGGCTTACCTGCATGTTTCGCTGAGAAATAGCGATCAGGGAAACAGCCTTGAAAAACATATAGTGTTTTTACTTCAGGAATGATTCATAGGGGAAGCTATTATGGTAACGATTAAGCCTGACAAAGTAGAGAAAACACTTAGAGCAGTGCACAAGATATTGGCAGCCGAGGGAAAAGACCTGCGAGCCTCGCTTTACCAGGATATTATTCTCAATGCCTTGAAATGCCAACGAGATGACCTTGATATTCTGGACCTAAAGGTCATCAACCGTGCCCTGGCCGAGTTCCGATACGCCGCAAGCGTTTTCAAACCGTTTAGAATGATTCGCAAGGTTTCCGTCTTCGGTTCGGCTCGCGAACGCAAAGGCAGTCCCTACTACGAGCTGGCAGTAAGATTCGCTCGTGGCCTGGTCGAGAAGGGCTTCATGGTCATCACCGGAGCGGCATCAGGTATTATGAAAGCCGGGATCGAGGGAGCCGGACCTCGGAACAGCTTTGGCGTTAACATCCTCCTTCCGTTTGAGAGAGGAGCATCCAAAACCATCCGGGATGATCCGAAAGTCATCAGGTTCAAATATTTTTTCACACGCAAAATATTTTTCGTGATGGAGGCTGATGCGGTTGCCTTATTCCCGGGCGGATTTGGCACGCATGATGAAGGATTTGAGGTATTAACGCTGCTGCAAACAGGGAAAGCACCACCCATGCCCGTGATCCTCATGGAGCTTCCTGGGGAAAATTACTGGGAAACGTGGGACGGATTTATCAGACGGCAATTGCTCGCCCGAGGCTTCATATCTGGGGAGGATTTGAGTTTTTATAAGATCGTGAGGTCTCCTGAAGAAGGAATAGACTGGATCACATTTTATTATTCAACGTTTCACTCCCTGCGCCAGGTCAAAGACAAGCTCGTGATCAGGCTCGAAAAGGAACTCAAAGATGCTCATGTCAGAAGATTGAATGATATATTCAAAGATCTTATTGAATCGGGGAAAATTTCCAAATCGCGTCAGCTTGCCGAAGAGAAAGACGAACCGAATCTCAGGTCAAAACCCAGGATTGCTTTCGCTTATAACCGAAAAAGCGCGGGACGTCTGAATGAAATGATTTTGACGATCAATAGACTGAGCCGCTTTGCATAATAGAGGGAGTGATTTCGTTGCCATAAAAATCAGATTGAGGTGGCTTCGGGGGATCAGAATAAACCCAAGCGTTAGCTTGTGGCCAAATTGTGACTATCCCCGGAATACTTCCATCTACTTACGTATACTTGTATGTACCTGCAGATAATTTGTAATTTGCTGGAAAGATTGGCTATTACTTTTTTTTCAGGAGGTTAGGAGAATTGCCCTGATTGGATCCGGAGTCCGTCGCTCTATCCACTGAGCTACAGGCGCGCGAGCACCCGAATGGCACTCATATTACATCATCTGGGAGGCGTTGTAAAACCGTATCCAGGTCACAAATCGGTCACAAAGGCCACTTCCCAGCATCCTCGACTTCGGGATAGAGGGAGTCGGCGAGATTCAAGATCTCAGGATAAGCTAACCACCCCGGCGATTAGAAGACCGATCATGATTATGGGAATGGCCGCTTTAGCGTGGGCTTTGAAGTGATGGGAGAAATCCTTATAGTCCTCCTTGATTGACCCGGGGATAACGACGAATTTCGGGGTGATCTTGCTAATGAGGAGCCAGTCCAGGAGTACAAGGTCCCCCAGAGTAGCGAACAGGAACATAACCAGCACGTTGAGCAGGGCCGTTAAAAATGATATCTCCCCTCCGAGCGTGGACTTCAGCGCCAGAGTTGAGTAGACAGGAAAGCTGGCGACGAACACAAACCAAGGAAGACCAAGGATCATCGCCAACGTTTTTTCCTTCTTTGTCTGGGCCGGGACTTTCCTCTTGACGATCTCCGGATAGTCTTGGTAGCCCCAAACCCGCGGACTGAAGCCGATCATGATGAGGAATAGATATCCGGTTACAATAACCCCGTAAGAGAGGCCGTTAATAATAACTTGGGTAATGAGCATGTGATATAGCCTCCTTGCCGAGCTCCTCGATGATCTGGTCGCGTCCGGCAAAAGATATCAAGGAAAGGGGGTATAGTCAACTGAAAACAGGCCTCTCCCCTCTCCTTTCGGTGTTAAACGGAACTGGATATCGACTCGCATTAGCCTTATGCAAATTGTGACTATCCCCGGAATACTTCCATCTACTTACGTATACTTGTATGTACCTGCAGATAATTTGTAATTTGCTGGAAAGATTGGCTATTACTTTTTTTTCAGGAGGTTAGGAGAATTGCCCTGATTGGATCCGGAGTCCGTCGCTCTATCCACCGAGCTACAGGCGCGCGAGCACCCGAATGGCACTCATATTACATCATCCGGCACCCATTGTAAAACCGCATCCTGGTCACAAATCGGTCACAAGAGCATCAAAGCTCGTAATATCTAGTTTCTCAGCTCCCTGAAAACGAAAATATTAAGATTTTGCAGAGCGACGGATGCGGAATCCGATGATTTGGGAAGGTGGCAACCTATCCTCTCGATCTCCGACGGCCGGGATTGGCTAATCGTCACGAGAGGTATCGTAGAATACGACTGCTTCGCCGATGGCCGGCGGCAACCGGTGGGGATAAACTCCCGAAATCCTGATTGGCTTAAGGTCTGGGATCCGGTGCTCCGCTCAGGAAGATCGTCTCTATCCTAAAACCTTTCTCTCGAGACGGTGGAAATTCCAGGGTCTGTTGGTCTGGGTAGGGTGTCCAGGTAAAAGAAAGCCGGGATGTGCCAGATTGCCCACATGAGTGCTAGCAAGATCGTGGCTTTAGAGACGCTCATAGCTTTTTGGAGGCGCGGAAGTGCGAAGCCGCGCCAGCCGATCTCCTCACCGAAACCGAAGGACACCAGCCAAAGGAGCAGAACGCCTGGTCCCAAATAGGGCAAGTAATTGGGCTGCCCGAGCAGGCCAAGGTCCGGCCACTCGCCTTTGACTAAGAACACGATAAGGACGGAGACGGCGAACATGACGACGGGAGAGAAAATCGCAAAAACGGCCCACAGACGGCCGGCTCGCCAACTCGTAATCCTGCCCCAGAGTTCCTGCAATCCACTCAATCCCGAGGTCGCAGCCGTAACCAGGACTGATGCCACCGCTGGGCCTAAGGCCGCTAGGTAATGGATCGAGAACGGAATCTTCGGGGCGATCCAGCCTTGTTTGACCGCCACAAGCAGCAATTCGATTAGCCAAGTCCAGGTCAGAGCCAGAATATAATAAGCGGCCTTCCTCTTTTTTGCTCATTCTTCTCGGCCTCCTTCTCAACGCGGAAGCAATTGAAAACGAGCCGGCCCGTCTGAGCATCATGCTTGTCGCGACAACGACCGAGAGGAGAACTCATAGTCGATCATCAGGTCGTGAAAGACCTGTGGCTGTTTTTCCTTCAACTCGATGGCGTAATCGAGGAACTTCTGAATGCCGTCCGTCAAGACCTTTCTCACTTTGGCCATGAGCCACTCGTTCTTTTCAGCCTCGTGGATAAACAGGTCTCCCGGATTCAGGTCTTTGAAGGCCCGATAATCGTCAGTGAAATGAATGATGTAGATCATGTCCAGGAAAATGCTCTCAAAATTGTAGGTGA
>CAZLFV010000043.1:0-20328 GCA_964558915.1 uncultured Eubacteriales bacterium | reverse complement strand
ATTCGGGTGGTGTCATCAATGCGGTCATGAAATCAGGGACGAACGAGTTCCATGGCAGTGCCTGGGCCTTCCACCGCGGCGGCAGCTCCCTGTTCCAGACGGCCGACTGGCTGACACACGATTATCCGCCGTTGAAAAGATGGCAGTATGGCGGAACCTTCGGCGGCCCCATCATGAGAGACAAGCTCTTCTTCTTTGTCAGTTTTGAAGGTGTTTGGCAAGACACGACATCCCAGACGCCCTACTATTTCTTTACTCCTGAGGCTATTGGCCGGGCCCAGGGCTCGGCCGGGCAGTACTTCTCCCAATATAGCAGCACCTACCCGGTACCGACATATGATTTCACAGACCTTGATGGTGATGGCACAATCGATGTCGGGAGGTATGTCTGGGACGGGACAAACCATTTCAGGGGTTCCACGGTCGGCGCCAAGCTCGACTGGCTCGTCAGCGAAAAAGACCGTTTGGCTCTCCGCTGGCTGTACAATTCTTACGATAGCTATTTTGATTTCGCCAACCTTCCCGGTTTCGTCAAGGATAATCCTTACGCTTATCATACGGGCGGGATCACCTGGCTTCATCTCTTCAGCCCGACTATGTACAACGAACTGCGCGTCGGCTATCACAGGGATTATGCGGACTGGCCGAGAGTCGCGCCGGATATCCCCACTTTTGGCGGGTATACCACATTCGAAGACGGCGTCCACGCAGTCGGCGACTGGCCGAACATGCCTCAGGAATTCGCCAACAACACCTATCAGCTGGTGGACGTCCTGAACTTCCAGAAAGGCAACCACAGCATTAAGGTCGGCGGAGAACTGAGATACTGGAATTCGGATTCCATGTTTGACGCCAATGTCTATGGAGCGTATTACTTCTACTCGTCTCTGGATTGGCTCTACGGCTACGGCGGTTATTCGGTCTATTTCGGAGCGGATCCGCCCGACCCACCGGCAGACAATCCTTACGAGAGAGGTGATGTGAACGGCGAATGGGCTAAGGGGAACTCTTCAAGAAAATGGGTCGGGCTGGAGGGGGGCCTTTTTGCCCAGGATGACTGGCGGGTTACAGACAGGCTAACTATCTCTTTTGGTTTGAGATGGGAATATTTCGGTGTTCCTCAAGAGAAGTCCGGAATGGGCATCAGCATGCCCGCTTTCGGAACTGAACAGGGATACCTGAATACCGAGGCCGGCAACCTTGATGTGACCGAAGGCGTATATGACTACCAGGGCATCCGGTATATCATTTTTGACGGCAGAGAGTTGAACAGCAAAGGCCTGTGGAATCCCTATTACAAGGCTTTTGCGCCCAAGGTCAGCTTCGCCTATGACCTCAGCGGCGACGGAAAGACCTCGGTCCGCGGTGGGTTCGGGATTTCTTACGATAGGACTTTCAACAACGTCTACGAGAACGATCGGTTTAACTATCCCGGGTTTACCTTTGTCTACTGCTGGGACGGTCCCAACGGCATCAATCCCACGATTCCATTCACGGTTCCCGTGAGCCAGCTTTCTGCATTCCGAGTATCCTTGAGATGGATGTTCCCCGAGCTCATTCCCCAGAAAGCCTACAACTGGCTATTCGGCATTCAGAGAGAGCTGGGTGCCAATACTTCAATTGAGATTAACTATACCGGTTCTCACGGAGCCAATCTCGGCTCAATTCAAAGACCCAACCGCTACACGGGTGACCGACTTGATGGAGTTGCCGACGGAATTAATCCTCATTGTTCCATTACCGGCACAAACTTCCGCATCCAGAACCTGAAATCGAACTACAATGCCTTCCAGGTCGTCATCAACAAGAGATTCTCTCAGGGCTGGTCTCTCTACACATCCTATACGTACGGAAATGCTTATGATCAGAACTCTGACTACTTTGGTGATTTATCCGCCATGGAAGCTGTTTCCAATGAGAGAATCGATATGGAATACGGCTACGCTCAATTTGACCGCAGGCACCGTCTGGTCGGCGGTCTGGTTTGGGAGATTCCATGGGGCAAGAAATCGGGCAACTGGCTGATCAAGAATATCCTCGCTGGCTGGCAGTTCTCCGGAAATTTCGAATATGCATCCGGCCAGCCCTTCACCGTCCGGGCCAATAGTACGGGCGCCGGCTACGACTGGAATAGAGATGGTGACCCTTATGACCGGCCTCTCTGGACTGGGGAAAATTATCAAGACATCATTGTCTGGAACAAGGGAGTGCCGGGTTTGACGAAGGATTACTTTGCCAACCCGACCTGGCCGTCCGCTCCCAATGACCTGACCTACTACAACCAGAATTTTCTCCCGCGAAACGCATTCCGCTGGTTTCCAACCTACAACCTGAACCTCGCTTTCCAGAAGTACTTCTCCATCCCCCTGGGTGGAGGAAGAGACCTTACGGTCCAGCTCATCGCCGAAATTTTTAACGTGTTCAAGTGGATGTTCTGGAACTTGCCTGAAACTCAGCTGCAATCTAAGGATTTTGGCGTTGCCACCAGAATGAACGGCCCAGGAGCGGCTCCGTTCAACATCGGAAGAACGGCCCAGTTCTCCATCAGGCTTATGTTCTAATTCTGGCTCCAAGCTGAAGCTCGAAGCCCTGCTCCGGGTGACCGGAGCAGGGCTTTTTTTTGCGTCCATCGACGAAGGATCGCTCAAGGTTTGCTGCAAGCCGGAGAATGCATTTCGAAAACTCGAAGCCAAAACTGTCTGCCGTATCAATCTCGGAGCGGTAGGAAAACGTGCTGAGGACATGGACCAGCCCGTTACTGCTTGACAGCGTTCCAATCACGTTCTATCATCCCTGACAATAAGATGAGGCAAAGTACCGGACGTATCTTCCGTATAGAAAGGCCTCCAATGAACCGACACGTTGGCTTAAATCCATGAGAACTGCATCTAGTTTCTTCGTGGCGATTGCTCTGATTTTCGTGTTATCCCCCGCTGCCGGCGAGCCGGCATCCCAAGACGCGGCCAAAAACTCCCCTCATAAGAATAGTCCCTACGCCGTCTCCCGAATTAAAGGACCCGTCAAGCTGGACGGGGTGAGCGATGAACCGGCCTGGGCGGGAATCGATCCTCTGCCGATGACCATCTACACGCCGGCGAACGGCTCGCCTCCAACCGAGAAAACGGAAATCCTTATTGGATATGACGACGCCTTTTTTTATGTCGCGGGCCGCCTCTATGACCGGAGTCCGGACAAGATCCAGGCGCCGACCAAGAAACGGGATGATATAAGCCTCAGCAATGACTGGTTCGGAATCATCCTCGATTCCTTTAATGACCATGAGAACGGGCTCGTTTTTTTCACGACGCCAACGGGTCTCAGGATGGATAGCACGATCTTTAATGACGCCGAAGGAGATATGCCCTTTGACCAGAGCTGGAACACCTTCTGGGACGTCAAGGTTGTCCGAAACGGCGAGGGCTGGTTCGCGGAAATGCGTATCCCCTTTTCTAGTCTGCGCTTCCAGGAAAGGGACGGCCGGGTGGTCATGGGCCTCATCGCTAAGAGGTTAATCGCCCGGAAAAACGAAGATATTATTTTCCCGGCCATTCCCGATAAATGGGGTTTCTGGGGCTCGTTTAAACCCTCCCAGAGTCAGGACATTGTTCTGGAAGGTATATCTCATAAAACGCCGCTCTACGTTACGCCATATGTTCTGGGAGGATTTGACCAATCTTATTACCTCAACGAGGGAGAAAGCGCCTATTTCCGTGAAGACACGCCGGCCCATGAGATCGGGCTTGACGTCAAATACGGCCTCACCAACAACCTGACCGCGGACTTGACCGTCAACCCGGATTTCGCCCAGGTCGAGGCGGACGACCTCCAGATCAACTTGACCCGTTTCTCTCTATTCTTCCCGGAGAAGAGGCTTTTTTTCCTGGAACGGGCGAGCATCTTCGATTTCAATTTCGGACAGGACAACAACCTCTTCTATAGCCGGCGTATCGGTATCCAGGACGAGCAGCAAGTCCGGATCTACGGCGGCGTGCGCCTCACCGGCCGCGTCGGGGGCTGGGATATCGGGGTCATAGACATGCAGACGGCGCCTATCGAAAGCTGGCCTTCGGAGAATTTCGGCGTCGTCCGCCTCCGGCGTCAAGTCTTTAACCCCTATTCATACGTTGGAGCCATGATCACGAGTCGGGTCGGTGTGGACGGCAACTATAATACGGCCTACGGACTCGACGGCATCCTGCGCCTTTTCGGGAATGACTACCTTTCTTTCAACTGGGCCCAGACATTCTATCGCGATGCCCGGAACTTCGTCTTTTCTCTCGACCCCGCGAAAATTCGAATCAACTGGCAGCGCCGGACGATCAGGGGCCTCGCGTATAATCTGAATCTTGCCCGGGCTGGAGTGGATTACAATCCCGGGATGGGTTTCGAA
The DNA here is from genome assembly GCA_964558915.1 of uncultured Eubacteriales bacterium. Classification (GTDB taxonomy): domain Bacteria; phylum Acidobacteriota; class Aminicenantia; order Aminicenantales; family UBA8522; genus CAZKEW01. Next base: position 15,938 of record CAZLFV010000043.1, on the reverse strand, counting down.
ATGAGGGAGGATTTCACTCGATTCGGAGACAAAATTCTCTACGGCTGGGTTCCCGAAGGATCGTCCTGGTTCCTCCGGCATGATGCGTTCGTTGAGGGCTTCGTCTTCCTGAAGAACAGCGATTCTCAGCCGGAATCCATCGAGCTCGGACCCGGGTGGGAGTTCGAATCGAAATCAAGTTTCTCCGGAAAAATCTCCCCTAAGTACTATTATGAAGACGTAGCCGAGGCATTTTCCCTTGGAGGCGAGGCCGAAATTCCGGCGGGCCAGTACCGGTTTGCAGCCCTCAATTATGATTTGGCCACTCCCTATACTGGCAAGATTTACCTCAAGGTGCTCGGGCAAGTTGGCTCCTTTTATGACGGCCGAGGATTTTCCGTTGAGGTTATGCCCCTCTGGCACGTTTCTTCAGACCTAAACCTGAGCATCGATTGGCTGTATAACAGGTACAATTTCTCAGCGCGAAATCAAAAATTGGATGCTCACATCTTGCGGGTTAAGGCCCTGGCCACACTCAGCATCCCCTTTTCAATGGCCGCCTTCATTCAGTACAACAGCGCCGACAACTTGATCACGGCAAATATTCGCTTGCGCTTTAATCCCCGTGAGGGGAATGATCTCTACATCGTCTTCAACGATGACCTGAACACAAACAGAAGCCGCCAAGTACCTCCTCTTCCGGGATACTGCAGCCGGGCGCTGCTCATCAAATATTCCTACACCTTTAACTTTTGACGGTCTCTCTCCTGCTCACGAAATCCTTGCCGAAATTTAGTGCTCAGGGCTCACGTCAAACAATCCCAAAGTCTGCTTAAACTCAGATTGACTGCTGCTTTTTCTGTTCATCGTAAACACACCTATTAAAACTAAGTCCAGATATTTGACATAGCCGGGAGCGGGGTTATAATCGTTCCGTAACAAAACTGCGGTCGATTGAGGAGACGAAACATCAAGAGTCCATTTCTAGACGCTCTTGCGGAGCGAGTTCTGCTTTGCGACGGCGGCATGGGGACTATGCTCTACAGCAAGGGGATCTTCATCAACACCTGCTTCGACGGGCTCAACCTGACCAACCCCGGGATTGTCCAGGAAGTCCACCGCGAATATGTCCGGAGCGGGGCGGATATTATCGAAACCAACACTTTTGGGGCGAACCGCTTCAAGCTCAAGAAATATGGTCTCAACGACAAAGTCGCAGACATCAACCTCGCCGGGGCGAGGATCGCGCGTGAGGTGGCCGGTCCCGGTATTTTCCTGGCCGGCTCGATGGGGCCCCTCGGCGTCAAGGTCGAACCCTGGGGCCAGGTGCCGGCCGAAGAAGCCCAAGCTGCGTTCGCCGAGCAAGCCCGAGCCCTCAAGGAAGGCGGGGTGGACCTGTTCATCCTCGAAACATTCTCGGACATCCATGAGATCAAGCTGGCGGTGCGTGGCATCCGGAGTGTAAGCTCCGATATCCCCATCATCGCCGAGATGACCATCGATGAAGACGGCAACAGTCTTTACGGCACGACGCCCGAAATCTTTGCCAAGGACCTCGAGGGGCTTGGAGTCCAAGCCATAGGGGTCAATTGCAGTGTCGGTCCGGCTCCCATGCTTCAGTGCATCGAGCGCATGGCAAAGGTGACTTCCATACCTCTGTCGGCCATGCCCAACGCCGGCATGCCCCAGGAGGTCGATGGTAGGAACCTCTATCTCTGCTCGCCGGATTACATGGCCGAATACGCCAAGCGGTTCATCATGACCGGGGCACGGATCGTCGGCGGATGCTGCGGGACCACTCCGGTCCACATCAAGGCCATGCGCGCCGCGATAAAAGCTCTCCAGCCGCCCAAGCGGGACTTCCAGACTTCGATCTGCCTTGCCGAATCTCAGGGAGCGCAGGGAATCCCTGTCCGTGAAAAATCCTCTTTCGCCCGAAAACTGGCTGACGGTATTTTCGTGACGAGCGTGGAGGTCGTTCCTCCCCGCGGCCACGACCCTGCGCCGGCCATCGAAGCTGTCCGAAAACTCGAGAAGCACGGCATAGACGCGATCAACATTCCTGACGGCCCAAGGGCGAGCGCCCGGATGAGCCCCATGACGCTGGCTTCTATTCTGGCCGCCGCAACGAAGCTCGACATCATTCTGCATTACACATGCCGCGACCGCAACCTTCTGGGGATGCAGTCAGACTTTTTGGGGCTTCAGGCCAGTCGTATCCGGAACGTCCTGATTATCACTGGCGACCCCCCGAAACTCGGCGACTACCCTGACGCCACGGCAGTTTTCGACGTTGACTCGATCGGCCTGACGGGATTTGTCAGCTGCCTTAACCGCGGGTTCGACATCGGCGGAAAAAAGATGGATCAGCCGACTTCGTTTCTCATCGGCGTCGGCGTCAACCCGGGAGCCATTGACTTAAACAACGAGATCCGGCGGTTCGAGCGCAAGGTGGAAGCCGGGGCAGAATTTGCCATCACCCAGCCGGTTTTCGATATCGGCCTTCTCGAGCGATTCCTCGAGCGGACACGGTCCTGTAGGATCCCGATCCTCGCGGGGCTCTGGCCGCTGTGGAGTCTGAGGAACGCCGAGTTCATGCATAATGAGGTGCCTGGCACGGCCATCCCGCCCGAAATCATCGAGCGGATGCGGCGGGCCCAGGATCAGAGTCCCGAGAGCGCACGGCAGGCAGGCGTAGAGATTGCCCGGGGAACCCTGGCCCGGATCAAAGGCATGGTCCAGGGTGTTCAGATCAGCCCGCCGCTCGGCAAGTATGAGCTTGCTCTGGAGGTCCTGCAGGTCATTTCATTCGGGGCTTAGGCCTTAGCCCCGACCTTGCACCTTTTTGAGTTCTTGCTGTTTGTCTTTGGACAAATCCAAACGATAAAAATCCTCCCCTTTGGGTAACGCTAGGCAAAAACTGTGGGAGATATCAATCTCAACCGAGGCCTTGGTGATTTTAACGTCGAGCAAATGCCCTCCTGCCGTTCTTGTTTCATTGATAAAATGGAAATGATAGCCCGGAAAATTCACGCCGCCAAGATACGCAGGACAGCGAAACCCTGCTAACACCCCTTTGACCTTGTCAAACTCAAAAACGGACTGGTCTTTAACCACCTCGACGAGAGGCCGGTATGGCTTGATTTGTCTGTAGATGCTTCTCGTTTTCACATAGGCGAATTCGCCTTCTATCTTCACGCCAAAAAAAATGTTTTTGGTCTCGATCAGGGAGTCCAGGAATGCCTCCAACTGGGCATAATTATCTGTATCCCTGACCTGCGCGGTCTGGTCGGGCTCAAAAAAGGTCACAATGGCATATGGCGTCGTCATCGAGTCGGGGACTGGATGAATGGATCCGTCCCCTTTGATTTGAAGGAAAAGGCCGTCCAGCCCGATCAACTCGCCATCCACGCCGTCCAATGCGCCGATTCCGAAATCGCCGTGTTTTTTGATTTCCCGGAAATCGACGTGCCCGTCGAAACATCCTTCAAGCAGAGCGTTTATGGTTGAGGCCTGATAAATCGAGTCCCTGTTTCTGGGTTGGTGTGCGCAGGCGAAAAGGAGCACAAGAATAATAAGGGCACCAGTCAATTTGATTAATCGCAACATTTAAGGTCTCCTCTGCTCATTAAATCGAGATCGTTAAGGAGAGCTTCTTTCAATTTAGAGAAAAAGTCAACGAAGCCAGACTTGACCCCAGGCTATTCTTGAGGAAATTACGAATTTTGGTTTTTGTGGGGACAAAGCAGCACCTTTGGTTACCCCAAAGGCGTGTCGAAATATAAGATTAATGGTTAGATCCACGCAGCAAATTGCCACCCAGCAGGCAGGTGCCCGGTTTTGGGCACTCGCCGGGGTACGAAGCAAAGGCCTGCGGGAAAACGCTCCGTCCAGTCAACCGCTATTGCTGCCGTGGGTTACTGCACGGCAACGAGAGCGTTGATCCTCCCCTTTCCGGAGTATGGGTCGGCGCCGGGCTTCAGGATATCGTCCGCGGACTGCTGGATGATAACTTGCAGTTGCGCCGGCTTCATCTTCCCATACTTCCCCACGATCAGCGCAGCTACACCTGAGACGTGCGGCACCGCCATGGATGTGCCGGCAGCAAAGTAGTACTGCCACGCAGTGGCTGAACGTCCCCCGGGGCTAAGAACCATATCGTAGGGATAGCTAGCGGCGTTCGCGGCATCGCCGCCGGGAGCAGCCACGTTGATTACCGACTGGCCGAAGTTCGTGTACGAGGCGGGCCGGTCAAAGTTTGCCAAACCGTACGGACCTGTCGCCGCGACCGCCATGCCATTTCCCGACTGGGCAGGAATTGACCAGAGCCGGCTGTTGAGGTTGACACCTTCGTTGCCCGCTGAGCTGACGCACAGGGTGCCTGCTCCTGTGGCGTAGTTGATTGCACGGTTGAGCGCGGAAATCAGGGGACCCGCGCCCCCGCCGCCTGCGTTAATGCGGTCAAACGTTGCGCCAAGACTCATGTTGATTACGTCAGCCTGGACGTCCGGTCCCGAGGCATAAAGAATTCCCTGAATCAGCCACGAGAACGACCCGCTCCCGGTGTCGCTACGCAATACCTTCACGGCAACGATCTCGGCCAACGGCGCGACTCCCTGGACGCCTCGGTTATTGATCGGCGCGGCGATAATCCCTGCGACATGAGTGCCATGGTTGAAGCCGTATACGATCGGGTCGACGCCCGGCTCGCCCGGCACGAACGACTTGCTTAACGCCAGGTTGACGTTGGGTCCGATGTCCGGATGGCCGCTCCAGATCCCTGCGTCGAGCACAGCCACCCGCGCACGCTTTACCCCCCAGCCCATATCCCCGCTGGCGGCCGTCTGGTCAGCGTGAATCTGGCGGATGTTCCACTGGTAGCCCCAATAAGGTTCGGAGTTCACGCCCGTCGTCTCCAGGTCAGATTCGCGGGCCTCGACGAACTGCTCGTTGTTAATCCACTGCACGTCGATGTCCTCAGCAGCCTGCTTCACCCGGAAATCCTGCGTGATCAACGCAAGGAAGTTCGGGTTCTCGGACGACGCCAGCACAACCCCGATCTCCGGGATTTTGGCTGTGATCGCGCCTCCTGCAGACGCGACCAAATCATCCAGGTCGGCGCTTCCCTGGCCCTGGCCTTTGGCCACAATCAGGTAATTAAGCGGAGCAGCCGAGGCGAGCGTAACGCCCGCCGACAGTACCAGAATTACTGCCACAGTCCTCAAAAATCGACTCATCCCAGCCTCCTTTCGGCCGCCGTTTTCACCGGCAGCCAATGTCCTTCCGTTGATTAGACCAACAAAAAGGAGAATATTTTTTGCCCGCGCATTCTATAAAGATTTTTTTCTATTGTCAATAGAATGAATCTATTTTATATTATTTTTATAGGAACAGTAAGAATAAGGCCGAAATAGGGGCCATGCTGGCATAAAAAAATCATTCAATAAGACAAAGAATGAAAAGGAAATGTCACCCTAAGTTTTGGAGTGGCGAAACAAAGCTGAATCAGGAACAGGAGCTTTCTCCATCCCGGGGCCCTGGTAAGAGACTTTGAGCCCGTCTCCGCCCGTCTTGTTGAAATAGATGACCCGGAGCGGATGGAGCCCTGCGGCCAGGGCGATGGCCCCCTGTGTCTCGATCATACCGTGGAGGCCGTCATTATCGACCACCAGGTCATCGCCAACGTAGAGCCGGCTTCCGTCATCAGAATCCGTGAAGAATGTATAAACGCCGTCAGCAGGAACGCGGATAAACCCAGCATACAAGAAGCCGAAATACTCGTTCCGGTTTTTCACCACGAAAGAAAAATTCGCGCTCACGCCCTTCTTGACCGGCTTCGCAGCGCTGAAATCCGGAAGGCGGTCCCAGTCGCCCTCAAAATAGGAATAGCCGATTCCAGGCTCTGCGTCCGCCACTTCCTCAGCCGGCCTTGGCTCAACCTGGGTAAACGCAGCTTTCGCGGTTCCACTCACGGGCCTTCCTTTGCGGAAACAGCGCGCCGAAACCGTCGCACTCTGCATCAAATGGATCGGCCCACTGACACTCGGTGAGTCCGCTCCCGGCTCGCTCCCGTCAAGAGTGTACCGAATCTCGATGTTCTCCCGGTCCGAAGTAACACTAACGTCGATAGCATCAATAAAGATATTCTGGTCTGCCGATATTGTCGGCGGATTATTCACATCGGGTTTGCCGGCCACTTCAAGCACAACGACACTATTCACCGGGTCCGGGGCCTCGGCGGGAACGGCGATCACCAGGGCATCTTTCTCCCCGACAACCTCTAAATCTTTCCTCTGTTCATCAGCCAAAAGATAGGCTCGGCGGGGCCGATTGAAAATACCGGGCACAATCAGCCTACCTCCGTCCGGCCAGTTAAAAACATGGAGGTAAAGCCGGGTCCCTCCCCGAACAGGCTTCTGCGTGCATCTCCCCCACTCCAGGGACATGAACGGGCTTGCCTGGGTGCCGTAAATGGACTCGCCGTTCACCGTCATCCATTTTCCAATGGCTTGAAGGCGCTCGACGCACGGCTGCGGAAACAAACCTTCTGCCGTGGGCCCGACATTGAGCAGGAAATTGCCGCCTTTGGAAGCGACATCGGCCAGCTTCCGGAGCAGGTCTTCGGCCGACTTCCAGTTCTGGTCGTATTTATTGTAGCCCCAGTGATCGTTCATGGTCATACAGGTCTCCCAGTCAACGCCCGGCAGCCCCTGGGGAGGAATTTCCTGCTCGGGTGTCCCGAAATCGCCGACGTAGTCTCCTTTTTTGGTGAGGCCGGCCATCCCGGACCTCCCCACGTCCACCCGGTTGTTGATGATGATGCTGGGCTGGAGGCTGCGCACATAATCGTAAAGCTCTTTCCCGTATTCATGATTCCAGGTGCTCTCCCACTCTCCGTCAAACCACAGAACTCCGATCTCTCCGTAATTTCCGACGAGCTCGCTGAGCTGGTCTTTCATGTGCTGAATGTAGCGGCGAAAATCGGCGCCTTCCGCAGACCGGCTTGTCTCCCAATCACGGCGGGGCAGATAGTCCGGGTGATGCCAGTCCATGATCGAGTGGTACCAGCACATCTTGATTCCGGCGCGGCGGCAGGCCTCGGCAAGCTCCTTGAGGACGTCCCGCTGGAACGGCGTCGACATGATGTCAAAGTCAGTGTACTTGGAGTCGAAAAGGCAGAAGCCGTCGTGATGTTTGGAGGTGATGACGATATATTTCATCCCGGCCTCTTTGGCGATGCGAACCCATTCGCCAGCATTGAACTTCACGGGATTGAACTGGCCGACAAACTTATCGTAGACCTCGAGCGGAATCTTTGCCGTCGTCCGGATCCACTCGGCATGGTTCGTTTCGCTGTTCCATTCGCCGGCGGGGATGGCGTAAAGGCCCCAGTGAATGAACATCCCGAAGCGGGCCTCCCGCCACCAGGCCATCCGGGCTTCGGTGGCAGCGGCGGCGCTTTTTTCCGCGACAGGTTCGTCCTCCTTGGCACAGCTCCAACTCAGGACCAACGGAACGGCGAGGAGAAAAACAAACGAAAAGATTTTCACCTTACGAGGGCTCGTCGGTTTCATTGATTCCTCCGTAACTCCGGGAGCAAAAGCTTAAGCTCAAGAAAAGCATAGAATATTTGACACAAGATTCCGGGCTTGTCAAATCGCGAGGGCTACGGAAGCATATCTCTTGCTGTGATTGGCACGATAATCCATGGAGGGTGGCGCAGCTGGGGGGCCCCGCGACCGCGGAGCGTTTAATGCCACCTGAACTTCTGTTTTGGTAATCAACAAAATGGGCCGCGAGGATGGCGGGGGATGCCGCAACAGGACGCGTTAGCAAGTTCAGGCGCCAATATTACTTCAAAGAACTGCCTTGGCTTGTCCTTTGTCCTCCCGAGTGGTAAAATTAGGCCAAATTTATGCGAACCATCTTGTTCACCGGAAAAGGGGGCGTCGGTAAGACGACGCTGGCCGCTGCCACAGCCCTGCTCTCCGCCCGCCGGGGCTACAAAACGCTTGTTATCTCTACCGATGCCGCCCACAGCCTCTCTGACTCCTTCGAAGTCCAACTTGAAAACACGCCCAAAAAGATAGTTGCCAACCTCTTTGGCCAGGAAGTCAACGCCCTTGAAGAAATCGAGAAAAAATGGGGCGAAATAAAGACTTATCTGACGAGCTTCTTCGCCTCCCAGGGGATCGATACAATCGAGGCCGAAGAACTGAGCGTTTTCCCGGGAATGGAGGAGCTCTTCAGCCTGATGGAAATCCGCCGTTACAACGAGAGTCGTGATTTTGACGTCATCATCGTCGATTGCGCGCCGACCGGCGATACGCTTCGTCTTCTGAGCGCTCCGGAGATCACCGGCTGGTACCTGAAACACATCTTCCCCATCCAGAGGACCGCGGCCAAGGCCGTACGTCCTGTGGCCAACCGGATTCTTCCGTTCCCGTTTCCCCAGGACAGTATTTTTGAAACGATGAAAAAACTGACCACCCAGCTTGCCGAAATGAAGGAGATCCTCGAGGACAGCCGCAAGACTTCGATCCGCCTGGTCATCAATCCAGAAAAAATGGTAATCAAAGAGGCCCAGCGCGCCTACACATTCTTCAGCCTGTTTGGGTACGGCGTTGACTTAATCATCATCAACCGGCTGCTCCCCTTGTTCCTCGAAGACCCCTATTTTAAAAAATGGAAGTCGATTCAGGAAGACTACCGTCGTCAGATCGAAGAGAGCTTCGCTCCGATTCCCATCCTGACCGCCGAGCTTTATAGCCAAGAGATTGTCGGAGTGCCGTTGCTCGAAAAGATGGCTGAGACCGTTTACGCGGGAGCCGACCCGGCCCGGCTCTTTTTTGCTCAGAAACCCATCCGGATAGAAAAAGCCGACGGAAAATATGTCCTTTCCCTGCACCTGCCATTCGCGGAAAAAACCAAACTGGACCTTACGCAAAAGGGAGAGGAGTTGTTCGTCAGGGTGGGCACGATCAAAAGAACCATCCTGCTCCCGCGGATTCTTATCAATCACACGATCACACAAGCTAAGTTTGTCAACGAGAGGCTGAATATCACGTTTAATTAGATCATTATAAAGGAGGTGAGAACATGGCCGCCGAGAAAATGCGCGAGATCAAAATTGCCATCCCCGAAGAGCTGTTCAGGTTTTTTCTCCCGACGACAACCCAGGATCATCTCCTCAAGGCCAAGAAAGAACTTCTCCTGGCCGTCCGTTCCCTGATCGACGCTCGGATCGAATGCCTGGAAAAAAGAGAAAGCAAGAAAACAGAATCAAAAAAGAAAATCAAGATCGAGTAGACAAGGGGCTTGATTCCTGATTGATTTTGGATTAATTTTATAAAACTTTCATGATGCCGACAACCGAAACCGTAGAGACAGCCGCAAGCAGCCACAGAGTCCGGATCCTGGGTATCCTGCCCACAAGATTGTATGACTGGTTCATGGCGAGAATGGACAGTCTGGCCAAGGTTTTGGTTCGGGTGCATATTGGCCCCAACATGGTCAGCTTCCTCGGTCTTCTCGCCGGAATGGGAGCAGGCCTTCTGTTCGCCATCAACCTTCATGTCTGGGCCGCCGTCCTAATTATCATTAGCGGCATCTTAGACGTTGTTGACGGAAAAGTGGCGGCCCAATCCAATAAAAAGAGCCTGTACGGGGCTATCTTCGATTCAACCCTCGATAGATACTCGGAGTTCTTTATATATCTGGGCCTGGCCATATATTTCAGAAACAGGTGGCCTCTCTGGATAATATTCTTCACGTTCCTCGGGTCCACGATGGTCAGCTACACGCGCGCCCGGGCGGAGGGCCTGGGCATCGAGTGCAAGGTCGGATTTATGCAACGAGCGGAACGCATGCTTCTCCTCATTCTCGGCACTCTCATCGGCTCGATTTTCAAGGTCTTTGACCCGGCCATGATTGTTGTTTTGGCGGCGATCGCCGTCATTTCCAATTTTACAGCCTTCGAAAGAACCCTCTACGTTCGAAAAATTGAAATCCAAAAAGAAAAGGAAGAAGGAGGTTTAACACCATGAGCAAAATCAGGGTCGCCGTCATTGGTGTGGGAAATTGCGCTTCATCTCTCGTCCAGGGAATCGAATACTATAAAAACGCCAAGGAGACCGATTTTATTCCGGGCGTCATGCACGTGAATTTGGGCGGATATCACATTCGCGATGTCGAGTTTTCGGCCGCCATCGACATCGACAAGAACAAAGTGGGAAAAGACCTCAGTGAAGCCATTTTTACGTGGCCGAATAACACCACCAAGTTCGCTTCAGTCCCCACCTTGAACGTGAAAGTGCACCGCGGCATGACCCATGACGGGCTGGGAAAATACCTTTCTCAGATCATTCAGAAGGCTCCCGGAGCTACGGCCGATATCGTCGGCATCCTCAAAGACACAAAAACCGACGTTGTCGTCAGCTACCTTCCGGTCGGAAGCGAAGAGGCCACCAAGTGGTATGTCGAGCAAGTTCTCGAGGCCGGCTGCGCTTTCATCAACTGCATTCCCGTCTTTATCGCCAGCGAAAAATACTGGCAGAAACGCTTCATAGAAAAAGGACTGCCCATCATCGGCGATGACATCAAGTCGCAGGTGGGAGCGACCATCCTCCATCGCACCCTGACCAACCTTTATCTTGACCGGGGCATGCCGATCGACCGGACCTATCAGCTGAACACAGGCGGAAATACGGATTTCCTCAATATGCTCGAGAGAGAACGGCTCTACTCCAAGAAAATCTCCAAGACGAATGCCGTGGTTTCCCAGATCAAGGCTCGCGGGTTGAGCATCGACCCGGAGAACGTCCATGTGGGGCCGAGCGATTACGTGCCCTGGCAAAAGGACAACAAACTCTGCTTCCTCCGAATCGAGAGCCGCCATTTCGGCGATGTACCCACGTCCCTCGAGTGCCGGCTTTCCGTCGAGGACTCGCCCAATTCCGCAGGGGTTGTCATTGACGCCATCCGCTGCGCCAAGCTGGCCCTGGACCATGGCATCTCCGGAGCGCTTTTCGGGCCCTCTTCATATTTCATGAAATCTCCCCCGAAGCAATACACCGATACGGAGGCCAGGGAATTGACCGAAAAATTCATCCTGGCCTACGGGAAAAAAGTGGAAAAACGGAGGCCAAAGCCGAAGAAGAAGGCCGCGGCAAAAAAGAAATAACCACAAAAAAGGCCGTCATTCGACGGTGACGCTCTTGGCCAGATTCCTGGGCTGGTCAACGTCCGCACCTCTTTTGGCCGCGATATGATAGGCGAAAAGCTGGAGCGGCAGAATTGTCAAAAAGGGGCTCAAGATGGGAGAGACGGAAGGGACACGGATGATGTCATCCACATGGCCGGAGATCTCTTGATCATCTTCAAAAGCAATAGCAAGGACGTAGCCTAATCGCGTTTTAATCTCCGAAATATTGCTGAGCATTTTTTCGTAAACTCTATCTCTGGGCACGATAGCTACAGTGGGCATTTCTTTGTCGATCAGGGCGATCGGCCCGTGCTTCATTTCGCCCCCGGCATAGCCCTCGGCGTGGATATAGGAAATCTCCTTGAGCTTGAGAGCTCCTTCTAAGGCCACGGGAAAACTGACCCACCGCCCAAGATACAAGAAATGAGAATAGCTGAGAAACCGCTGGGCAAATTCCTCAAGGTGCCTGGACTCGGCTAGAATTCTTTCCATCCTGTGGGGAATCCTCAATAAGTCCCGGATTATCGGGAAAGTCGATCCCTCATCCATCCGCCCTTTGGATTGAGCCAAATAAGCGGCGAAAAGAGCAAGCGCAGCCAACTGGGCAGAAAACGTCTTGCTGGCAGCCACGCCGATTTCGGGACCGGCGTGGGTGTAGAGCGCCGCACCGGCTTCTCTCGGAATGGAGGAATTCATCACGTTGGAGACAGCCAGGGTCAGAGCGCCTGATTTCTTTGTCGCCCGCAAAGCCGCCAGAGTGTCGGCTGTCTCTCCGGATTGAGAAATAACGATGACGAGAGCTTTATCATCCAAAAGAAAATCGTGATACCGGTATTCGGAGGCATATTCCACAGTCACGGGCACATGAGCCAGCGATTCGATAAAATACTTGCCTGCCAGCGCGGCATGGTAGGAGGTCCCACAAGCGATGATGACGATCCGTTCGACGGCCCGAAGCGTTTCGGGAGAGATCCCGATATCTTCAAGATAGACCTTGCCTGAATCTTGGGAAATTCGCCCTTCGAGGGTGTCCCGGATGACCTGCGGCTGTTCGAAGATCTCCTTGAGCATGAAATGCTTGAAGCCTTTTTTTTCGATCATCACAGGATTCCAGGCAAGATAGTCCGCCTTTTTGCTCAGCCGATTCCCCTCCAGGTCAAAAAAGCTCGCGCCTTTATCCTCCAGGACGGCCATATCTCCGTCTTCCAGGAAAACGACCTGGTTGGTATGGCTGAGCACGGGATTGATGTCAGACGAAACGAGAGTCTCCCCTTCTCCAATTCCCACGACAGCCGGAGGTCCCATCTTGGCCGCCACGATCTTGCGCGGATCTTTGGTCGAAAGGACCGCTATGGCGTAGGCGCCCTCGACCTCACGCAGGGCACGACGCACGGCCCCCTCCAGTGAACCAGCGAAATATTTCTCGATCAGATGGGCGATAATCTCGGTATCGGTTTCAGTGATAAACACATGCCCTTCCTTTTTCAGCTGATCCTTGAGCGTCAGATAGTTTTCGATGATGCCGTTATGGACGACAACGAGGGTGCCCGAGCAGTCCCGGTGAGGATGGGCGTTCTCTTCGCTCGGACGGCCGTGGGTCGCCCAGCGAGTATGGCCAATCCCATACCGCCCCTCAAGAGGAGATCTCGCAAGGCTCTCCTCGAGCAGGCGGATTTTTCCTTTAACCCTTCGCAATTCGATTTCGTTATCCCGGACAACGGCCAGGCCGGCCGAATCATAGCCTCTGTATTCGAGTTTTTTCAAGCCCTCAACTAGGACAGACACCGCGTCTTTCGGTCCCAAATAGCCGATGATCCCACACATTATTTCTTCATCCTTTTCCGGACCCAACCGGGCTTTTCGACCTGACGGCTGCGGGCCACGGCCAGGGCCCCGGGCGAAACGTCTTCCGTAATCGTAGAACCGGCTCCGACATATGCATTTTTCCCCACTTTGACAGGGGCGACGAGCTCGGCGCCGGAGCCGATAAAAGCTCCTCGTCCGATGATAGTCTGAGATTTCTTAAAACCATCATAATTGCAGGTGATCGTTCCGGCACCGATGTTGACATCCTCGCCAACGATGGTATCGCCGAGGTACGAAAGATGTCCGGCCTTGGATCCTCTCCCAAAGACGGTGTTCTTCATCTCCACAAAATTTCCCACCTTGGCTTTTTGCCGCAAGACCGTCTTGGGCCGAAAATGTGCGAACGGGCCAACCTGAGCGTCATCCTCAATTGTGCTTTCCTCGATCATGGTTGAGCTTAAGACTTTAACCCGGTCGCCAATGCGAGCGTTGATGAGATGGACGAACGGATAGACCCGGCATTCTTTTCCAAGATGCGATTTCCCCTCGATAACGACCGATGGATGGAGGACCGTCCCCTTACCGATGCGGACATCCAGGTCGATCCAGGTTGAACTGGGGTCGAGCACGATCACTCCGCTCGCTTCAAGCTCGCGGAGTTTTCTGTCCCGGAGAATGCGCAGAGCTGCGACCGCGTCTCGGGCTGTCCGGACAGCGAGAGCTTCCTCCGACTGAGGGCACAAGAAGACACCGCTTTTCTTGTTTCCGTTCTCCAGCGCCTGGACAATAGCAGACAGCGAACGCGTTTTTTTTCGACGTCTGCCGGCGTCATCAAAAGCTTTCATAAATTCTTCCATTCTGAAAACGTGAACACCCAGATCAACTTCCCTGCCATGAATATCAACCTTTGTCCTAGTCAGGGCATTTCCTTCCTTTTGATGGAGTTGGAGCAAAGACCTCAAGGAACGCGCGCTTAAAAGGGGATACCAGGAATCCAGGACCAGGATATTTTCTCCCCGCCGGCTCTTGAGAAGCTCTCTGAGAGGCAGGATGTTGTTTTTCTTGCCTCTTGGAACAACCAGAAGCTTCTCTGGCTTCAGACTGGACACGGTGTCCAAAGTGAGCCGGAGCACAGATTTTCCCAACAGCTGGGGAACGGTCTCAAATTCCCCTGCCTTGCCCCTCGCCCCGCGCTTTGAGGCGAAAACAACGGCCTGGATGTGTCCGCTCATGTCATGCGGGTGATGAGCTTGAACTTTTTATCCTCCCAGAGAGGCTCGAAATCCGTCTCATTCTGCGCCAGAATTCGATAGAATTTGTCCTTCTGGAAGGCCTTTTTCAAATGCTCCAGGGCGTCTTCCGTGTTTCCCATAAGAACAAGGACATTGGCCATGAGATAATGAGCTTTCCCCTCATCCTCTTTCATCTCCAAAGCTTTCTCGAGCAATTTCAAGGCTCCTTCATAATCTTTCATGTTCATCTTGTAGACGCTATAGTGAAAATAGTCATCGATCGTCTTCAAGGAAACAGTATCCTTTTTGCCCTTCTCTTTCGCGATTTCCAGATAGATCTTGGCCCTGTCAACGAGTTCCTTCTCGGCATCGTACTTCTCAAGGAAAGATTCTAGCAATTCCAGAGCCTTGTCCATTCTGTCCTTGTGAAATTCTTTCATTGCTTCCCCATAGGCGAACAGCGCCTTTTCATAGCTATCTTTTTTGGCTTTTTCTTCCTTCACTCTGATCTCCCGGAACCAAAATTTGAGAGGTCTATTTTATCGCAGAAGACCTCATTTGACAAGGACATTCCCCTCTCTCAACTGCTGAGATGACCGGGCGTCTCTGTGTCTTCGAAGGTCCAGAAGTCCAGGTTCTCAAGGAGGAAACGGACGGTTTTGAGGTGAAGGCCGTGGCCGGCCCGGTCGGCCCTAAAATGGCCCAGCAGGGGGTGCCCGAGGAGCGCCAAATCGCCGAGGAGGTCGAGGATTTTATGCCGGACAAATTCGTCAGGATACCGGAGAGGCCCGCTAATAACTTTTTCCTCGTCGAGGACTACGGCGTTTTCAAGAGTCCCCCCTTGAGCCAGCCCTCGCCTATAGAGCTCCGGGACGTCCTTCAAGAATCCAAATGTTCGGGCCGGAGCGATTTCGGCAAGAAAAGCCTTTTGAGTCAGGGCAAGAGAATATTCCTGCCGGCCGACTAAAGGATGAGGAAAATCGATCGAATAGGTGATCCGAAAATCCTGATCAGGAGAGAAGGACAGGCTGGCTTTATTTTCAATTAAATTATGGGTCCTGATAATCTTTATAACCCTCCTCTTTGCGGGGAGGGCGCTGATACCTGCGCGGAGGATCGCCTCGGCCAAGGGAGCGGCGCTCCCATCCATAATCGGGATTTCCGGCCCGTCAAGTTCGATCTCCAGGCTATCGAGGCCAAAAACGTGGAGAACTGCCAGCAGGTGTTCGACCGTTTGGACAAATCCGGTGTTCGAGCTCAAGGTCAGACAGTTCCCGGCCTCCGCATTTCGAGCATCCAGGGCAATTTCCGTTCCCCCCAGGTCCAGCCGGCGGAAGACGATCTTTCCTCTGGGAGAGGGCTTCAGAGTCATAGTGGCTTTCTTCCCGGAATGGATGCCGATCCCCGAAAGCAAGATCTCGTTCTTGAGCGTTCTTTTTTCGATCATGGCTTGATCAACTGCTTGAATTATTCTCTAAAGGCATTTTTCTGTCAACTCGTACTCCAGGCAGAGAAGAATTTCCGTTTCCGTGATCATTTTGGTCCAGGACAGAATTGTGCCACGGCTTACCTTCCGACGAGGCTCAGGAGATGTGGCTCGAAGTCACGCTACGATTTCCCCAGCGAGGAAATCTTGCTCGATTCGCTCCTCGCTCTCCTCTTTGAGGAACCGTGCCCGCTCGTCGCTCATACGGACTTCTCACCACATCATCCCTCGC
>CAZLFV010000042.1:0-21326 GCA_964558915.1 uncultured Eubacteriales bacterium | reverse complement strand
AAAGCTATCGCGTGCTCTTTATTGCCGCCTCAATCGGATATTTTGTCTCCGCGACTCTCTGGGCCCGAAAGACAAAAAAGATGTGAGCTAAAGCCGACTCCGCAAGGAAGGCGGCACGTTATTGCCCTGTTAGTTCAAAGACGTACCGGCCTGAGCCAACCCTAACCTCGAACCCGGCCGTGCTCTGCTCGACCTTATTCACTCCCTCAACGCCGGAATGAAAGCCCTGGCCGTCCCAGAGGACCTGGCCTCCTTCGCGGATAACGATATTTCTCAGGTTAAACCTGGGGATCATGATCTCGGCCTGACTTCCCACCGGGATAGATACATCAAGCTTTATGGTCTGCTCGTCTCGAGCCCAGGAGCAAGAGACCATTCCCCTCAAGGTGCGCACCGAGCCAGCGGCGTAGCGCACGTCCCGCACCATCTGCGGAGCAATCCGAACTTTTTCAAAACCGACTGAGCCCGGGACCATGTTGATTCCCGCCAGGGCCTTATAGAGCCACGCCCCGACGCTCCCGAACATGGGATGATTATGTGAATTCATGGACGGCCCCTGCCGCAATTGCCAAAGTTCCCAGAGAGTCGTAGCGCCGTTTTCAATCATGTACCCCCAGCTGGGATAAGTGGTCTGGGTGGCGATGTCATAGGCAAGGTCAGAGGCGTTCATGGCCGTCAGAACCTCCATGATGTACTTTGTCCCTATAATTCCTGTCGTCAGATGAGAGTTGTTCTTATAAACAATGTTGTCGAATAGTCTGCCCCAAACCGCGCCTCGCACAGGCTGAGGGGCCAGGCCCAGGAAGAGCGGGAGCGTGTTTGCTGTCTGAGTGCCGTTAGCATAACTTTGTGTTTTCGGGTCGAAATACTCCTTATGGAAGGCCGTTTTGACCGCATCGGCAATGGCACTGTATTTCTTGACATCCTCCTCTTTTCCTAGAACTTTGGCCATATCTGCAAGGACTTTGAGGTCATAAAAATAGTAAAACGAGGAAACGAAGCTCCCGGGAGTCCGTTCCACGGCTACCCAGTCTCCATAATAGCTGAATTTGACCAGGCCGTTTTCCTCACGAGACCGCAGGAATTCGACATATTTCTTCACCCCTTCATAGTGCTCCTCGAGAATGCGTCTGTCGCCGTAATACTGATACATATACCAGCATATAAGCGGGTAGGCCGTGCCCCAGGCCGGGTCCGCAGGCCGCGACCCCCAAATGTGAGGAACCGTATCCGTGATCGATCCTGCCTCATCCTGGACATCCCGGATATCACGGAGGAAATTCGTGTAGAATGCGGCCATGTCAAAATTAAACATGGCTTCCTCGGCGGTTCCCTGCGCATCACCCATCCATCCCATCCTCTCGTCGCGCTGGCAGCAATCCGTGGGGACGCTGTGGAAGTTCGACTTCTGGCCCCAAACGATAATCCGCTGGAGGCTGTTCAGGATGGGCTTGGAGCAGGAAAAACTTCCGGTCGGCTCGACGGCGCTGTGAACAACCCGGCCCCGAATGGTATTAACTGTCGGGACGCCGGGAAATCCGGTCAATTCGACATAGCGAAATCCATGGTAGGTGAAGCGGGGCTCCCAGACTTCTTCTCCTTCTCCCTTCAAAATGTAAACATCTTCGGCCCGCGCGCCGCGCAGGTTTTCTCGGTTGATCATACCATTATCATAGAGAAGTTCCGCAAAACGCAATTTGACTGCCGCGCCGCGGGGGCCGCGGACTCGGAGCTGGGCCCAGCCGCTCGAGTTTTGTCCCAGGTCAAAGACATAAACTCCGGCTGTCGGGTTGGTCATGTTCAAAGAGACGATCGTATCCACGACCCGGATCGGCGGCATCATTTGGGAACACAACTCTCCTTCAGGGCCGGCCACAACGCTGACGCTGCTCCAACCGGCATCGTCATAGCCGGGTCGGTCCCAGCCGGAGGTTTCAAGACGGGCATCATATGTTTCCCCATTATAAATACTGTCTTCGATAACCGGTCCGCTCATCGTCTTCCAGGAGGAGTCGGCAACGATTTCACTTTTCTGTCCGTCTTCGAACTCGATGTTCATCTGCAGGAGAAGAACCGTGGATTTATACCAGCCCTGTCCGAGCATCACGGCCACGGCATTGGCCCCCTGTCGCAGATATTCAGTGACATCATAGGTGACGTAGAGGACGCGTTTATCGTAGGTCGTCCAGCCCGGGTCGAGGACATTCCGGCCGACCTTGCGGCCATTCAGCCTCAGCTCATAATAGCCAAGCCCGCAGATATAGGCTCTGGCTCGAGAAATTTTTTTCTCAACAGTGAACTCCTTGCGGACCTGGTTCTTGCCGCTGACCCAACTCCCTTTCCAGTCAGAGCGGGAATAAAGGCCTGTGTCAAACCGCGCCACCTGGCTCCATGGGCTGACGCGGCCGTCTTGATCCCAGCAGCGGACCTTCCAATAATAAGCGCGTCCGCTTTCCAGAGGCTTCCCGGCATAAACCACCTGCGGAGATTCTCGAGGTTCGACCCTGCCGCTCTCCCACATGTCGCCCTTCTCCGCTCTGACTTGTGTGGACACAAGAATCTCAAAGGCCGTCTGCGCTTGACCCCGGCTGATGTGCTCAAGCACCCAGGAGAAGCGGGGCTTCGGAACGTCAACTCCGAGCGGGTTTCTCAGGTATTCGCAGCGGAGCTCGACGGGCGCGTCGGGGCCCGGAGCCACCTCACTTTGATTGGCCAAGCCCAACCCGAATACCACTGAAACGGCCAGGACAAGGAAACGAAAACGGAATGAAGAAATCATGCGGTCCTCCTTGCTCTCGAAAATTCTGTTCGCTTATTCTATCAGAAGCCGGGGATATGTTTAAAGCGAACTGAAGGAAACCGAAGTATGTCCTTTTGTGTGATTCGATCCGCGCAAGAAGCCGACCTGAAGTCCCGCGGGCAAAGAGGCGAGGGTGTCGGGCGAGGAAGCCCGTCGAAGACTGAGCGGGCACGGTTTCTCGACCGAAGGGAGAGAAGAGCGAAGGATGAGTCGGAGCGAGTTTCCTCGCTGGGGAAACGAGCGGGCTGACGAACCCACACCCGAGCCTCGACGGGACTGGTTCCCCGGCGTCCGAGGCAGGGGACGGCATCCCTCCCGCCCAGAGAACATAGCTATGGCAACGAATTTGACAATCGCTCGGGGAGAATTAGAATATACCCGGATGTTCAAGAGCAAAATTGTCTACATCCTCCTCTCCGCGGCGGTTTCCGTTAGCCTGCTCTGGCTCCTGTTTTCCCAAATCAAGACAGAAGACGTCATCCAGACACTCCAGCGCATTTACGTCCCGGCTCTAATTGCTTACATGCTCATTGCCCTCATCGGAGCCTGGCTCCGGGCTTGGCGTTACAAACTTTTCCTTAAACCTCAGCCAATTAGCTGGGGTAACATGTTTTTGGTGACTTTTGTCAGGAACAGCCTTATCGACCTCCTCCCCGCCCGGATCGGTTCGCTCTCCTATATTTATGTCCTCAACAAGAGGCTGGGTTTCCCGTTTGAGATTGCCACCTCGAGTTTTGTCCTGGCGTTCTTCTTTGACTTCCTGACTCTGAGCCCGTTCTTGATCACGGCAGTGATTGTCGTGGGTTTAGGGAAAACGAGCGTGTCCACGCCCGCCCTGCTGCTTGTTTCCCTCGCCTTTTTCGGGCTGATTTTTGTGATGGTCTGGAAGATCATTCCTTTTTCCGGGTGGGTTCTCAAGGTCACCAGTCGCGCTTTGCAGGCGTTAAAGGTCGAAGAAAAAAAATTCGGACAGCTCTCAGTGGAGAAATTCAAGTTGACCATTGATTCCCTCTCCGAGATCCACAGACGGAGGATTTATTTTCCGATTTTTTTCCTGTCTCTTTTTATTCGATTGGCCAAATACATCTCTGTGTATGCTTTGTTCTTTTCCCTGCTTCGAAGCCAGGGCTTCACCCTTCCAGAACTGAGCTTTTGGAAGTTCATCCTGGGCATCAGCGGAGCGGAGCTGACCTCTGCCCTCCCGGTCAAAGGTCTGGCCGGTTTCGGGACATGGGAATCCGCCTGGGCCCTCACCTTCGGGCTTATGAATTTCGACTCCCGCCTGGCTATCGTCTCAGGCATAGGAGTTCACCTCCTGACCAACATCTTCGAATATTCCTTGGGAATTGCCAGCATTCTGATCCTGGCCTGGCCCTATCTCAGAAAAACCAATAAGCGCAATGATCCCCTTTGAAGATCATTTCCGGCTTTCGCGGGCAGAACTCAACAAAATCCTAGATATCGCCCTGTCCAGCGGTGGAGATTTCGCCGAGATCTATTTGGAGTACCGGACCTACAGCTTTATCAATATGGAGGAGGATATCATCAAAGAGACCGCGGAAAGCATCGGCCTCGGCATGGGAATCCGTGTTCTTTCGGGCGAGATGACTGGATACGGCTATACGAACGACCTCTCCTTCGCCAAAGTTAAGAAGGCCGCCATTTCAGCTGCAGCCATCGCTTCGGGTCAGGCGGTGGCAACTCCCCGTCGATTTAGAAAAGTCCAGCCCGAGGCGAGTGTTTATACGGTAGGTGCCCCGCTCCATCTCCTGGACTTAAAGAAAAAAATCGGCCTCGTCGAGGAGGCCTACCTGGCCTGCCAGCGCAGCGACCCCAAAATCAAGAAAGCCAAGGCCCAATTCCAGGACCAGGTCCAATATGTTTCCATAATCAACTCCGAAGGCCTGTGTGTGCAGGACGCCAGGCCCCAGGCAAGGCTGGCCTGCTATGCGATTGCCGAAAAAGGGAATCGAAAAGAATTCGGATATTCTGGCGGAGGCGGGAGAATCGGCCTGGAATACTTCAATCGAGTCCGTTCGCCCAGGCAGATCGGCCAAGAGGCGGCCGAGGAAGCGCTGAAGCTTCTTGAAGCGGTCGACCCGCCGGCAGGCGAGATGAGCGTCGTCCTGGCGCCGGGCCACAGTGGTGTTTT
Source organism: uncultured Eubacteriales bacterium (assembly GCA_964558915.1). GTDB lineage: Bacteria > Acidobacteriota > Aminicenantia > Aminicenantales > UBA8522 > CAZKEW01. Next base: position 16,374 of record CAZLFV010000042.1, on the reverse strand, counting down.
TGTCCATGAAGCTGTCGGCCATCTCCTCGAGGCCGACTTCAACCGGAAAAGGACCTCCATTTTTTGGGACAAGATGGGCCGGAAAGTCGGAGCTCCGGTCGTGACCATTTATGACGACCCAACCATTCCGTCCTTCCGGGGGTCCTACGATATCGATGATGAAGGCACAATTCCCCAAAAAACGCTTTTGATTGACAGGGGCGTCGTGATTTCCTATCTCCAGGACCGACTATCGGCCCAGCTGATGAACTCCCCTCTGACTGGACACGGCCGGCGCCAGGATTACACCTGTCCTCCCCTCCCGCGCATGTCCAACACATATATCGAAAGAGGCCAGAGCGACCCTGAGGAAATCCTCCAGTCAGTCGGCAAAGGAATCTACGCAGAAAGATTTGAAGGCGGGCAGGTCGAGGATTCGGGAAAATTTACCTTCACCATAAGCTCCGGATATCTGATCGAAGGAGGCCACTTAACGGCTCCGATAAAACAGGCCACTCTCATCGGGTCGAACATCGACATACTCCTGAAAATCGAGATGGTCGGGTTTGACCTGGCCTTCGGCCTTCAAACCGGGACCTGCGGCAAGGAAGGACAGGAAGTTCCTGTTGCGGACGGCTGTCCGACGATCAAGATTTCGCTAATGACTGTGGGAGGCCGGCCATGAAGCAAAATTCTCGGGCCCCAGACCTGCGCGGGCTGGCCGAAAGTCTTGTGCTCTATGCCAGGTCGAGCGGAGCGGATGAAGCTGAAATCACGATCGACGACGGTTCCGAATTCAGCGTCGATATTAGGCTCGGCAAGGTCGAAAACCTGGTTGAAGCCGGTTCAAAACATCTCGGCCTGAGAGTGATAAAGGATATGAAAACAGCCTATGCGAGCTCCTCCGACCTCGGCGAAGAAACGCTCAAGCGCTTAATCCGGAATGCCGTCACGAGGGCTCAATTCGGCAGCCGCGATGTCTGTGCCGGCCTTCCCTCCCCAATACCACAGGTTATCGATATCTCCGCACTCAATCTCTATGACCCACGGATTAAAGAGCTCAAGGCCGCAAAAAAAATCTCTCTTGCCCTCGAGACAGAGCAGATTGCCCTGGCTGATAAAAGGATCACCAACTCCCACGGCGCCAGCTTTGTGACAAACGAGGTGACGACGATTTTGGCCAATTCCAACGGGTTCAGCGGCTCCTATGACCAGACGTTTTGCAGTCTCAGCGTCGGGCTCCAGGCGGGCGGCACAGATGACATCGTTGAGGATTATTGGTTTTCCACGGAACGGTTCTTTTGCGACCTGGAATCGCCGGAAGCGATCGCAAAAAAGGCGGTCGAAAGGACGGTGCGGCAGCTCAACCCACGCAAGATCCAGACCCAGACGGTGCCCGTCATCTTTGAGCCGTCGATGACCGCCTGGCTTCTGGGCTTCCTGTTCGCTTGCGTCTCGGCCGTAGCCGTCTACCAGAAGCTCTCTTTTCTGGCCGACCGGCTTGGTCAGAGGATCGGAAACGATAAAATCACGGTCATTGACGACGGCCTGATGCCCGGGAAGCTCGGGTCGAGGCCCTTTGATAGCGAAGGCGTGTCCTGCCAAAGGACTACGATCGTCCAGGACGGCGTGCTCCAAAGCTACATCTGCAACACTTATGCTGCGCGGAAACTGAACCTTCAATCTACGGGCAACGCGGACGGCACCGGAGTCAGCCCGAACAATTTTTACCTTTTCCCTGGGTCCTTTTCTCCTCAAGATATCATCTCTTCGACCGAGAAGGGTTTCATTCTCGTGCGAACAATCGGGCATGGTCTCAATCCCGTCAACGGGGATATTTCGCGGGGGGCTTTCGGACTGTGGGTCGAAGACGGTGAGGTCGCCTATCCCGTTTCCGAGGTCACTGCATCCGGAAACCTGGAAAAAATTCTCAACCAGGTCCAGATGGTCGGGAATGACCTTGAATTCCGCGGGCCGGTCTGTGGACCGACAATCAAGATTGCAGAACTCACCGTCGCCGGGGAATAAGGCTCAGAATTTGTTGAAGTGAATGATATCTTTGAGACTTCGCTTGGGAACGTGAAGGACTCCCTTGTCGTTCTTCCAATATTTCACCGAATCCTTCAGGTCTTCAATCACCGGATTCTCGGCCGGATAGCCGAGGGCCAGGACGCAATCCACTTTATACTGTTTTGGCACGTCCAGAATTTCGGCAATTTTTCTCCTCTCGACCGAGATAATCCAGCAACTTCCCAGCCCTTCTTCCCATGCCGCGAGGATCATGTTTTCCATAGCGGCACCAATATCGTATTCGAAACCCTTTTCTCTTACGGCCGCGTTGACCAGAGTCACAATATAAGCCATGGGCTCCTTCCCGGGCTGGGGGTTTCCGGCCGGGGCAATATAGCCAGCCCAGCGCAGACAGGGGAAAATGCGCTTCCGGATCTCTGCGTCATCGACGACCACAAACTCCAGAGGTTGGAGATTTCCCGCGGAGGGAGCCAGCCTGGCCGCGTTAACAAGCTTTGCGAGAATAGACTGAGTGATCGGAAGGGGTTTAAATTGACGGATCGTCCTGCGTGTCAGAATGATATCATGATAACCCATAAAAACTACTTTTCAGCGAGAATCGACTTGAGTTTTTCAGCGTAGGTCCGGCTGGGCTCGTCTGGGAAGACAAACTCGATCCCCTCAGGGCCCGATATTCCCAGCCCAAGCTCGACTGCTCTTTTAATTTGCTCCTGGTCGAAAATTCTCGTGTTCATAACCGCATCATTCGAGCCGAGCTGTTTCAGCACGGCCACGCCTACGGCATCCACAGCGATGCGGTCGGTACCGCCGATGAATACATCAGCCTGAACCTTTTTGCCCGCGGAGGGTCCACCGTCAACAAAAGCCTCCAGTCCGTCCATAACAATCAAACGAGGCGTATAGGCGGTATTGATCTCGGCGATCATTTTTCTCTGGTCTGGCGAACGATGGAGCTCGCGCATCAGCTTTTTGGGCGTCACGCCAACGGATAGCTTGAGCGAAAGAGTAAAAACCCCGCCATATTGATGGGTTTTCAAACAGCACGTCGAGATGACGTATTCAGCCTCGGCAACAGGCCTGGGGATATAAAAACCTTGCGACCAGTGATTTCCCGGAGGATTGCAGTGCACCCAGTCTGAGTCCCCCAGGTCTTCAAAATTCAGGACCTCGAACCCGAGCTCCTGGGCCAGGGCCGGAATGCCCTTCTCCTCGAGGACTTTAATGGTTGGAGGCGGGCCGCTCCTCTCCCCAACCGTTATTGCCGCTGCTCCTCTGCTCTTGATTTCCTGGACCAGCGCAGCCAGGGTATCGTTATGGGTTGAGGCCGGAAAAGGATCGGCCGTGTTAAAGTTCGGCTTGATGAATATTTCTTTGCCCGTCATCTGTGGAACGTCGAGAAGCCGCAGGAGTTCTTTCACTCCAGTTTTTCGGTCTTGCGTCTTGACGAGCGCAATTCTGGTCTTTCGCTCTAGACTCCCCGCCCGAGGGCTGCCCAACCCCAAAGCGGGTAACGCAGCCAGCCCGGCCACTGATGTTTTGATAAAATCACGGCGCTTGATGGAGAAGTCAATTTTTATGCTCATGTTTTTCCCCTTCCTAAAGATAAGCATTCTATCATGTCGGCCGAGGATTGCAAAATCTTTTTTTATTGAACATAATTTTGCGTCAGCCAAAGAGACTAAATCAAGAATATTTCGGAGATACCTAGAAAAAGCGGTCATGGAAGAAGAATGAAAATCCTGCCTATCTGAGGACTTTTGCTGTGGCTTTTGATATTCTCAAATGAAGGAACCGCCTACGGAGCATCAAGGGAAACCGGAATCGCCTGGATTGCGGACGGAATCAACGTGTCTGATCCTAATGCCGGAGCGGTGTGGGTCTACCTTAATCACAATACCATCGGAGAAGCCAAGGTTATGGCCGTTGACCTGCCGGCTGAATACGGGAATTTCACAGGCGCCGTCCTCAACTTGATCACCAAATGCGGCAAGGACGAATACCACGGCAAGTTCGAGTTTGATTTTCAAGGAAAACCGCGGGGTTTCTGGCGGACAACAAACCACGATGCTTATTTCGATGATTTTCCTGGGCTTACTGCTCCCGTAACCCAATGTGTGGACATCAACGCTCAGGTCGGCGGCCCGTTGACTAGGGATAAGCTGTGGTTCTATACCGGGCTGCAATGGATGAAAGACTGAAACTATCCCACTGATTTCTCGGAGGCCATAAACTCCAGCCAGCCAAGGTTTTTTGGAAAACTCAGCGCCCAGTTTTCGCCAGACTCCAGCATGTATTTCTCATTCGAGGCAGACGCGATCAAGTTTTATAAGAATTTGGTTTTCGGCTGTGGTAGCTGAGTAAGTCCAAAGAAAAGATCATGAAAAATATTCAGCTGAGGTCTCGGCGGCCACTCCTCAAGCCTCTTCGCATGGCAAGAGGGACAAAATCCGCGGCTACGACAGGAAAACATCAATAACCTCTCTTCCTCACACGAAGGACACCGGATGCGGGCAAACGCGCAGCGCGGATTGCCGCAGTCTAAATAGCGCTCCACAACCTCCTTGATAATGGCCCGGAAGATTTTCTGACTTCTATTCTGGAATCTGGCTGCGTTCGGGGGATGGCGCTTTGAGGGTAAAAAGAATGCTGAAGAGCAAAAGGAATGCTCCAGCAAAAAGATACATCCTGCGCAGGCCGAAAAGGTCGGATATCCAGCCAAAGAACGGCGATCCCAGGCCCATGCCCACATCAAAAAGAGAAAGATAGAGGCTGAGGGCAAAGCCCTTGTTCTTGCGACCGAGGATGTCGATGATATAAGTACTAAGCGCTGGAAAGATCAAGCCCTGCCCGAACCCTCCAATAAAGCCCGCCAGGATAAACATCCAGGAGGTCTCGACCCGGGAGATTAAAACGCAATTCAGGCTGATAATGATTGCTGAAGGGAAAATCACCTGTTTGCGGCCGTAGCGGTCGGAGATGTCCCCGATCCAAAGGCGGGTCAAGATGGCCGCAGCGGAAAAAGTCGCGAAGAACGGGCCGATCCTGTTTATAGAGATGGAGCTTCCAAACAAAGCGATGAAATAGACAACCGAGCTCCTTACAGCGCCGTGGAAAACGGGAAGGGAACCAATGAGGAGGAGCGCGAACACAGAAAAACTCTTAAATACATGAATCCTTGATTTTTCCTCGGGAAGACAGGGTCTGACCGCCTCTTTTGTCCCCAGAACGCACAAAAAGGCCACCGCGAGAAAGACCGAACTCGCCAGGAAAAGGGCTTGGAACCCAAACCGGTCGACGATCTCTTCGGCTATCACGGGACCAAAGGCACTGGATACTAGACCGGCTACTCCCACAATGCCCATTGAATGGGCCAGTTTCTCGACGGGGGCCAGGTCAGAGCAGATGGTGATCGTAGCGGTCATGCTGATTCCCCAGCCGAGTCCCTGGAGAGCTCTTAAAACGACCGGATAGATGCCCGCATCCCTTATGAAGTGGAAAAGAGGCAAAACCAGGAACATCAGCCCGATACCGAGGAGTGAAACCTGTTTTCTTCCCCTGACATCGATCAGGCGCCCGAAAAAGGGACGGACAAATATGGCCATCAAGCTGAAAACACCCATGATCAAGCCGACGCGGCTCTCGGATGGACTAAAGCGCTTCAAAAAGAGAGGAAAAATGAAAAACACGCTGACGCTCATAAACAGGAAAAAATACCCCAGGAGGGCGAGGAGAAAATTCTTGTTCCAGAAGGTCTCTTGTTGGTTCATAACTCAAACTGATCCAAGAAAGAGTCCAAAGCCCGCTTTTTAATTAAAAATCCTCGGGACAGTCTCCTTCCATTCCCGGCGCCGGACAAGTTTATCGTTTTCGAAGATCTGACGGACAAAAGTGACAAAGAAATTCTTCTCGTCAGACAGGATCTCAACATTTGTTAGCAAATAAATATTCCGGCCGGGAAGCTCAATCCGGTCGCTGTCCTCGCCGTAAAATCGGGATTCAGCGGGCTTCTTCTCGTTTGTTTCATAAATATTTTTTTCAGTCGAATGATAGCGCCGGCCCTGGATCTCCCAGGTGCTGTTTCCCTTCCATTCCACACTGACCGTTTTCCTCCAAAGATCACGCCTCCACTCGTACGACCCCTGCGGCCAGACTTGGCTCTCGATATCGCGGGCATCTTGGGGGACCTCTCTTTTTTCGGGAGTCTTGAACGCCGGCACCGGTCGCTTTTTCGTGGGGGTCACCGGCAATTCTATCCTCGTGCTGTCAACTCCGGTCCAGAGCTTCGTAGTCATCATGTAAGGTGTCGGCCAGATCATCGGAAAAAGGGAATTCGTGACGGCGAGCCTAATGCGGTGGCCTGGCTTAAAGGTCCAGGTAGTAAAATGCATTTCAAAGTTCAAGTCATACGCCTGGCCCGGCACAAGCGGCTCAAGCTCAAGGCGTGAACGACGCTGGGACCCGTTGAGAAGAGCCCCGGCGACTAAGGATACAGTGCCGTCGGGGAAGACATCCTCAAGCCGGGCAATCCAGTGAGCCAGAGGAGCATCCGCGGAGGCACTAAGATACACCCGGGGAAAGCCGATGATCTCGATTTCTTTTTCTAATGGCGCGCTATCGAAGACGAGACTGCCGACATCGTCGGCCCGCATATCTCCGGTCGGCTCCCCCCACCACAAGCCTGTATTAATGCCGTAAGTGGGAACGTAACGTAGGGATTCTACTGATTGTCCGCCCACTTCTTGACTCAGTCGACAATCTTCCCCTGGGAAAAGCTTCTTCCAGGTCGTCCCGGGTATCGGCCAGTCCTCGCAGACCCAGCGGCCCGGCGTCATTTGGAGCGACGGGTCAGGTGGGTGTCCTTCGCGCAGGAAGACCGTAAGGCGCGGATCGTCGGCCACTCCTGTATTTTTTCCTTTGAGCCACTGGTCCCACCAGCGAACCGCTTCATGACGCCATTCATAGTTCGGTCCCGGAGTTCCATCGTCCGGCCAGGCGTGATTCCAGGGGCCAATTTCGGCTTTGATGGGGACGTTCATGTTTTCGAGCATGCGGAGGACGCTGTCACGATAGCCGTCGAGGAGGCCTCCGATCAAATAGCAAGGAATGCGGATCTTATCGTATTGCCAGCGCAAGGAATTCTTGCGCCAGAATTCTCCATCCTTCTGCTGCTTGAGATAAGTCAGAATCCCCGGGTAGGAATCGAAGCGCTCCTTGAAATAGGCTTCGTCAAGCGGATAGTCGGGCGATTTCGGAATCGCTTTGGAGTGATCAAACCAGAAGGCCCACTCGTCCACATGAAAAGCTCCATCGATATAATGAATATCGTCATGGTAGAGGTCATCACTCGCCATCGCTGCCAGAATGGCTTTCAAGGCGGGCGGCTGGCGCATAGCCACCTGGATGGCATTGAACCCACCCCAGGAAATTCCCCACATGCCGACGTTTCCGTTGGAACCGGGCATTTTAGAAAGCAGGTCGATGATCTCAACAGCGTCGTCGAGCTCCTGTTCAGAATATTCGCGTAGCGGGAACACTCCTTCTGACGACCCGGTGCCGCGGATATCCGCTCTGGCCATGATGAACCCGCGCCGGACAAAATAAGTGCAGAGGGAGTAGGTGCCGATATAGCCTCCATCATCCTTGCGGTAAGGGAGGAATTCGAAGACGACCGGAAATTTTTCATTTTTTGAACGCGGAATCGGCTTGTAGAATGTCGCCGCAAGCTTCGCTCCGTCTTTCATCGTGAGCCAAGCGGTCTCCATCTGAAACTCATAAACCGGCTGCGAGACATTCTCCGGCGTCGTGGGCACAGCTCCGTGGCCCGCTCCGATTTGAAAAGACAGCAGAGGGAGCACTATGAATAAGAACAGCCGCCAGTTCAGTCGGGGATTCATCTTCTTTAACCTCCAAAACTGAAATCTAGAAAGGTCCTGATTATGCGCCTAGGATCTATTTATTTTACCGGCCCCAAGTATTTGTCCAGCCAGGCTAATGTTTCCTTGACGTATTCGTTCAAGGGGGGGATGTGGTCGGTGTCGTACAATTTCCACTGCTTGTGCTCGGCCGGAGTTCCCAAAAGATCAAACATGGGCTTTTGAGATGTTTCAGGAATGAGAAGCGTATCGTACTTGCCATTCAGCATCAAGGTGGGAATTTTCACCCGGGCGACATAATTGATTTCATTGGCTTCGGGCCGGGCAGCTCCTCCAAATCCTCCTCCTATCAAAACGCTGGCTTTGAGCCGGCCTTCCACGGCCGGGATGATCGCTCCGAGGTAGGCCCCCCAGCTCATTCCATAATAGGCGATCTTTTGGCTGTCGATATCCGGACGGGTCTCCAGATAGTCGATGCATCTTTTAAAGTCTTTGACTTCTTGAATGAGGATTTCCGTGTATTGACGAGAATTCGTGTTGTAATCAAGGATGGTCGCCATGCTTTCATTTCCACGCTCGAAAGTTCCTTTATAGATAGGATAAAGGACCGCCCGGCCGTTTTTCACGATAAAAGAAAGAAACATGGGATATTCATAATAGGTTTCGATGTTTTGGCTCGACCGCTGCCACTCAGAAGCGCCTCCGGGGAAATAGATGACTGTTTGATAAGGGGGTGTAGCGTTTTTGGGAAGAAAAAGATAGGCGACGACTCGCTCGCCGCCATAGGCAGCATCAAAGCTGACCTTCTCCAGAATCCAGCCCCCGGGATTTTCCTGCCTTGATTCGACCCGGGCCTTTAGATCCGTCTTGTCATAGGAAAATTGATCCTTGTAGACTTGAAAAATAGAATCCGGAACTGGCTTCTCTTTGTAATAATCGATGATTTCGGCGAGCTTTGCCAATTCAAAGGCGGATGCTGCTACCTTGCCCGGATCAGGATAGAGCGCGCATCGGAACCCGTTCTTGGCGGAACGGTCAATAGGTGGAGCCTGGCTCAAATTGCCAAACATATAGGTGTTGTCGCCCCAAGCGCCGCCCCTGATCAATCGTCCTTTGGGGGTTTCGCTCGAGCACCATTCCCTGACGTTCCCGGCCATGTCAAAAGCCCCGTAGGCAGTTACGCCCGAAAGGCTCGCCACCGGAACGGGGCTCTTGCCCATGAAGTTGCTAAAGGGTGCCAGCAGGGCGAATCCCCCGAGTTGCGGATAGAGGATCATCGGCGTATATCCGCCCGCCGCGGTCCACCAATGATAGCCCGTCGGCAGGCTTTTCCCGGCAAATTCCGCGTAAGCGGCTGCCTCATACCAGCTGATTCCTGAAACCGGATAGTCAGCCTGCCCTTCGGGATAATCTCCCGCCTGCCACGTCGAAGGGCCGGGCAGCCCCGTCTGGTCAACGAACTCTTTGATGCCATCTTCCCAGGTCAGCTCTTCTCCAGCTTTGATGAAACTGTGTTTCCAGTATTCTCTGTTTCTGTATCCGCCCCTCTCAATGAATTCCTTGTATTGCCTGTTCGTGACTTCATATTTGTCGATGAAAAAATCAGCCAGCTTGCCGATAGGTGTATCAGTCCCCTGAACCCGCACCATGTCTGGCGGCAGGCTTCCTTTCTTGTCCAGAGTTCTCACAAGATCATAGCCGACGATAACATCTTGACCCGAGATATCTCCATCCCAGGTCGAAGCCGCGGCCAGGACCGTTTCGTGCCCCTCCTTCTCCATTTTCCATCTGAAGATTCCCACAGGAACCCTGATCTTTTCAATCGGCGATACGCCCAGATATGCCCATTCGCTTTCCGGGGCTAAGTATTCTTTCATGAATATTTTTGCTTGGGGAGGTTCTGTTTTTATGTTGATCTTCAAGGAACATTTGGAAAAAAGGTCGGCCAGCTTGGGATCGCGCGGAATAATGGCCTCGGCTTTCTCCGCAAGCCTATAAACAGGCACCAAATTACGCCAGACATCGTTTTCTTCGATCATCCGCTCGATCTCCGGAAGTGCCACGTTTCTGGCCCAGCGAACCTTAGCCTGATGCTTGAAAAAAATGGTGCCCACAAAAGCCAAAGCAATAAGTGCGACAACCGTTGGAATTGCCACCCGGGGCTTCCGGAGGCGGCGGCCGATCACTTTAAGGCTAAGGACCCCTGATTCGGCGAGCTCAAGGGAGGATTGGTAAGCCCGCAGGTCTTTCAGCATTTCATCGGCAGAACCGTAGCGCGAATCTCGATTCTTCTTGAGGGCCCGGGCAATGACCTGTTGCAACTCCCCAGGCACGGCTGGCTTCCGGACTTTGAGCGACTTCGGCTCCTCATGGACAATCGAGTAAATAACCGAAACATCCCGGTCGCCTTTAAACGGAAGCTCACCCGTGAGCATTTCATAAAGAACGACGCCGAGCGACCAGAGGTCTGTCCGGCCGTCAAGCTCTCCGCCCTGCGCCTGCTCCGGAGACATGTAGGCGACTGTCCCCAGCGTCGTCTGGCTCTTTGTCAACGATGACCCGCCCCGCAGCTTGGCGAGTCCAAAGTCCATGACCTTGGCCTGGCCCTTGTCCGTGACCATGATGTTGGCGCTCTTGATGTCACGGTGGATAATGCCCCTGTTGTGCGCTTCTCCAAGCCCGCCAGCGACCTGGCTGGCGATGGTCACGGCAGCTTCTGTCTTCAGGGGCCCTTTCTTAACCTTATCCCGGAGCGTCTCACCTTCGACATACTCCATAGCGATATAGGGATTTTCGTCGCTTTCCCCGACCTCGTGGATGACGCAAATATTCGGATGAGAAAGTGCCGCCGCTGCTTGGGCCTCGATGAGGAACCTTCCCTTGAGCTCAGGAAAGTTCGCGAGGTGCGGCGGGAGGAACTTCAAAGCCACAAAACGCTTGAGCTTGAGGTCCTCGGCCTTGTAAACGACCCCCATCCCGCCCTGGCCGATCTCCTCGATGATCCGGTATTTCCCGGCAACAAGACTCCCTTTCGATAAAACAGGAGGAGGGGTCACCAATGTTTTCGTCAGGGAAACCCCTTCGAGCCCTGGCCTGCTCAACGGCGTAGCGCAGTTGCTGCAAAACCGAGAGTTATCGCTGTTCTCTGAATGGCATTTTGGGCATTCAATGGGCATCTCTCCTCCTTTTTTGCTTCTTTTAAACCTGAACTGATCACCTCTTCACCGGCCCGAGGTACTTGTCCAGCCAGGCCAGGGTTTCTTTGATGTATTCGTTTCTGGGCGGGATGTGGTCGGTGTCATATAATTTGAGCTGTTTATGCTCTGATGGAGTCCCGAGCAGGCCGAACATCGGCTTAATGCCAATCTCTAAGCCGGCATCGTACCTGCCGTTCAACATCAGCGTCGGCACTTTCACCCGGGTCACATAATTCAGCTTATAGGCTTCAGGGCGCGCTCCTCTCACTCCCATTCCGCCTCCCACCAAGACACTTGCTTTGATGCGGTCCTCCATGGCAGGGATGACGGCGCCGAGAGCTCCTCCCCAGCTCATGCCGTAAAAGGCGATCCTGGAGCTATCAATGTCCGGCCGTGTCTCCAGGTAGTCGATGCATCTCCTGAAATCTTTGACGATCTGGATCAGGAATTCTGTATAGGCACGAGATTCGGCACCCCCATGGATCGGCACCAGGGCAGGGTCTCCGCGTTCGAATGTCCCCTTGTAGACCGGATAGAGGGCTGCCCGGCCGTTCTTGACGATAAACGAAAGGAACATCGGGAATTCGTAATAATTCTCAAGGTCTTCGCTCGATTTTGTTGTTACGGAGGCGCTGCCGGGAAAATAGATAACGGCTTGATACGGAGGCGGAATGTTCTCTGGAAGAAAGAGATAAGCTATGACCCGCTCGCCCCCGTAGGCTGCGTCAAAGGTGATCTTCTCCCGGACCCAACCCCCGGGGCTTTCCTGCCGCGATTCGACGTTGGCCCTGAGATCTGTCTTATCGTAAGAAAATTGCTCTTTGTAAACTTGAAAGACGGGGTCTGGAACGGGCGTCTCTTTATAAAAATCCCTGAATGTCCTCAGTTTTTCAAGTTGAAACGCTGCAACCGGGATTTTCTCCGGCTCTAGATAGATAACACAGCGCAAACCATTTTTGGCGGAACGGTCCATGGAGGGAGCCTGGCTCAAGTTCCCTGCCATATAGGTATTGTCGTCCCAAGCGCCGCCCCGGACGAGCCTCCCCATTGGGGTCTCATTCCAGCACCATTCCCGTACATTCCCTGCCATGTCATACACCCCATAGGGCGTGATGCCTGGAAGGCTTCCCACCGGAACAGGGCCGTTTCCGGAGAAATTGCTGTAGGCAGCAAAGATGGCGAAGCCACCCAATTGAAAGACACGCACCATCGGAGTGTACTGGCCTCTGGCTATTGCCCAATGCTCCTTTGTCGGCAGGCTTTTTCCGGCCCATTCTGCATATGCTGCAGCCTCATACCAGCTGACTCCTGAAACGGGGTAATCGCCCTGGCCTTCGGGATAATCCCCTCCCAGCCATGTGGAAGGGCCGGGTTGGCCCGATGAGTCGACGAACTCGTTTATTCTTTCTTCCCGGGTTAGTTCTCTTCCATCCTTGACGAATTTGTGCTTCCAAAATCTTTCGTTCCGGTACCCTCCGGCGTTGATAAATTCCTTGTATTTCCTGTTCGTGACTTCATACTTGTCAATAAAAAAATCACCCAGTTTTCCGATAGCCGTTTCTGCGCCTTGGACCCTCACCATGCCCGGCGGAATGCTTCCGGTCTTATCCAGGACTCTTACGAGATCATAGGGAACGACGGTACCGGCCTTGCCGCCTGTGCGGCTCGCCATCTCCCAGCTGGAAGACGCCGCCAGAACAGTCTCGTACCCGTCCTTTTCGATCTTCCATCTGAATATTCCGACAGGCAGTCTGAACTTCTCGATCGGTGATACGCCGAGATAGGACCATTCATTTTCCGGGGCATTATAATCCTTAATGTAAATTCTCGCGCCGGGGGGATTTGTATTGACGTTGATATTTAAAGCGCATTTCGAGAGTAGCTCGGCCAGCTTGGGATCGTGAGGGATGATAGCCTCGGCCTTTTCCGCCAGCCGATACGGTGCAACAAGATTTCGCCAGACGTCGTTTTCCTCGATCATCCGCTCGATCTCCGGAAGCGCCACCTCCCTGGCCCAGCGGACCTTGGCCTGATGCTTGAAGAACCAGACGGCAGCGGCCGCAATCGCAACGAGCGCCAGGGCTGTGGGAATCGCCACGACCGGCCGGCGCAGGCGCTTCAAGAGAGATCTGAGGTTGAACACACCGGCCGCCTCTGCCCGGACCGACTCTCCGTATCTCTTCAGGTCCTTCAGGATGTCCTCGGCTGTTCCATAACGCGAATCGCGGTTCTTCCTGAGCGCCCGGGCGATGACTTGCTGCAACTCCTCGGGCACGGGCGGCTTGCGCACTTTGATCGGCTTCGGATCCTCGTGGACGATTGAGTAAATGATCGAGACATCCCTGTCCCCTTTAAACGGAAGCTCACCCGTAAGCATCTCGTAGAGCACGACGCCGAGCGACCAGAGGTCTGTCCGGCCGTCAAGCTCTCCGCCCTGCGCTTGCTCCGGAGACATGTAGGCCACAGTGCCCAGAGTTGTCTGGCTTTTTGTCAACGATGACCCGCCTCGCAGCTTGGCGAGTCCAAAGTCCATGATTTTGGCCTGGCCCTTGTCCGTGACCATGATATTGGCGCTCTTGATGTCCCGGTGGATGATGGCCTTGCGGTGGGCTTCGTTCAGACCAGACGCAACCTGGATTGTAATTTCAAGAGCCTCTTCGGCTTTCAACGGTCCTCTCTTGACCTTATCCCGCAGCGTCTCACCTTCCACGTACTCCATGGCGATGTACGGGCGTTCTTCGCTTTCCCCGACTTCGTGGATGACGCAGATATTCGGGTGGGATAGGGCTGCGGCCGCCCGGGCCTCGATGAGAAAGCGCTCTTTGAGCTCGTCGAACCCGGCAAGGTGCGAGGGCAAAAACTTCAGGGCCACAGTGCGCTGGAGCTTGATGTCCTCGGCCTTGTAGACGACCCCCATCCCGCCCTGGCCGATCTCCTCGATGATTCGGTACTTTCCGGCGATGAGACTCCCTTGCTCAAGGATTTCGGCAGACGTTTGAATAGTCTTAGTTTGGGAATAGAGCACTCCGTCGGAAAGCGGCAGCTTGGTCCCGCATTTCTTGCAGAAGAGGGAATCCTCAGTATTTTCAAAATGACACTTTGTGCATTTCACGGTCTTTTCTCCTCATCGCAAGGAATCCATAAGTGCCTTGGCTTTTTGGGTTAGGATATCCCAGTTTTCATCAGCGATGGCTTTTTTGTCCAAGAGCGCGGTCCCGATGGCAACGCAACACGCTCCATTATCGATGAATTCGCGCGCGTTCTCAATACTTACCCCGCCGGTCGGCATCAAGCGGATCTGCGGCAGAGGCCCGTTGAGATCCTTGAAATATTTCGGGCCGACGGATGTCGCCGGAAATACTTTGACTACATCAGCCCCGGCCTCCCAGGCGGCAACTATTTCTGTTGGAGTGAGAGCACCGGGCGCCACAAATGTACTATATTTGTGGCAGACATCAATCACCTCAAAATTCGTGACCGGCGATACGATAAAATCCGCGCCGGCCTGGATCGCCCGCACCGCAGTCTTTGGGTTGAGGACGGTGCCGGCGCCGACGAGAGAACCAAAAAGTTTTTTCTTGGACAGAACTCGGATGATATCGACGGCATGAGGCGTGGTCATAGTGATCTCGACCACCTTCACTCCGCCTTTCCTGATCGCTTCCACAACTTTGTCAATCTTCTCAGTTTCCGCCATCCGGATCACCGCGATTACTTTGCTGGATAAAATGACCTCGAGGACTTCATCCTTTGTCATTTCTGCCTCCCCGGGACGTCTTCACCTTTGGATTCTTCCTGAGCTTTGACCATGCATCAGCGCTAGGACTTCTTTTTCCGAAACCAGGTTGAAATCTCCTGGAATGGAGTGCTTAAGACACGAAGAAGCGACTGCGAATTCAAGAGCTTTCTCGTCATCACCGAATCGATCGAGGCCATGAATCAGGCCTGCAGCAAAAGCATCCCCCGCTCCAATCCTATCGACGATATGGGTGATCTCATACTTTGGCCCGACTATGAATTTCTCCCCGGTTCTAAGGACGGCCGACCAGCTGTTGTGGTCAGCAGAATGGCTTTCCCGCAGAGTAATGGCCAGCTTATTGATGTTGGGGAACATCGTGAGGACCTCTGCGCTCAGCTTCTTGTATACCGCCAAATCCAATTTTCCCGCCTTGAAGCCGGACTCAGCGCCGAGACCAAGGGATCTCTGGCAGTCCTCTTCGTTCCCGACAACAACATCGGCAAATCTGACGACTTCCCGCATGACTTCGGGCGCCGCTTTCCCGTATTTCCAGAGTTTTTCCCTAAAATTCAGGTCCACTGAGACGGCCAGCCCATTTAGTTTGGCTTTTGTGACTGCCTCTAGGGTCAATTCAGCCGCCGATGAACTCAGGGCGGGCGTAATTCCTGTCGTATGGAACCACTCCATTCCGCTTAAAGCTGCGTCCCAGTCGATATCCCCCGGCATTGCTTCAGCGATAGCTGAATGCTCCCTGTCATAGATAATTTTTGAGGGCCGTTGGCTGGCCCCTGTCTCAGCAAAATAGAGGCCCAGTCTTTCTCCTTGCCGTAAGATAAATCCTGTTTCTACGCCCCATTTTCGCAGCTCAGCCACTGCGGCGTCGCCGATCTCATTCGCCGGAATTACCGAAATATACCTGGCGGCATGGCCAACATATGCGAGAGAAACAGCCACATTGGCCTCCCCTCCCCCGAAGCGGGCTATGAACGAGGAGGGCTGCGAGAGTCGTTCGTGCCCGGGCGGCGAAAGCCTGAGCATAATCTCACCAAAGGCGGCGATTCTTTTCATCTGAGTTCCCTCCTCATATCAGGTGGCCTTATATATATCTGATATTAGGCGGAATTTCAAATCCACGAGACCGACCCGACTTTTTCCTTTTGCCCCTTGACCATTCTCTTTTTCTGTTTTAAAGTGAAGGCGCGACTAAAGCTGTGCGCGCTATGAATAAGCGATTCATCGGAGTAATTCTTGCGATCGCCTTAACGCCCTCTCTCTTTTCTGCCGTCAAGCAGCTCCGTGTTAAAGTCGATAGAGCCCTCATTTACGCCGAGCCAAGCAAAAGCAGCCCCAGGATAGATATTGTTGTCAAGGGGACACTCCTCAATCTTTTCCAGCAAAGGAAGGTAAAAGAGGTCTGGTATTATGTCAGCTATAGTTCTCTAAGGTATAGAGGCCGAATCTCCGGGTTCATCCACGAATCCGCCGTGATGATTGTGGCCGAAGAAGGGGCGGTTCAAAAAGGAACTGTGACTGTCTCTTATACACATCTCCGAGC
>CAZLFV010000041.1:0-21515 GCA_964558915.1 uncultured Eubacteriales bacterium | reverse complement strand
TGAATCGTCAGGATCGCGTTCCGGCCGTCGTCTTCCTCAAAAAAAAGCGTCTGAAGTTCGGCTTCTTCAAGTTTTTTCTCGAACCCGGTCAAGGCTCGGTCGAGGTCTGCAGCGACATTTTCGCCCTCCGCAGCCAGCTCAACCAGGACTTCGACCTCTTCCTTTTTTTCCTCCAGGTTAGAGAACAAGCGCATCTCCCGGTCCAGCTTCTTTTTTTTCTGCTGCAAGGATTGGAACTTCGTTTGGTCTTGCCACGTCTCCGGCGACGCAAGCTCTTTCTGGATCGCTGCGGCTTCGGCCTTTTTGCTGGCGATGTCAAAGAAAGCCTCTGAGCTCTTCAAACTTGAGCAGATGTTCCTTGACTTCTGCTTGAAGCTCAGATGATTTGTCGGTGGCGGCCTGCTTTTTTTCTTTCATTTGCTTTTTTTGCCAGAGCCAGAATAAAAAAGATAACGGTCAAAGTCAAGCTCAGGAGGGGAAGCACATCGCCGCAGCGGGCATAGAAAGAGAGTTTTTTAAGAGGCGTGATATCTCCCGTCAAATGGGTCTGGGTCATAAGCTCCGAGCGGGAGAGGATCCGGCCGTAGGGGTCGACAATTCCACTTATTCCTGTTGTCGCGGCCCGCAGCAGGAAGCGCCTGTTCTCAACTGCCCTGAACACGGCAATCAAAAAGTGCTGATCAGGAGCCGGGCTTGTTCCGTACCAACCATCGTTGGTGACGGTGATGAGGAATTCGGCGCCCTCTTGGGAAAATTTGCGGACGAGCCTGGGAAAGATAATCTCATAACAGATAGGAGAGCCAAATTTTTTCCCCTCGAAGGAATGTAGGACACGATATTTGCCCGGAGTCACATTCCCGATCGCGTGAGTCACCTTTTCGACAAAAGAGAATATTTTTTTATAGGGACTATATTCGCCAAACGGGACAAGATGCATTTTATGATATTGGGTCATGGAAAGTTCGGGGCTGAGGCAGAGAGCGGTATTGAAATAACGGAGTTCACCGCCTTGGGAAGCAGTTTCGTTAGTGCCGAGAAGGAGAGTGCACTTTGTTTCCCGGACAAACTGAAAAAGCGTCTCCTTAAAAGACCTGTAGAGAGGTTGGCCGCAGCTAAAACAGAGGGGGACAGAAAATTCCGGCCAGATGATCAGCCTGGCTCCGTTGAGATAGGCCAGGCGACTGAGGTCGAGATGCTGTTTGAAAAGGCCTTCAATCTCAATCGCAGAAATGCGGTCCCAGTAAATGTCAGACGAGACGTTCCCCTGGAGCACGGCCGCTTTGAATGTATCTTTTGAAGGAGCCGGGACTTTGAGGCTAAGGAACCCGGCCAGATGGATGCCCAGGACAGCCGTCAGGGCAAAGAAAAAAGGTCCCCTTTTCCGGCTTTTTAGGGAGAGGACAAAAAAGCTCTGGAGCACGACGAGCACAAACGACAGCGCATACACTCCTGCCACCGAGGCTGTCTGGAGAAAAGCGAGGTTCTTGACTTGACTGTAACCTAGAAGGCCCCAGGGAAAACCGGTCAGGAAAAAGGTAAAGGTATATTCAAAGGAAACCCATATAAATGGTGCCAAAATGAAGCCCAGCCGCGGGAAGCTTGAGCTTAGCGCAGCAAAAACAAAGGCAAAGCCCGCCCAAGATAAGGCCATTAGAATGACAAGCAACAGGTAGATGAGGAAGCTTAATATCGGAGATAGATTACCATAATGCTCCGGAACCGCTGGGATCCAATAGAGCAGAATGGCATAATAGACAAATCCCCCTGAAAATCCCAACCAGAGTGACCGCCCTGGTTTTTTCCTATGGAGAGAAAAGAACAGTGGTATAAGACAAACCCAGGCCAGAAAAAAGAGATTGAATTTGGGGAAGCAAAAAGCCGTAATAGTGCCGCTCAGGCAGGCTAAGAGAAACGACATGGACGTTGGGTTCTTTAATCTCTCACGATGAAGTAGTCCACTTTTCTTCCGGCTGCTGAGGCCAACTTGGTTCTGGCGGATTCTGCTTCCTCCCTGGTCTTGAATCCACCAATCCTCACCCGGAAAACGGGCCTTCTATCCGTGGGGAAAGGGTCTAAAACAACGACCGGGTAGCCTTGCACCTTGAATTTTTGGGCCGTGGACAAAGCCGCCGGCTTATCTTGGAGCGCGCCCACTTGAACGTAATATGGGTTGCTTTGCGCCGGCGGAGCACTCTCGCTGACCTTTGCCACAGGCCTGGACTCTGCCTTTTTGGGCGTTTCTCTGGAGGGCTCGGTTTTAAGAGCTGCTTTTGGCTCTTCCTTAGGCTTTTCTATGGGAGCCGGTATCTGACCCGATGACGCCTTCTCAGCCTCTGGCAAAGGTTTTGTCTCCGGAATGGTGATTTTCTCTTTGACCTCCCCGGGCTGTTGCTGGACAACAAGGTTGGATTTCTGGGCGACCTGAGCATGCTTTTTTCCCACGGAAACCCCGAGCAGGAAGATGATAACCCCGATGATCAGGATGCCAAGGAAAATGATGGCCAACTGAGTGCTGGAGACCTGCAATTCCCTGAATTCTCTATTTTTCATCATGGCTTCTCTGGATTGACTTTCTCGTACCCCAATGATTTCATGATTTCGATGGGCAGGGGAAACACGATCGTCGAATTCTTTTCCACAGAGATCTCCGTGAGTGTTTGGAGGTAGCGCAGCTGAAGGGCCTGAGGATTCCGAGAGATGATTTCGGCGGCGTCGGTCAGTTTGGAAGCGGCCTGGAACTCGCCATCGGCATGGATGACCTTGGCTCTTCGTTCTCTTTCTGCCTCGGCTTGCTTGGCAATGGCCCTGACCATGGTGTCTGGCAGGTCCACATGCTTGGTTTCAACAAGCTGAACCTTGATCCCCCAGGGATCAGTGTGCCTGTCCAGAATATCCTGGAGCTGGGCATTGAGCTTCTCTCTTTTGGAAAGGAGGTCGTCGAGTTCGACTTGGCCGAGCACACTCCGCAGCGTCGTCTGGGCGAGCTGAGAGGTCGCATAAAGAAAGTCCTGAACCTCGATGATCGCTTTGAGCGGGTCCATGACGCGGAAATAGACAACGGCACTCACCTTGACTGAGACATTGTCCTTGGTGATGACGTCTTGGGGCGGGATGTCCAGGGTGATAATTCTCAGGCTAACTCTGATCATCCTGTCGATCGGAGCAAAAACAAAGATGAGACCTGGACCTTTGGGGCGAGGGAGGACGCGCCCTAAGCGAAAAATAACCCCGCGTTCATATTCCCTCAAGATTTTGATCGAGTTCAAGAGATAAAGGACAACAAAACCGATAACGATAATCGGAAAAGTAATCATTTTAGCCTCCTCAATTTATTCCGACTCAGACTTTTTGCACGCGGATTTTTAGGCCGGCCAGGACCTGGATGACCTTGACCCGGCTTCCCCGGGGGATATCTCCCGTGGCCTCAGCGTTCCACAGCTCTCCATGGACAAAAACTTTCCCTTCCGGGTTGAGGTCGGTCTGGGCAACCCCGATTTCGCCGAGAAGGCCTTCCTTACCAGTCTGGACCTTTTTCGAGTGGGCCCGGATGACCAGGAAGACGAGAAACAAAAAGACGACTCCAAAGCTGATGGCAACAGGAATGACAAATCTCAGGCTGGGCCGAAGCTCCGGGATGGGCGCATTGATCAACATGATGGACCCGATGAGCATGGCGGTTATTCCTCCAACAGAAAGAATTCCATAACTGTGGACCTTGACTTCGAGGATGAACAAACCGATGGCTAGCAGGATGAGCAGGAGCCCGACATAATTGATGGGCAAAATCTGAAACGAAAATATGGCCAAGAGCAAGCAGATCCCGCCCATAACGCCGGGCAGTATAGCTCCAGGGTTGGAAAACTCAAAATACAGGCCGAGAAGCCCGAGCATCAGCAGGATATAAGCGAGGTTAGGATTAGAAATTGTGAGAAGAAACTTTTGCCGCGTCGACATTGGCATTTCGATGACCGATTCGCTTTTGAGACTGAGGAGCAGGTCTTCTCCGTTGAAGCGTTTGATTGTCTTATTGTCAAAATGATCAATAATCTCTTGCTCGCTTCGAGCAATGAGGTCGATGAGCTTCAGGTCAAAGGCTTCCTTTTCGGTATAGGACAGGCTTTTTCTGACAGCGTCCTCAGATGCCTGGATGGACCGTCTCCTTTTTTCGGCCAAGGTTTTAATATAAGAAACCGCGTCATTGGTGACCTTCTCCTCCATGGTCTTGTCCATTCCCTGACCGGTGAGCGAAACTCCTACAGGATGGGCGGCGCCGGTGCTCGTCCCAGGCGCCATCACGAAAAGATCGCTGGCAATGGCGATATAAAAACCGGCCGAGGCGGCCCGAGCGCCGCTCGGGCTCACATAAGTCGCCAGTGGCACTTTGGAGACGAGGATTTTAGCGATGATCTCCCGCATTGAGGAATCCAGTCCACCGGGCGTATTCAAGACCAGGATAATGAGCGCGGCGTTTTGTTTTTCGGCGTGTTCGATGCTCTTGACAATATACTCAGAAGAGATGGGATGGATGGGGGCGTCTACAGTGATTTTTAAAATTTCGGCGTTCGCCTGGAGCGACAAAACAATTAAGAAAATGACAAGAAGGGAGTTCTTTTTCACTGTGCTTTCATTATATGAACTGGAGGAAATCAAGTCAATAATACGTCTTGACTTTTTATTTGTGATTCATTAATTATTATCTATCGTCCAACCGGATCAGAGGAGATTCACATGATTAAGAATGATATTGCCCTTGCTATTGAGAAGAATTCTGAATTCAACAGGGCCAAATCATTGTTAATCGTCGAATCCATATTGTCGGCTTTAAAAGAGGCCTTGACTAAGAATCAGAAGATTGAGATCAGGGGATTCGGAAGCTTCAAGGTCGTCAACAAGAAAACGGGCTTCGGCCGGGATATCCGCCGAAAAAAACAAATCAAGATTGAAAAGGGAAAACGGATTAAGTTCCGTTCCGGCCAAGACCTCAAGAACACCCTTATCAAAAAATAAATCCGAGTGACCCTCGCGGCCAACGTCTTCGCTCCCCCCTCCGCACGACCCAGGAGCGGCCGGTCCCAGGGTTTCGAGTCAAGGGAGATTCACTGATGAAGGGCAAATTATCTCAAAAGTCTGCTTCGCCGGGATTGAAAACCGATTCTCTCCTTGCCAGGAAGAGCAAAGTCGAGGTCAAGGATTTTGCTAAGGAATTTTCGGCCTCGAGCGGCCTGGCAGGGTTTTTTGCCAGTCTTCCCAACCTTTTGGCCGCCAGGGATTTCAAAGAATTTATCTCCCTCGTCCGCGCGGCCAAGGCGAAAAAAAGAGCCATCCTTTTTGCCCTGGGAGCCCATGTTATCAAAGTGGGTTTGAGCCCTGTGATCATTGGGCTGATGAGAGAAGGATGGATTACGGGCTTAGCCTTGAATGGAGCCGGCATCATTCATGACTTCGAAATCGCCTTTGCCGGCCGGACTTCAGAGAATGTCGCTTCGCGGGTCAAGGATGGGACGTTTGGCATGGCCAAGGAAACCGGGGAACTCTTGAACAGGGCCATCACGGCGGGCGCCGGGCAGGGGATCGGGATGGGAGACGCAGTCGGCAGAATGATTTCCGGCTCGCGCTTTCCTTATAAAAATCTGAGCATTCTGGCGGCCGCTTCCGACCTCGGCGTCCCCGTCAGCGTTCATGTGGCAGTGGGAACGGACACAATCCACTTCCATCCGGAAGCGAACGGCGAGGCGATCGGGAAAACCTCCCTGGCTGATTTTTTTCTGTTCTGCTCTCTTGTGGAAGGCCTTGAAGGAGGAGGGGTCTTCGTCAATGTTGGCTCAGCCGTCATTCTGCCAGAGGTTTTTCTCAAGGCGGTGTCCTTCGTCAGAAACAGGGGCAAGGCGCTAGACGAATTTACGACGGCAGTTTTTGATTTCATCCACCATTATCGTCCGTCTCAAAACGTCGTCCTAAGACCCCTGGGCAGGAAAGGAAAGGGGTTTTACTTCATCGGACACCACGAAATCATGATTCCGCTTTTGGCTGCGGCCTTGCGCGTCTAGTCCTTTCTCGCCTTCCTTTTGTAAGCGGAGAGAAGACTCCGATAAACCCGTTCCGTTTGTTTGACTGTTTCATCTCGCGTGCCGGACGTATCGATCACATAATCAGCATATTTCAGCTTTTCTTCGAGCGGCATCTGGCTGCGAATTTTCTTCCGGGCTTCGGCGCGGCTGATTCTGTCCCTTTCCATCAGCCTGCGGACCTGGGTCTCTTTTCCGCAGTCGACAACAATGACTTTATCGAAGAAGCGGGCGAACCCGGATTCGACGGTCAAGGCCGCCTCCGAGACAAATATCTTGTGCCCGCCTTTTTTCTCCACTCGCCGAATGGCCTCCATTTTCTTTTTCAGAACGAGTGGATGAATCAGGCTGTTCAGGAACTGCCGCTCTCTTTTTTTAGAA
This sequence comes from uncultured Eubacteriales bacterium, assembly GCA_964558915.1. GTDB lineage: Bacteria > Acidobacteriota > Aminicenantia > Aminicenantales > UBA8522 > CAZKEW01. Next base: position 15,069 of record CAZLFV010000041.1, on the reverse strand, counting down.
AAAATAGTCGCCGCCAGCTTGGAGCGGTTGATAGTCTGGTCGGGATTCAAGACCTCCGGGCCGAAATGAGAGACGATTTTTTGCCACGCTGGCAGGCCGGGTTTCGTCAGGTGGCGGGCGACACGATCGGCGGAGTGGATAAAACAACCACGTGCTCTGAGCACCCGGGCGACAACAGATTTTCCTGTCGCAATCCCTCCCGTAAGCGCTACGGTTAAAATGCTCATGATGGGGTCAGCCTGCTGTTCGGGATAGTGTCATAATTATCCAGACTAGCCAATTTTATTTAAGATGACCCGGGTTGATCAGTCTTGGCGGGAAGATTACTTTGATTTTTTCTTCTTTTCTGCTTCGACAAACTTGAAATTCTTGCTAAACCGGATGGCCACTCCCTGTTTCTTGCCTCTTTTGTCCGGTTCCTCAAGACGGACGGTAATCCCCCCAAGGTGAAGCTTAACATCTCTGCCTCCGGTCAGCTGCGTTGGGAGGTCGATCATAAGGTTGAGCTTTGAGCCGACGATGACGCCAGAATCCAGGCAAAAATAGGCCCCTGTGGAGCTGATATTTTCAAGCGTGGTATATTCTTTGAATTGTTCTCCATGGGGGAGCTTGCCTTCGATGGTTGTAGGAAGGGGAAGGTCAAAGCGCCATTCCCTTCGGCGATTGGCTCGGACCACAGGCAGAGGCGGTTTCTTTTTGGATTTTTGAACTTTTTTCATCTCAACCTCTGATTCTCTTAGGTTTCATTAAAACAAAGCAGAATTAATCGCATAAAGGGCTAGCTGCAGTCGGCTATGGGTATCGAGCTTGGCATAGATGCTCTTTATATGGGACCGGACCGTATTCTTGCTGATAAAAAGGATTTCGGCAATTTCATCGTTGCTCTTGCCCTGTCCAATCAGCCTGAGGACCTGAAATTCGGTGGGGGTGAGCTGGTCCAGTGTCTTTTCCTTGAGGTCTCTTCCGACCACAGAAATAATCCGGTCCATGATGCTGCTCATCTTGTCCCGGGGCAGCCAGATTTCTCCTTTGTGGATGACGCGGATCGCTTCGGAGAGCTGGCTCGACGGGTCGGTGAGGTCAAAATAGCCCCGGGCCCCGGCATTGATCAACCCAACGATTTCTTCATGGGAGGGAATGCTGCCCAAGATCAGCAGCTGGGATTTGCTCTGGAGCTTGGAGATTTCTTTGATCGCCTTGCAGATTTCCCTCATGTTGGGCAGGGGCTCCGTGTTGGCGAAGAGGATGACGTGGGGCCTGAGTTTTTTGATTGAATCCATAAACGTTTCAATCGTATTCTTCTCGACGTTAGTGATCTCAATACCCGCGTCCGCTTCCAGTGCCCTGAGGATGCCCGAGAGGATGATTTCAGAGGGACAGAAAATGAGGATTTTGATTCGTTTCTCTTCCGTGGTTGTTCCTTTTTTGTTCATAGTTCTCTCCCTCTTTGGTCATTCTCAACCCCTGAGCCAAAGAGGTATTTCAATTCTCTAATAAAAAAATTCTATTAAATCGATGGATTGTTGTCAAGAAAATAATTCCCCGAAGGATGGAAGACAGATGCTCTTTAATTGATGGAGGGAGGAATCGGAAGGAGCCGGAATTTCTTGTCCAGCCGGATAGATACAAGCTGCTTCTTGCCGACCCGGGCCGAGTCATTCTGCAGAAGGATGACCGTGCCGGAAAGGCGGAGTTTGAGATGATTTTCGAGAATCAAGGTCTTGGGGATGTCCAAGGCGAGGTCGAGCTTGGACCCCAGCATAACCCTTGACCTCAGCCAGACCGTAGCCTCTTCCGAGCTGATGGACATAACTTGGGTTTTTTCCCTGAACTTATTGTCCAGAGCATCCACGCCTGTAACCAAAGCTGGGAGAGAGAGCTCGAAGGCGCGCTCTCTCTTCCCGGCTCTGGCCGCGCCATGGGTGGAGGGTTTGGAGAGTTCTTCCTTTTCGTTCATTTCGGCGAGTCCATTGTCCTCGGCCTCTTCTCTCAGTTCAATCGCTTTTGGGGATGAATCTGAGGGTGATTTTTTTGACATTATTATCATCCACAAAGATTAGGCACCTTGGCTTCATCCGGCCTCAACCGTCCGCTTTGATAAAATACTTGCTTTCAAACCTCAGAGAGACCCTTTGTCGGGAAGGCTGCGAATGATTGGCCTCCACAAGAGCCACTTTGCCCTTGATGACGAGCTTCAGGTTTTTGTCTTCGGCGAGTGCAGGGGGCAGGTCGATGATGAGCTTCAGTTTGGACCCGAGTGCGATGGCGTTGGCGAGATTGAAAGAAGCACCTCTATGACTGATATAGAAGAGTACAGTTTTCTCCTGGAACGTCCTGCCCGCGGCGTCTTGCCCTTCTACGACCGTCGGAAGAGGGAGGTTGAAGGCCTGGTCCTTCCTCTCCGATTTGTCCAAATGAAAGAGCGAGGATTTCGATAGCATATTCGCTTCCTTTTCCTTGATGTCGAGCCTACAATGCCATGGCCTTTTTTATGGGTCAATCACCCCTTTGGATGAAATCAGGGGTGAATTTCCCGGCGCAAATTTTTAGTCCTTGTTTCGAGTCCTATCACCGTGGGATACTCACCCCGGGAGGTCGTTCAGGTCGGAGCGTTTCTTGACAAAAAAGAGGGCGGCAGATAGAATGAGCCGAGATTGAGGAGAGAGTCACCGCCCGTGGCCAAAGACGAACGTTTTGTCAAGCAGATCACGCCCAAGAGCGAGGATTTTTCCAAATGGTATATCGAGGTCATCCGCAAAACGGAGATGGCTGATTACGCCCCAATGAAGGGCATGATGATCATCCGCCCTTACGGCTTCTCAATTTGGGAGAACGTTCAGCGGCTGCTGGACAAGAGGATCAAGGACGCTGGTCACGTGAATGCCTATTTCCCTCTCTTCATCCCGGAAAGTCTGTTTCAGAAGGAGATGGATCACTTGGAAGGGTTTGCGCCCGAGGTGGCGTGGGTCACGCACGGAGGCAAAGAAGAGCTCGAAGAACGGCTGGCTGTCCGGCCCACCTCCGAGGCCATTATTGGCTCGATGTATTCCAAGTGGATCCAGTCCTGGAGGGATCTTCCTGTCTTGATCAACCAGTGGGCCAACATCGTTCGTTGGGAAAAAGTAACCCGGCCGTTCTTGAGGACAACCGAATTCCTTTGGCAGGAAGGACATACCGCTCACGAGACCTTCGCGGAAGCACAGGAAGAGACCGTCAAGATTCTGTATTTGTATAAGGAATTCATTGAATCAGAGCTGGCGATTCCTGTGATCGAAGGACGCAAAACCCTCAGCCAAAAATTCGCTGGGGCCTTGGAGACGTATGCTATCGAAGCCCTGATGTCGGACGGAAAAGCCCTTCAGATGGGAACATCCCATAACCTCGGCCAGCATTTTTCTAAGGTGTTTGACATCCGCTATGAAGATAGAGATCAGAACCTCCAGTATGTCTGGCAGACATCCTGGGGTGTTTCGACGCGTTTAGTCGGGGCCCTGGTGATGATGCATGGAGATGACTCCGGGTTGAGGTTGCCTCCTCAGGTAGCGCCAGTGCAGGTCGTGATTGTTCCGATATCGATCGGCAATTGGAAAGAGACCATCCTGCCTGTGACGCTGCAGATCGAGAAAGACCTCCGCCAAAGCGGACTTCGCGTCAAGCTGGATGCCAGGGAGGAATTCACTCCGGGGTGGAAGTTTTCGGAGTGGGAGATGAGGGGAGTTCCTCTTCGGCTTGAGATCGGCCCCAAAGAGGTCCGGGAAAACCGTGCCGTACTGGTCAGAAGGGACGTCAAAAGAAAGGACTATATTGGCATGGACATTGTTGTCCAGCGTATTCCTCAGATACTTCAGGATATTCAGGGATCCCTATTCGACCAGGCTCTGAAATTTCAACTCGAAAACACGCGCTTCGTCCAGGACTATCAAGAGTTCAAGAAAGTCATCGAGTCAAAGAGGGGGTTTATTAAAAGTTGGTGGTGCGGGGATCTATCCTGCGAGGACAAAATTAAGGAAGAAACAATGGCCACGATCCGCGTTGTTCCGCTCACGCAGGAAGACAAGGATCCTGCGGAAAAATGCATCTCCTGCGGGAACGAAGCCAAGGAACTCGTCTTTTTTGCGAGAGCCTACTGAACGTCAGGCTTATAGATTCGGGGGCGTTCTTGCCGGAAAACGACAGCGAATTTACCGGATTAAGGGAGAGCATGGTCAACCTCCAGATCCAGGCCCGCGGAGTCAAGGACGAAAAGGTCCTCCAAGCCATGAGAAAGGTGCCGAGGCACTTTTTTGTCCCCGACGAACTCAAGTCCTATGCTTATGCGGATGAGCCGCTTCCCATCGGCGAAGGACAAACGATATCTCAGCCGTATATTGTAGCCTATATGACAGAGGCGCTCGAGCTCCAGGGCCGAGAAAGGGTCTTGGAGGTGGGAACCGGCTCTGGCTATCAAACAGCCGTGCTCGCAGAAATCGTCAAGGAGGTCTATACGATTGAGGTGATCAGCACGCTCTCATTGAGAGCTCAAGAGCGATTGCATCGGCTGGGTTATGAGAATATTCGATTCAAGGTCGGCGACGGGACCTTTGGCTGGCAAGACAATGCTCCCTATGACGCGATCATCGTGACTGCGGCAGCGCCCGCGGTGCCGAAAAAATTGCAGGAACAGCTCTGTTCTGGCGGCAGAATGATCCTGCCGGTCGGAGAGGGATTTCAGGAGCTGGTTGTGGTCGTCCGGGAAAAGGAGCATTTCAAGAAGAAAAAGCTTCTCCCAGTTCGCTTTGTACCTTTGATTTCCCCGCACTGAAGCGGAGACGAGAAATGAAAAGAAAGTCCGTCTTGGCTGTGTCGTTATTCCTGCTTTTTTGCTCAAGCCAAGCGGGAAAAAAGTCCTTCGTCAAAATCTATTTTCCAAACGGATTTGCCGTGACGGCGGAACTCGCTGTAACTGACGAACAAAGACAGCAAGGGCTAATGTTCCGGGAAAAGCTCAATACCGACCAGGGCATGCTCTTTCTTTTCGAAGAGGAGGGGACCCACTCCTTCTGGATGAAGAACATGCGGTTTTCTATTGATATCCTGTGGCTGGATGCCCAAAAAAGGATAATCCACCTTGAACCCAATGTTCCGCCGTGCTCGAGCGATCCTTGTCCGTCTTATATCCCCGGTGCTCCGGCAATGTATGTCCTGGAGCTTAGAAGCGGCTGCGCGGAACAGCAGGGCCTCCGTCTTTATGACCGGGTCGCGTTCGTCCTGCCGAAGAACCTCAGCGGACCTCAAAATCCACGACCCTAGTCGCAGACCTTCCACTCAGTTTGTCTTTGATGACGGCCTTGAACTTATATTTTCCCGCTGGAACCTGACCTCCCAGAGTGATGTTGTTCTGGGCAAAGAGGTCCATGACAGGCGCCTTGGCAGTATAGTGAAAGTCGAGAGCATTAGCCCATTCCTGGAGGACTTCTCCTTTCTCGTTGAGCAGGGCCATATCTTGCGTGTACCAGATTTCGTAGAGGCCCTCCTTTTTGCTCGTAAATACATTGACGGGTTCATAGTAAACTAATAGCTCTCCGTTCTTGTCAAGGACATGGGTTGGAAGGTGTAAACCAAAGTTGAATTATAGTGGAATCACGAAGAATCTCAAGAAAAAGCGAGGATGAGTTTTTCCAGCTCAGCGGCGACGTGAACCGAGGCGCTTTCCTGGCCGAGACTCTCTGCGATTCGTTGGAATTCGGCTTTCATCTCCGCTCTCGCGTTCTCCGAAGACAGGAGCTCGACGGCTTCTTGCGCCAATCTTTCGCCGGTGAATTGGCGCTGGATCAGCTCCGGAATGATTCTTTTCCCTGCAAGGATATTGACGATGCTATAGTTGCAGATTTTCAAAAGACGTCGAAAGGGATAGTACGTCAGGGGAGAAACCCGATAAAAAGCAATGACGGGCGTTCCCAAAAGGGCCGCTTCGAGGTTGGCCGTCCCACAGGCCGAAAGAGCAAGGTCGGAGTAGGCGATAGCTTCATATCGATCCTCGTCAAGAACCTGGATGTCAGTTTCTTGGCTGGGCACGAAGCGGCCGACATAGTCCCTCTCCAAGCTCTCAGCCAGGATCAAGAGAAAAATCGCCGGAATATCTTTTTTCATTCTGCCGACGGCTTGGATGAGAACGGGCAGGTTGTTTTTTATTTCAGTTTTGCGGCTTCCGGGAAGCAAAGCGATGAGCCGGGAAGCAGAAGGAAGAGAATATTTCTTGAAAAACTCTTCGCGGCCGAGCCGCGTTTTGACCTTTTCTTTAAGAGGATGTCCGACGAAGGCTGCGGGAATGCCGTGTTCCTTGTAGAGATCTCGCTCAAAAGGGAAAATAAGGCACATCTTCGAAACGACGTCTTTGATCGTCTTGAGCCGGCCGCTCCGCCAGGCCCAGACGGTAGGGCTGATATAGTACAGGACCGGTATCCCCGCTTTTTTGAGCTTACGGGCCAGGCGCAAGTTGAAGTCTGGAGAATCAATCAGCACGGCGCTGACAGGTCTTCGTGCCTCGATTTCTTTTTCCAGGCGGTTGAACATCCTTCTGAAATGAGGGATCCTGGAAATGACCTCGATAATGCCGATTGCGCTCAGGTCCTCGATCGAAAAAATAAGCTCGGCGCCCTCGTCCCGCATTCGTGTTCCGCCGATTCCGAAAAAAGAGCAGGAAGAATGTTTCTTTTTGAATTCGTGAATGACGTCGGCCCCATATTTTTCGCCCGAATTTTCACCTGCGACAATCAGGATGGAATTCATGGAGTCTTGGAGGCTTGGCCGTAATAAACGATCTCCGGGAGTTTGGTCGAGTCCTGACCGTAGAAAAAGAGCCATTTATCGTAGCTCTCTTGCTCTTGGTAAATCCGGATCGATTTTTTAGTCGAGGTGCTGACGACACCGAGAATACGGGGATTCCGGATAGAAGAGAGGGCTTTGGCAGGAGCGACCAAGACTTTTTGGGCAGAAAAGGATTGCCCCCGCGGGCTCTCACTGGGGGAGCTTCCGGGTGAGGTTGAACCGCGGGACGGGAGCACCCCCCGCTGTCCTGGACCTCCGATTCCTTCCAGGTGCAGAATCAAGTTCCACTCGCCCCCAGGAGTCATCGGGTCTTTGTAGAGACGGCGAATGCATTTCTTCTCGACGAGTTCTTCTAGAGTTTTAGGAAAGCTGCCGGGATTCTTCAGTTGGAAGAGGCGGACGGCCTCGACATACTGGCTGCCTCTAAAGATCAGCTCTTCCTCGTTTTCTCTTTGAATTTGAGTTTGCCAGACGGGAACGGCCATCATCAGCCCGAGACCCATAATGGCAATGACAAGAATGAGCATAATCAGGATATAGCCGGGCGGCTGTTTCATTCTTGTTCTTTCACCAGGTGTCATAGGTTGTCCCGTCAATGCCTTTTTCCTTGGAGCCGGAATGCACATCCACGATCCCGAATTCCATATTCGGCACCATCTCCTCAAAGTTGGGATTCTCCCTGACCTCGACCCAGGTATCTGCTCTCTTTGTCATCGGGTCGATCGGAATCTTGGGGAGGTAACCTTCATCCACTAGGGCCTGGAGGGAGGCAGGATACTTGTTCTTGTCCGTATAATACTGACCGATCAGTTTGCGGAAAACGAACAGGTCCTCTTTGAGGACTGCCTCTCGGGCCTTTTTAAGGGAATATTTATATTGGGGAAGCGCCAGCCCGACGAGGATTCCGATCAGGGTGAGAACGATGATGATTTCAATCAGAGTGAATCCGCTTTTGGGATGATTTGTTTGGGCGATCATCCGCTTACCAATCCCTGTACTTCGAGCCATCCAGCGCCGTGGCCCTGCTCTTGGAATAGATGTCGTAGACATTTTCCCCTCCCCAGACATCCTCATCCGGGTCATCTTGATACGAACGCAGTCCCCAGTCCAGCGAATCCGTTATCGGGTCCCTGGGGATTCGCCTTAAGAACTTGATGACCTTTGGACCGGTCTTTTTGCCCTTTTCATTTGCTTCCTGGTCTTTGATCTCGACGCCTTTGACCAGGGTCTCGAGGTCGGCAGGATAGCCTTCGGAATCTTCTTCGATTTCAATTTTTTTCTCGTCCGCGAGTTTCTTGTAGGCGTCAATGGCTTCACGGATGATCCTCAAATTCCGCCGCAGCTCGATCTCTTTTTCTCGCTTGACCGCGATTTTCGCCATGGGCATGATGGCGGCGGCGAGGACCGCCAGGATGGCCATGGTCACAAGCACTTCAATGAGTGTGAAACCCTTTTTCGGCTGAAAAAAGCCAGCCATTTTTGTCTCGCTTTATAGCTTAAGTCCTGTATTTGTTCCGCGGACGGCGGTCTTCTCGACGGTACGTTTTGCGGCGAGGATAGCGATCTGATCCTTCTGGCTCAGAAGCTGAGGCCGGCCGTTCCTCGAGGGCTTTGCGGCTCAGGCGAACCTTGTTGTCCTCGTCGATGCTGATGACCTTGACTTCAAGGATTTGTCCCATTTTGAGCACATCTCGGACACTCTTAACCCGGTAATGGGCGATCTCGGAAACATGAAGCAGCCCGACGATGTTTGGCAAGATTTCAAGAAAAGCGCCGTATTCTTCGATCCGGACAACCTTTCCCTGATAGACCTTGCCAATTTCGGCCTCGAGTGTGATCTCTCTGATCATTTCCTTGGCCTTTTCAGCGGCCTGCATATCCGTGGAAGCGATAATGATTTTGCCGCTTTCTTCGATATCGATCTTCGCCTTCGTTTGGGCGATGATTCTCTTGATGACTTTTCCCGCGGGGCCGATCACTTCAGGCACTTTTTCGGGATTTATAAAAAGCGTGATAATCCGGGGCGCAAAAACCGAGATTTCTTGTCTTGGCGCCGGCAGAGCCTCTTTCATTTTTGCCAGGACCTCCAGCCGGGCGGCCTTGGCCTTGAGCAGTCCCTCGCGGAACAATTCCAAACTGATCGACGCGATTTTCAGGTCGAGTTGGATGGCAGTGATCCCTTTTTCTGTGCCTGTTACTTTAAGGTCCATGTCCCCAAAATGATCCTCTAGTCCGGCGATATCCGTGAGGATGACGGACTTCTGAGCGTCTGTAAAAAGCCCCATGGCAATGCCGGCAATAGTCATAGACAGCGGAACGCCCGCGTCCATCAACGAGAGAACGCCTCCGCAGACAGTTGCCATTGAGGAAGAGCCGTTGGATTCTAGGATGTCCGAAACGATTCTGATTGTGTAGGGGAAAACCTCCTCGCTCGGAATGGCCGGGAGAATAGATTTTTCAGCCAGGGCGCCATGCCCAATCTCCCGTCTTCCCGGAGCCCGCAGAAAGGAGACCTCCCCTACAGAGAACGGCGGAAAATTGTAATGGAGCATGAAGCGTTTTTCTGCTTCCTCTCCCAGCCCGTCAAGCCTCTGCACATCCTCGAAAGTCCCCAGCGTTACTGTCGCCAGACACTGCGTTTCTCCTCTGGTGAATAGGGCCGAACCGTGAGTGCGCGGGAGGAGGCCCACTTCTATAAAGATCTGCCTGATTTCGTTAAAACGCCTGCCGTCGAAACGCTTGCCGTCCTTCAAAACAAGGTCCCGGACGAGTTTCTTTTGAAGGTTATAAAAGATTTCCTTTGTCTCGCTGATGTCCTTCTCGTTTTCGGGCGGGATCTCAGCTAAAAGCGATTTCAGGATCCTGTCACATTCTTCTTCGCTCTCCTTCTTTGTTCGGATCTGGATGGCCCGGAAAAGATCGGCGGATATCCTTTGCTCGGTTTTTTCAACTTTCTCCGGGTCCACGGACTTGACCGCAAATTCACGCTTTTTGATGTCGAGCTTCTGATATAGATCCTTTTGGGCTTGGATGATCTTGCGTATCGGCTCCTGGGCCAGCGCAATGCCTTCGAGACACCTTTCTTCTTCCACTTCAGAGGCTCTGGCCTCGACCATAACGATGCCATTTTCTGTCCCCACGACGACCATGTTAAGCTTGCTTTTTTCGAGTTCCGCACCAGTTGGGTTGATCAAAAACTCGTTGTCAACACAGCCGATTTTGACGGCGCCGACGGGCGTGGTGAAAGGGATATCAGAAAAATATAGAGCAGCCGAAGCCCCGATGATCCCTAATATATCCGGCTCATTCTCTAGGTCAGCGGAAAGCAGAAGGGCGACGATTTGGGTGTCAAAAAAGTACCCGTCCGGGAATAAAGACCGGATGGGCCGGTCAATGAGCCGGCTCACCAGGATCTCCCTTTCCGAAGGCCGGCCCTCGCGCTTGAAAAATCCGCCCGGGATCTTGCCGGCGGCATAGGTATTCTCTCTATAGTCCACAATCAGAGGCAGAAAGGATTTTTCTTCTTTTATTTCTTTCTTAGAAGTGGCCGCACAAAACATGATGGTTTCGCCGTACCGCACCAAGGCGGAACCGTCAGCCTGTTTGCCGATCTTGCCAATGTCAATCGAAAGAGGACGATTATTAATGTCAAGGGTGATAGTATGAGGCATTGTTGTCCCCAGGCCGAGCCTACTTGCGCAGGTTCAGCTTCTGGATCAAGTTTTCATAGCGGCTTGAGTCTTCGCTTTTCAAGTAGGCCAGGAGCCTTTTTCTCTGCCCGACGAGCTTCATCAGCCCAACTCGGGAAGTGTGGTCTTTTTTGTGGGTAATGAGATGGTTTGTGAGAAAATTGATTCTCTCGCTCAGGAGAGCGATTTGGACTTCTGGCGAGCCTGTATCCTCTGGCGTTAGCCGGTTGTCCTCGACAATTTTCGACTTGCGCTCTTTGCTTAACACAATTCTCACTCCTTCATTCAGGTGATTATCTTAGCAGAATCGAATCTGAATGTAAATTTTTTATTATCAGCATGAAATGGCAACCCTAAATGGCAAAATGAAGACGCAGCGATGCTATCGTCTGGAATCTATTTCCTTCCCTGGGAACGAAGGAGGCCCTGGCGGCGAATCAGCTCCTTGGCATACCTGGAGGAAAGACCTCCTTGGGCACTCTTGATTTCCTCGAGTTTTTTTTCAACCTCAGCTAAGGTCATCTTGTTTGTTTTTTTCCCCTTCTTGGCCTTTTCTTGATTCTGCTCTACTTTTTCTTCAGCCATTTTAGACCTTTCCTCTCTTATTTTGTCGATACTTGAGTTCTTTGAACGGCGTTAGGATACCATAATTTGAGAGTGAAGGCAATTTGCGTTCAGGGCCATATTCAGAAGGCTTGCTTGCCCAGCCCTAATTTAGTATATTCAAAATCCGTGCATTTTCTTTATTCTTTGTTCTTGTTTTTATGTTTGCTAGTTTACGCTCCGGTCTATTTTTTCCGGATGAGGGTAGCGCGGGGGGAACGTCTCTTCGTCCGAGAACGGCTGGGTTTCAGGCTGCCTCCGAGAGAGGCTGCCCGTCCGACGCTTTGGATTCATGCCGTCTCTGTCGGTGAGGTCCTGAGCTTGAGGAACCTGCTCGCGCAGGTCAAAAAGAGGCATCCGTCGTGGAGAATCTGCTTCTCCACTCTTACTCCTACAGGCTATCGCATTGCCAAAGAGAAATTAACAATGGCTGATATCATTTTTTTTGTTCCCCTAGATTTTGCCTTGATTGTCCGAAGGTTTTTTAAGGCGCTTAAGCCGAAGCTTTTTCTATTAGCTGAGTCAGAGTTCTGGCCGAATCTGCTCCGGATCGCGGGAAAAAAATGTCAGGCCGTTCTTTTGCTGAATGGCCGAATGTCCCAAGACTCATTCAAGACCTATCGTCGCTTGAGGCCACTCGCGGTCAACGTCCTCAAAAACATCGACTTCTTTCTGATGCAGACAGAGCAGGACAGACGAAGGATTGAGGATATTGGCATTGACCCAAAAAAAGTTAAGGTCGCGGGCAATCTCAAGGCCGAGGTGAGTTTGCCTCTCCTTAATCAGGAGGACAGGCAGGCTTTTGAAAAGAATCTGGGCATCTCCGGGTCAAAAAAGGTCATTGTCGCGGGCAGCACTCATCGGGGCGAGGAAGAACTGATTCTTGAGGCCTTTGGACGGGCAAGAAAAGAAAAGGAGGGCTTGCTTCTGATCATCGCGCCTCGTCACCCGGACAGAGCCAGAGAAGTAGAAAAATTGGGCTTAAATCATGGCCTATCTGTCTTGAGAAAGACTGCGGCCACCCCCGGCCAGGCTTGGGATGTGCTCATTCTGGATACAATCGGCGAGCTCGCCTATTTTTATGCTTTGGCCGACTTGACTTTTGTTGGGGGAAGCCTTGTTCCCCACGGAGGCCAGAATTTCATGGAGCCGGCGTTTTATGAAAAACCCGTTTTGTGCGGCCCGCACCTTGAAAATTTCGCTGCTCTGGCTGATGAATTTATTCATTCTGGCGGGATCCGTGTCGTCCGTGGAATAGGGGAACTGACCGAGGCCTTCAAGATGAAGGATGAAACCGCTCTTGAGGAAATAGGCAGGCGGGCGAAAAATCTGCTAAATTCGCATCAGGGAGCTACTGAGAGAACTCTCCAGGCGATTGAAAAATTTATGGCTGAGCATGAGGTTCGGACGTAAACACGGGCGGACGCTAATAGAAATGGGGAAAACTCGAAGCCGCTGGCTCGCTGCGATAGCGCTCGCAATTATGCTTTTTTGCGTCTTCGGCCCGGGCATAAGCGCCAGCCAGGCGGACTCTGGAGAATACAAGCTCAACAAGGAGTTCTTCGACCGCTTCGGCAGGGATTTCAATGGCGTCTTCAGCTCTCCTTGCCACTGGGGGAAAAAGGATGTTCTGACAGTGGCCGTTATTTCTGGTGTCGGAGTGCTGCTTTATTCCTTTGATGAGGGTATCAACTCCTGGGTTCAGAGAAACCGCACTCCCTCGTCGGATGACGTTGCTTCTGTTTTTTCTTATGTCGGCAATGGCGGAGTCCTCCTCGGTCTCGCGGGCGCAATCTACGCGGTGGGCGCGATCGATCATAAAGAAAGCTGGCGGAAGACGGCTTTGTTGAGCGTTGAAAGCCTGGTCACCGCCAGCATCCTTGTTTGGAGCACTAAGGTCATCGTGGGAAGAGCCCGGCCGAATACGGGCGAGTCGAGTCACACATTCGACTCCTTCACTTTTGATTCTGGTTACCAGTCTTTTCCTTCTGGACATGCGGCCGGCGCTTTTGCAGTCGCCACGACGATTGCCGAACAATCAAACGTCCTGGCCGTCGATATCATCGCCTACGGTCTGGCCGCGCTGGCTTCGCTTTCCAGGATGCACGATAATCGTCATTGGGCCTCGGATGTGTTGATCGGGTCAGCGGTTGGCTATTTCGTCGGCAAAAAAATCTCGGCCTTGAATAGCCCGGGCTCAAAAAAAACAGTCATCCTCGGTTTCGATTTGTCCCGCGGCCGGCAAGCTTTGACGCTTTCAATCAGGTTCTAAAAATAACAAGACTGCCAACAACTTGGGAGAAGCACATGGCCATGAAGAAAAAAATGAACCGCAGGGCTTTTTTGAAGCAGACGGCCAAAGCCGCAACATTTGCCACTTTGGGGGGCTGCGGCCCTCTCCTTCAGGGATGCCGAGCAGGGAAGGAGTATGACCTCATCATCAAGGACGGGCTGATCTATAACGGCATGGGAGGCTCACCTTTTATTGCGGATATTGCCATAAAAGGAGATATGATCGTGGCTATAGGCAAAATAAGAAGCAGCCGGGGAATATCCGTAATCGCAGCTGAGAATCTGGCCATTTCGCCCGGGTTCATTGACGTCCACGACCATTCGGACCTCAGCCTGATCGTTAATCCTCGAGCCGAGAGTGTTGTTCACCAGGGGATAACAACTCTGGTGAGCGGGAATTGCGGCTCTTCTCCCTTTCCGATAGCGGCGGAAATATTTGAGGAAACAAAAGAGAGCGCTAAGAAAGAATATGATCTTGACCTGACCTGGACGGACATGGCCGGGTTCTTTTCTCGGCTCGAGGAGAAGGGGATGGCCCCGAACTACTCGACGCTCGTTGGCCATGGCGATGTGCGGGGCGCGGCGATGGGATTCAATGACCGCAGGCCGTCTCCGGCAGAGCTCGAACGGATGAGAAATCTTGTCGGCGAACACATCCGCGGCGGGGCCTTCGGCCTGTCTTCCGGTCTCGAGTATGCCCCCGGCAGTTTCGCGGACCCCGAGGAGATTGCCGAATTATGCAAAATTGTCGCCCGCTATGATGGTATCTATGCAACCCATATACGTGATGAAGGGGATTTTCTCCTTGAGTCACTCGATGAATCGATCGGAGCAGCCCGGATGTCGGGCGTGAGGCTGCAGATCAGCCATTTCAAGACTGCCTATCCGCAAAATTGGTCCAAGGCCGACGCTGCGCTGGCCAGGCTTGAACAGGCATGCGCAGACGGAGTGGATATTTTTTGTGATAGATATCCTTATATCGCCGGCTCCACCGACCTCAGCTTTTACTTCCCTCTTTGGGCCAAACAAGGGACGACCGAAGAATTCCTCAACCGGTTGAAGGACCCGTCCTTGGAGCCCAGGCTTCGAGCATTCTTGGCTGAGCAGGAGAAAAAACTAGGCTCATGGGAGAAAGTCGTTATCTCTTCCGTGGTTTCTGAAAAAAACAGGCATCTTCAAGGCAAGAGCGTCCTTGAGGCAGCAAAAGAGAGCGGAAAAGAGCCCTACGAATTCATGAGGGATATCCTCATCGAGGAGAAGGACCTTGTGGGCATGATCACCTTTATTATGAGCGAGGATAATCTCAAAAAAATTCTGGCTCATCCCCTTGTTGGGGTCGGCTGTGATGGTTCGGCGGTAGCTCCTTATGGAATCCTCGGACGGGACAAGCCGCATCCGCGCAACTACGGCACTTTCCCGCGCGTTCTCGGCAAATACGTTCGGGACGAAGGAATCCTGCCGCTCCAGGAGATGATCAGGAAAATAACCTCGATTCCGGCCGGCCGCTTTGGTTTTGAAAAACGGGGGTGCCTCGAGCCCGGTCATTTTGCCGACCTCGTCATTTTCGACCCCGGCAAAATTGAGGACAAAGCGACCTGGGAAAATCCTCATCAGTATCCTGCAGGCATAGAGCTGTCTCTTATACACATCTCCGAGCCCACGAGACCGTACTAGATCT
>CAZLFV010000040.1:0-22142 GCA_964558915.1 uncultured Eubacteriales bacterium | reverse complement strand
CTACGAATCAGTAGGTCGGAGGTTCGAATCCTCTCGGGCGTATTTTATTTTTCTTATTATTCCATTCTCATTGTTTCGGGAAAGTTAGCTTTGTTGTATATTCTCTGGAGGCACGGATAATAAAGGTCAAATGAAAATACTGGAAGAAATATCCATCTCGCTGAACATAAATGAGGTGAAGAAGAAGCTCCATTGGAGAGAGCGACCTGGCGCTTCCGTCAATCTCAGCCAACTGATCAAGGAGGCAAAGTCGCTCATCAAACCAAGGATTGCATATAAAGTCTCTTATATCGATAGGAAAAGTAAAGATGCGGTCGAAATCGAAGGCGTCAGTTTTTCGAGCAAAGTCCTCCGCAAGAATTTGGAGACTGTGGAGAGAGTCTTTCCCTTCATCATAACAATAGGCCCGGACCTGGAAAATTATGCCAGCGGCTGCAATGACCTTCTGCGACAGTATTACCTTGAAGGCCTGGCCGACATGGCTCTGGTCAAGGCCGCTCAGCAGCTCGAAAAGCACTTTAAGAGGCGGTTCGGGTTAACCGGGCTTTCGAGCATGAGCCCGGGTTCCCTGGAAGACTGGCCGATCACCCAGCAAGAAGCCCTCTTTTCGCTATTTGGCGAAACTGAAAAGTCGGTCGGCGTAAAACTGACCGAGCACATGCTGATGATCCCAAGAAAATCCATTTCCGGCATTTACTTCCCGACCAGGGTAAGTTTTCTGAGCTGCAAGTTGTGCCCGAGGAAAAATTGTCCTTCCCGGAAAGCTGCCTATGATGTGAATCTCAGAAAGAAGTATAGGCTGGAAGAGAAGCCATAAACTATGGCCAGATCCAAATCATCTCCAATCCGAGCAACCGACCGTGCTCATTTGGCCGCATAAAATGTTTTTCTGAGGAAGGCCTTGATCAGTTCCATGCTCAGAAGCACGAATACGGCAAAAGCGAGAATAAGAGTCATATCGCGGGGGGAGGGAAGCTGCAATCCGAAGGACCGCTTGATGGCCGGCACGAGCATCAAGATAAAAGTCAATAAGAGCTGGGAGATGACTGAGAGGACGAGCCACTTGTGAGGCCCTAATCTAAATACGGAGTATCTGAGCGAGCGGGAATTCAGGGCTATGAGGAGCTCGATGATTATAAAAAGAAAGAACATCTCGGTCCTGGCGTGGGTGATTCCCTTGAGGTCGTGAAAGAAGATGAACAGGAAAAAGGGACTCCAGACAAAGACGGCCAGGCCGAGCAGGAGCAGAAGGTCTTTGGAGAACACGCTTTCCCGGGGGTCGCGCGGCGGCCTCTTCATAATATCAGGGTCGGGAGGAGCAACGCCCAGGGCGAGCGCCGGCGGCCCGTCTGTCGCCAGGTTGATGTAAAGAATGGCCGCGGGAAGCAGCGGCAGGTATTCCGGCCCGAGGGCGAGGACCGCGCCTCCGATGACGATGACCTCCATGATGTTGCATTGCAGGAGGTAAAAAAGATATTTTTTAATATTGTCGTAAATCCATCTGCCCCGTTCTATGGCGCTGACAATCGTGGCGAAGTTGTCGTCCTTGAGCACCATGTCCGAGGCCTCTTTGGCCACGTCCGTACCCGTGATCCCCATTGCCACGCCAATATCGGCCTGCTTGAGAGCCGGGGCGTCGTTGACTCCGTCGCCTGTCATGGCCACAACTTCGCCTTTTTTCTTCCAGGCCCGGACAATTTTGATTTTATCCATGGGCGAAACCCGGGCGTAAACGGTCACGCGGCTGACGATTTGCTCGTATTCCTCATCCGTCATCTTTTCGAGCTCTTCGCCCGTTAGGACGATATCTCCCGCTTGGAAAATTCCGATCTCTTTCGCCACGGCCATCGCCGTAAGCTTGTGGTCTCCAGTAATCATGATCGGCTTGATCTCGACCTGCCGGCAGGTTTTAATTGATTCTTTGACCTCTTCTCGTGGCGGGTCGATCATGCCCATGAGCCCAAGAAAGACCATCTCGTTTTCCAGGGCTTCTTCGCTTGCCGATAATTCTCCGGGTGTTTCCCTATAGGCAAAGCCGAGAACGCGCAGGGCGTCCTGAGCCATCTGTTCACTGATACGAAGGATATCCTCTCGGTCTTGATCCCGGAGCGGCTTCAATCCATCCCTCGCCTGCAGATAGCGGCATCGTTCCAGGACGATCTCGGGAGCTCCTTTCATAAAAGCAATCTTTTTGCCGTCTTCCATCTGATGAACCGTCGTCATCCTTTTTCTTTCCGAGCTAAAAGGGATTTCTTCGATCCTAGGGTTTTCGATTCTCAACTCGGTCGGGCTGAGGCCTTTTTTGGCAGCGGTGACGACCAGGGCAGCCTCGGTGGGGTCGCCCCGAATTGTCCACCTGTTTTCATGGTGATCAAGGGAGGCATCATTGCACAGGACAGCGCCCTTGAGGAGAAGATCAAGACTGTCCTTCTCAATAGTGGCGGAGGGATTAGAAGGCTTGAATTCTCCGGATGGATCATAGCCGACGCCAGTCACGTCAATCATTGCCCCGTCGATATGGATCCTCCTGACGGTCATCTCTCCTTTGGTGAGCGTGCCGGTCTTATCCGAACAGATGACTGTTGTGCAGCCTAGAGTTTCCACGGCCGGCATCTTCCTGATCAGAGCGTTCCTCTTGGCCATCTGGTGCATGCCGATGGCGAGAGTTCCCGTGACGATGGCAGCCAGGGCTTCAGGGACAGCGGCCACGGCCAGGGCCACGGCGAACATGACCATTTTGATGACGAAGCCAAGTCCGATTCTTGCGACCGAGGCTTCCCTGATCAGACTGACCGCCACGATCAGAAAGCAGATCCCCAGGGACAGGATCCCCAGCCACTTTCCGATTTCTGCTGTCCTTTTTTCAAGAGGGGTTTTTTCCTCTTCGACGGCCGTCACTTCTTCGGCAATCCTGCCGAACTCGGTATTTGTGCCCGTGGCCGTGACAACGGCCTTGCCTCTCCCATAGCTCACCGTCGTCCCTGTGAAAACGATATTTCTTCTGTCGCTTACTCTGACCTCGGCAGGAAGGGGCTTGATGTCCTTACCAACCGGAACGGATTCTCCGGTCAAGGCAGCTTCATCGCACTTGAGGGAAGCGACCTCGACGAGCCGGCCGTCAGCCGGGATTTTGAAACCCGCTTCGAGGAGCAGGATATCGCCCGGAACAAGATCCTTGGAGGGGACTTCCTGTTCCTTGCCTCCGCGAATCACATTGACTGTCGGCGAAAGCATTTTTTTCAAGGCCTCAAGGGCTCTCTCCGCTTTATATTCCTGGACAAACCCGAGGACGGCGCAGAAAACGACAATGACAAAGATCAGAACGGCGTCAAAGATCTCGCCCACTGCGGCCGAAAGAACCGTGGCAATGAGAAGGATGATGATGAGGGTATTGGCGAATTGGTGGAGCAATACAGACAGAGGGGAGACCTTTTCCTCCTTTTTTAGCTCGTTGGGCCCGTACATCGCCAGGCGTTTTTTGACTTCTTCATCGGTCAGGCCTTGGTGCGGATGTGTTCCCAGCTTTTTTAGTGTTTCGGCGGGCCCCAGCGTATGCCACATTAAGTCCGGCATGATTTCCTCACTTCCAAGAAGGTTCTTTTGGGCGGTATATCTTACCAAATCTTTGCATTATTTGAAAATAAAAGAAGGGCAGGGAATCTGGCTTTTTATATAATTAGCGCTGACAGGATACTTCTAATCAATGTCATTCTTTGTGCAGAACTCGTTGATTCGCTGCTCCAACCTACGGGCACGGACGATGGCGGTTTTTTCTGTCAAGTCTTTTTTTAGGGTTGCCAATCTCTCCCGGACCTGCTTGATTTTGTTGATGGGCGACTCGGGATCGGCGATGGCGGCCATTCCGGGCGTGCCCATCTCCCTGACTGAAGCGACAAACTGATCTTGCGCCAGACGGAAGACCTTTTCGAGTTGCCTGACCTTGACTTCTTCGGCTGAAGGTGAGCGCATTAAATAATGGTAAATAAGAAAACCGGCCAAGGCCAAAATAACCAGCCAGATAAAGTATTTCATGCTACGCCCGCTTAGGGTCTTATTATAAGCCAATTGGCGAAATAGTTCCAGAGGAAGGGCATGGACATTTTAGCAAAAATATTGTATTGAGATTCTTAGAACCCAGGGGAGCTCAACGAGGGCGGGGCTGGTACGCCGCCCGCAAGAAAGGCGAAGGAAATGAACAGAAGAAAATTTCTTAAAAGTTTGGGCTTGGGATTCGGGGCCTTGACGCCTCTAACCCAGGCTTCTTCAAAAAAAACCGCTGTCCAGAAAAAACCGGCAGAACAAATAGCCGGAAGCATGGATCCCGCAATTGAGGTCAACCTCGATCATGTGGCTTGGAACCTTCAGCAAATCAAGACAATTGTCCAGGTTCCGATCATGGCTGTTGTTAAAGCGAACGCTTATGGTCATGGGCTGGTGGGTGTCGCACGGCACCTCGAGAAACACGGGGTCGGCCGGATGATGGTCGGGAAACTGGAGGAGGCGCTCCTTCTCAGGAAGGCGGGCATCCGGGCGTCCGTGCTGAATTTCGGACCCTTCGCCAGGAAGGAATGCGGCCAGATCCTTTTGAACAATATCAGCCAATCAGTCTATTCGGAGGAGGCCAGATACCTCCATGAGGCGGGACTGAAGCAAAACCGAAAAGCGGGAGTTCATATCGATATTGACACAGGCATGGGAAGAACAGGAATTCCATACAATAATGCTCTTCCGCTCGTTGTAAGACTTGGCTCTCTTTCCGGGCTGAAAATAGAAGGCATTATGACGACGTTAACGGAGGACGAGGAATTCGACCAGGAGCAGCTCCGCCGGTTCGAGGAGGTGTGCGCTCAGGCCAAGCGCAAAGGGATTAATTTTGGGCTGAGGCACGCAGCCAGCAGCGCCGGGATTCTCAGCGGCCGGCAATATCATCTTGACCTTGTTCGGCCGGGCATTATGCTCTACGGATATTATCCCTCTGCCGAGACTCAGCACGAAAATAAGCTATTGCTCAAACCGTCGCTTCGACTTATAGCGAGAGTGATTGACATCCGTTTTCTCACTCCGGGAGACACCCTTTCCTATCACCGGGCTTATGTCGCGGACAGGGCCCTCTGGGTGGCGACCGTCGGATTAGGATACTCGGATGGCTACCCTTCTCAACTGGCCGGCAAGAGCGCAGTCGTTATCACAGGAAAATTATATCCTGTCATCGGTGCAGTCACCGCCAATCATCTGCAGGTCGATTTGGGAGAAAGTGAAGACGTCAGAGTGGGGGATGAGGTTGTCTTGATTGACAATCAGCCGGAAGCTGATCTCGGGGCGGATATTCTCGGAGAACTCGCAGGATCGTCTACTTATAAGATTCTCATCGGGCTGAACCCGCTCATTCCCCGGAGAACCGCGAGCACAGAACCCGCCTAAAAACCAAGTTTTAAGCCGCTTCAGATGACCGTCCCGTCGGGAATTATCCCGTGTTTTGGCACAACGATAATTCCATCCCTGATGACGTAATCCTCGGTCTCATCGTCGTTGAGCCCGCGCGCGTTGATCAGCTTCACTCCATTGCCGATCCTAGCGTTCTTATCGATGATGGCGTTTCGAACCTCGCTCCAACTGCCAATCCCGATATTGGGGACGCCGCGCAGGGCATTTGCTTCGATTTGTGGTTTTGACTCGAAGTAATCCGCGCCCATGACGACAGTCCGCTCGATGACCGAATTCTCTCCCACCCGGGAGCGAATCCCGATAATAGAATCAGTAATCTTGGAACGGTTGATGATGCTGCCCTCGCAGAGGATGGAATGGTCAACCTCGGAGAAAAGAATTTTTGAGCCGGGCAGGTAGCGGGCATGCGTGAAGATGGGCCTTTGCTCATCATAAAAATTGAACTTGGGCAGAGGCTGGGTGAGGTCTAGGTTGGCCTCGAAGAAACTACGGATGGTCCCGATATCGCGCCAGTAGCCATCAAATAGATAGCCGTAAACCTTCCGCTGCTCAATCGCTTGAGGCATTACCTCTCTTCCAAAATCCGCCGCAGCCGTGCCTTCCAGCAAGTCCCTTAATATCTCCCAGTTGAAAAGATAGACGCCCATGGACGCCAGATGACTCTTTCCCGTCTGCTCCAACCCGAAGCCTTGGATAATCTCAGGACCCGTTTTCATCCTTTCCAGATCATCGGGAGTCTTTGGCTTCTCGCTGAACGAAGTCACGCGGCCGTTCCTGTTGAGCTTCATGATCCCGAACTCGGGCGCCTGGTCATAAGAGACGGGTGAGACAGAAATGCTGATCTCGGCATTTTTCTTTAAATGGAAATCGATGAACTTGCCGTAATCCATACGGTAGAGATGGTCGCCGGAGAGGATCAGGACCAAATCTCCCTTGTCGCGGAGAAAACCAAGATTCTGGCGGACAGCGTCAGCTGTTCCCTGGTACCAGTTGCGATTGTCAAGAGTTTGCTGGGCTGAGAGAATGGTGACAAAGCCCTTGGAAAATTCGTCGAAGCGATAGGTTAGGAAAATGTGCCGGTGCAGGGATTCGGAACTGAATTGGGTCAGGATGAAGATTTTGCGCAGGCCTGAATGAAGGCAATTGCTGACAGAAATATCGATGAGGCGGAAGCGGCCGGCGATCGGGACCGCCGGCTTGCTCCGGATCTTGGTCAGAGGGTAAAGCCGGCTGCCCTGACCGCCGGCTAAAACAACGGAAACGACATCTGCCACTTGTGGCCTCCGCTCAACTTGAGCGCCGGATTCTTTCAAACCCGGAAACGCAGACAAATTCGAACTTCTCTTTTTTTTCGATTTCATCCAGGAGAAGGTTCAACCCGAGAGTGTCGCTCGAGATATGGCCCGCAATGACGACGTTGAGGTTGGCTTTTTTAGCGTTCTCCAGGTGCTCCTCGCTGATGTGCATGCCGACGATGGTGCTGATTCCACTGCCGGCGTACTTTTCATAGACATCCTTGGCTCCTTCTGTTCCGCCGGTCATGTCAACGAAAATCTTACCGCACTTGTTTTCATCTGAGCCGTTGACGATCTTGGGCGGGAGCTGAAGCGCCGAGGCAATTTTGTATTCGGGAATATCCTTCAGAAGCTTTAAGAGATCTTTCAGCTTGGCCGGTTTCTCCCGGTCGATGAGGTTTTTCAGGTAACTGGTGACGCAATTATCCGCGGCCGTATGGATGCACATCAAGGGCAGGCCCAAAAGCTTGGCCATATCAACAGCGCGATTGTGGTTGATCGGCATCAGGCGTCTTTCAATCTCACCGATCCGCTTTTCCATCAATTTCTCGGCGACGCTGACCGTGATTCCGCAATTGGCCAGGAGGTCGGCCTGAAGCTTCATGACGTCGAAGAGCCTGGAAAGGGCGTATCCCTCGGGATGATGGGCAATGATGAGGTCGATTTTGTGACCCAGGTCCTTATTCAGAAGATAGGTCAGCAGGACCTCGCCCTCCTCCATATCGATCCCGACGATGGCTTTCTTGACCTCAATCTCCGGGTCTCCAAAAAGAATTCGGGTGTCCGAGAACGGGTTGAAAAGCCGGTCCTTATCAAAATAATCGACGTCTTCAGGCGGGGCCTTTTCGAATTTCCCCTTTTCGTCGGCGAGCAGCCTATCGATCTCATCCCGGCTCCTCAAATCGTTGGCTATTCCTGTTTCGATCACGCTCCTGTATAGGTCTTTGAGTTTCATCTGCCTTTTCCCTCCGAATGAAATCTTGTCTCCGAGGAAGCATACACGGGAACTCGCCCGGTTGCAAGAGGCCGCCACTCCAATGACCGGGAGCTGCTTACCCAATGAGACATTGTATTGACTTCTGTTTCTTTTTTGTATTAAATCTTTAGCCGGGGAAGAGGGATCAGCCCGCAAATGAACACGAAAATAGAGAATCTGCTTTATATCAGGGTGTCTGATTGCTTTGATAGTCTGAAGCTCGCCGTTCAAACTTTCGAGGATTATTTGAAGAGCGAAAGTGCTTCTGCAAGTCCCGAATACTATAAAGCCCGGAACTATCTCCGGGACGGCGAAAAATTCTACCAGGATGCGTTCAAAGAGGCCAAAAGACTCCTGGGGCCGCTGCCTCCTCACTCAGGGCCAGATATCGAGAAATGGAGGATGGAATATTTGGAGCAGCACAAGATTCTGGCCTCGGGCAAGGAGCTGGAGGAGATACAGGCGGAAGTCTTAAACGACCAGTACCTTAAGCAATGGATGTCTCCGGATGATATCAAGCGGCTCGTGGCCAAGGATTTCGAGGCTCAGAGGAGCGGAAAAAGAAAACTGGCCAATATCAAGGTGCGCATTCTCCTGGATAAACTCACTGAGCTACTGGGCCAGGCCAAAGAACTCAACAAAAAGGCTATGGACAAATTCAAGACGGCAGGCTGAAGCGTTAAGGAACTATCGCCCGACCTCTTTGATCTCCACTTCATCGCGCCAATAACGGACTTTCGATACTCCCGGGCTGTCGGGGCTCCCGTCGAATGCCAGCCCGAAGACCGAAGGTTTGGCCTCAAATAGAACTCGGCTGCCGCACACGGCCTTGGTTAAGTTAACAATCGTATAGGAAAGCATGGACGCTTCAGGCCGCTCCTTGATGTTGGAAACTGAAGCGAAAAGAAAATCTCCGTCGGTCTCAAGTTCGCCAAGGCGGATTTTGCCCGCCTCATAAGTGTATCTTGGCCGGCGCCAATCGCGGGCCATATCCCTGCGAAGGTCATTTTTCATCCCCACAAAGATCGTCTGCTCTCCAGAGTCTATCCTGACGCCCAGCCCTGCTCTCGCGGGCTCGACGGGCAAAAGATTGATCCGATTGACCCAATCAACGGGCTTTGTATTTTTTGCGCAGGGAACGAGGACTGTAACAAAGCCCACAGTTTCGCCCATCTCAAAATGCTGCGCGGCCGTCTGGTGGATGAGGAATTCATCCTGGCCGTGGCGCTGGATTGGCTCAACGCCCTCGAGGCGGAAATGAGTCAGGGGGAAAACGACCAGCAACTGCCTGTCGGTGGGCAGAATAGCACTCTGGATCTTCTCGTAACTGGTCGTGTACCAATGATCTCCTCTGGCAACGATTTTTTGGGTATGCCATAAGTTGGAGAGGGTGAAGTATTCCTCCCGGAGAGCTTTAAAGACGTCAAATATGAGGAACATTTCAGGGCTCTTGACATATGTCACAATGCGGTCCCATTCGTATCCCCAATTGTCATCAATAACCCGCGTGCGACTGTAGTCGAAATCCTCGAACGTCAAGAAATCCACCTTCTGGGTCTGGACGCGTCGGTAAGAGCCGGCGTTGTGGAGAAAATCGAGCACCGACTGTCCCGGGACCTCAGCGCGCCTGCTGAACCTGAACTCGCCCTTATTCTGCCCTATAAAGATCTTTTCTGGCCGGACGCAGAGGCGGTTGTGAAAATAATCCTGACGGAAGGCGCCATACGGACCACTGGGCATATAATCCCTGTAGCCGGCATCATGGAGCAGGATGGAGCCGCCGGACATGAGCAGGACGATGCTGTTCTCATCAGAATGGCCGTGGGTCATTTTCTCTTCTTCCACCGGAAGAGTGTCCCTCAGGTAATCCCGGAAATTCAGCCCTCCGCAACCCTCATCCCGGTAATTCAGAAGAAGATAAGTGTCCTGAGGCGTCCAGCCGTTGCGGAAAACGATTTTTTTGCCCTGGACATCTTCCATAACCTCTTCGGAAAGAACATCTGGGGGCTGAGCGGGGAGGCCGTCACTTCCCCAGCGATAACAGTCTAGGAGCAGACAGCCCAACCCGGCATTTTCGGGATTTGCAAAATCGATGAATTTCCGGGCGATTGTCGTTGCCGCCCACTTAAGATGGGGATCCTTGCGGACGCTGGCCGCCGCCTCAAAGAAGACAAGATAATGACTCCAGTTGGCTTCCCAGGTGGCGTCGCCAAAATCGGGGATTATTCCGGCCGGGCTTAAAAGATGAAGGTAGTGGTCTGCATAATAATACATCTCCGGAGTTTTGAGGAGTTCTTCCCTTTTGTTGAGCGCGTCGGCGTAGCCAAGAAGGGAATAAAGCCAAACGCCGTTATAAATTGTCGCGTCCTCGATTTGCCATTGGC
The DNA here is from genome assembly GCA_964558915.1 of uncultured Eubacteriales bacterium. Taxonomy (GTDB): domain Bacteria; phylum Acidobacteriota; class Aminicenantia; order Aminicenantales; family UBA8522; genus CAZKEW01. The sequence goes on along the minus strand of CAZLFV010000040.1, from coordinate 12,042 downwards.
CCCAGTTGTCGTCGCCCAGGGCCCGGCGCTGCATTTCCCAGACCTTGGCGGCCGGATGGGAGGGAAGCGTCCTGACTGCCCAAGCCAGGGATTCTGCTCGCAGCGCAGCTCTGTTCATTGGACCCCATTCCTGGGTGCGGAGGAGATATTCCATGCTCTGGCCGATGTTCGTTTCGATTTTCTGAGCTTCGGAACGACTGAGCTTCCCCAGGCGGTTCAAAATATCGTAGGCCCGGATACAGCGCATAGCCGTAAAAAAATCCGGAAGAACGGGGACGCCGTCAGCATAGTCGGCTCTCCTGGCTTTAGCCCAATCAGGATACATATTCCTGAAGTCTCCGTATGTCAGCAGGACTTTTTTGGCCCTGTCGGCGTAATCAGCCTTTTTTTCCACTCCATAAAGGTAGGCGTAGATAACGGCCATCTCGAGCAGTCCCCCAGGGGACCTGTAACCAAAAAAATTCTCCGGGTCGAATTCCTGCTTCCACTTGGCGATGAGCTCGTCATAGCGGCTCCAGACGTGGTCGGCTGACAGGCGGGCATAGCTCAGGTACTCGGCCAAAGGCACGGGCCCAAGAGAAGACGGACTTTCGGATGAGGTGGCGGCTTTCTGGAAGCCCGCGGAAAGGGGACAGACAATTAAAAGCCCGAGCAGAGAAATCAAGAATGTCCTTTTTTTCATCTTTATGATCCTCCCGTCGACAGCGCTTTCATACACGCCATTAGAAAAAGGCTGCGCTCGCGGCGACTTGATCGGATTGCTTCGCTCTGCTCGCACAAACAATTTTCAATAGACAATTTTGAGTCATGACGGGCGCGTGATTCAAGCCGGAAAAAAGCGCCCCAAGGCCTTCTTGCCGGACGCCTTGAATCAGTCGAGAGTCCTATTGAAAGACCTGCTTCATGATGCCGACGAGGTCAAGAGCGAATTCAACCTCAGTAAGCGGAATAGTCTTGCTCTTGGTGATTTTGGTGAAACGTCCGTCTTTGTTGCTGTCCTTGGTAACGATAATATAGTCTGCGAATGGAGCCACGGCGTCGATCATCCGTTCGTTGTCGCTTCCTGGAGCTCCTCTCAATGCCGTCCCGCCGACATGAACAGCGATGATAAAGATCTTGTTTTGCTTCGCATACTCGATGATTCTCTTCAGGCGGGCTTCTTCCGTCTCGATGGTCAGGCCCGATGCCCCCATGCCTTTCAGGCTGGCGCCGATGGCCACAATCATTGTTTTGTAGGGCGTACCCTTGGGGAATTTAGTCAAGTCTGTATAAACTTCGGCATGGAATCCCGGCCCGGATTCCTTGTCCGCCAACCCGACGCCGGCGTTCATCATGTCAATATCAGGGACGTCGCAGTAATCATACCCGATGCCTGCTTCTTCAAGGACGATATTCACGGTAGTGACATCGTTGCTCTGCCCGGCGGATGTTGTCAGCACGGGCACCTTGGCTTTCAGGACGGCCGTTTGGCTCAAAATATTGGCCGGGAATAGGATCATCAGAAATGCTAAAAAAACAATCCCTGTCAGTTTTGGTATTTTCATCAAATGCTCCTCTCCTTTCTGGATATATTTATCGTCATTCGCTTATTTCTCGAGCGGATCTATGATCGCATCATAAGCCTTAACCGCTTTTCTCCACCAGTCTGGATAAACAGGCTTGGAGCGTTCTCGCTTCCTTTTTTCCGTGTCGTAATAGGATATCTTGTTGTATTTGACCCAGATATCGTCACCGAGCTTCCACCAGGCCTTGACCACCTGCTCCGCATTGGCCAAACAATAGCCGTCAAGGTATCCGATCCCTTCGTCTTTTGACCTATTATAGCGCTCCAACGCCTCCTTATCAATCTCCGGGACCCGGGCCACGGTCTTGGCCTCCCATTCTGCCTGGGCTTTTTTGACATCTTCGATAGCAGCGCTATAAGCAACCTGGGTATGAAAATCGACGTAGTCAAAAGCCCAGCGAGCCGAATCCCGGTTGAGAACCCAATGGTCGCCGATCTTGAATGATGCCGGGACATCTGTCATTCCGGCATAAAGAGGCATGTAACAGGATGTGTCCTGGAGGCCGAAAGAAAGCCAGACAATCCCCCCAATTGGGCCTGGCAGCCATCCCCGGCACTGGGTAATCGTAGTATATTCAGCACTCATCGTCGAAATCGCCCGGGTTGGACCGGTATAGTTCGGATTCTTAAACGGCCCTCCGCGCAAACCCTTGGCCCGGTCGAACGGAGTTCCCTGAGCCCGGTCCCTGGTCATGGCCATGACATCCTGGAGAGATATTTTTTGGTCGGGCTTTACGGAAAAAGGATAATCCATGTTCGGCGTTTCAGGGCTGATCTTGAGCGAAGGAGCGACCAGATTAAAAAAGCGCCACAGCCGGGCGTGGCCGGGGTCTGTGCTTGCACTTGCTTCAACCGGGTCGTAAGCTCGTTTCCAGCTGAAAGGCTTTCCGCTCTTTGGGTCATAGAGTCCCTGCTCGATGGCAAAGGAAACCATATGGGCTGAGCCCATGAAATAGTCTTTATTTTTAAGGTCAACCTCTCCGATCCTTGATTCATTCGGACAAACACTGACGTGGTCATCCGGGACTCGCTGGGCGCACCAGACGGCGCCAGGCTTTCCTGTCTTCGGCGTCCAGAGCGGCCCGACCGGCATGATCTCGAAGACCCAGACTTCGTTCGGGTCATGGACGGCCAACATTTCGCCGCCATCGTTGAATCCGTAGCCGTGCTTTTCTGCCAGTGTACCCATGATCTGGATCGCCTCGCGGGCCGTCTTGCTCCTTTCCATTGCTATGAGCGTCAGCATGGTAATATCAAGAGCCGGAGTCGGAGTCCTGTTGTCTATTTTTTTCACGTTATAGATCGATGATTCTCCGATGCCGACTTGATTTTCATTCATGTAGCCAAACATGCCGTGATGGTAAGCGAACGTGTGGAGGATCTGGGGAATTTCAAGCCCGGTGAAGTCGTTCTTGTAGAGGTCCCATTTCAAACCCTCCGAAGGAGGCCAGGTCTTGTACTGATCGATATGGTAGATTTTGCGCGTCTCGCCCGACTTGTGGTCGGCCGTGGGCACATGACGCCAAGTCCAATCGCAGAATCCGCAATCTGCCGTGTGCGTGGCCATCGTCGATCCGTCCACCGAAGCATCCTTGCCCACCATAATGACGGTGCAGCCGCCTTCGGAGGAATCATCCATTGACTCGGCAGCCCCAGGGCTCTGCTCGCTCCAAGGAATGAACGCAAGAATAAGGATGAGCGCAACCAGGCTCATAAGGGAGCCGAGAAATAGCTTCCTAAGAGGCATCTTCAATCTCCTTCCTTTTAATTTATTCTTGGATTTGATCCGCATTTTATAAAGCGAGATAGAGTTTATCCTTCTGCGCGCCCTTGGGGTCGTGAAAATAATAGCCCGCGCCGTTCCTGACGATATCGGCGTACCGGGGGATCCCCTGCGCGACAACGGCTTTCTCCGGAGTTTTTTTGGAGAACTGGCGCATAATCTCCAGCGCGACCGAGCAGTGTTGGCCAACCCGCTTTTCGATCGGCCATCCTGATTCATCGTACGGAACAAACAGCTTCTTTTTTCGGGACAGGCTGAGCAGAAAAGGGTCTTTTCCGTCGAGAAGAAGGTTGACTGTCTTGGGTCCGGTCGGTTGATCCAGGAACGGGATAGGCGCTTCAAGAAGGAAAGGCAGGGTCTCCGAATAGTCGCCGATCTCTCGGTGCGAGAGGCCACGGAAACCCGAGGGGGACGGCTCGACATGATTATCAAAGCCTTCCCTGGCCTTGACGGTGAGCGCAGCCATCGTGGCGATTTTCTGGGATTTCTCGGGGGCGACAATGCAGTTTGTGACGGGGAACATAGTTTCCGCTCCATGGATATCTATGGCGACGTCCACCTTTTCCCGGCGCATGATCTCCATGGCGGCAAAACTGACTTTTTCCATTCTCGGCCCGTTAGGCCGGCCGGGCCAGGTCCGGTTGGTGTTCCTGGCGTCGATATAAGAAAGAAGCTGTCTATCAGGAAAATGGATGTAGACATCCGGGTCCGGCCATTGGTCGAGCGGGGAGGCATCCCTGTTTCCCATCCTGAATTTTTTCTTGCCCCAATTTGTCTTGATCTCATAATAAAGAGGATAGCCGTCCCCAGGTCTTGTGTTTCGGCTGGCGCTGTGGTTGAACTCAGGAATGACGATCAGCGTTCCCTTCTCCACAACAGCGTTCTCAATGATGATCAGCGCCGCCAGGAACCCCTCCGGTTCATTGGCGTGAGTGTTGGCCATGAGCAGCACTCTCCCGCCTTGTTCCTTCCCTTCGAGGAAGAACACCGCAGTGTCGGCAGTGGTGCCCTTGAGCCCAGGACAGTATTCGCTCAAAAGGGAAATCTTGGTCACGCCAGGGCCGGCCACGACGGGAACGTCGAAGTGACGGTGGCGATAGAGCTGGGTGCCGCCCACTATTATCATAGCAAAAAAGAATGTCACCAGCACGCCTTTGACAATCCATATCCGCGTCATTCTCTTTTCCTTGCCGTAGCTATTTAGCCCGCATGACCCTTAAGAGGAGCGGGATCAACACAAGAAGATACAGGATCAAGTCCTGGATATTCTTTTTTTCACGGACAAAGTTCCAAACGACCAGGCCGATGATGCAAATAGTGAGGACGTAATAGATAATCATAATGAGAGGCATGAGTCCTCCTTCACTACATGCTCCAGCGCACCAAGAAAGCAAGCTTGGCGCTGAAAACGACCATCAGGACGCCGACGATTGTAATCACCAGCCAGGGAAGCCAGGTGCTCTTTAAAAACGTCCCGTAGGAATCTTTGTACTCTGAAACCATAATACTCAGCCTTCCAATGAGGGCTGTGGGCGGAAGCCCGTCGCCCAAAGGCCAGAGAAGGGATAAGCCGGCCATGGCCACTGTGGCATGGTAGCCCCTGGAGTCGAGAAACCAGATCAGCGGAATTCCGATGACAGCAGCGGCGCCATAGGTCAGGACGCCTTCGGATACAGGAATGATCAGCGCCAAAGAGACAAAAAGAAGTCCGAGCGGAACGCTGATCACGGCGTAGGATATCAATCCGCGGACCCCGGTTGCGGTCATAACCTGCTGAAGCATACCCACAACAACGACCGTGGCGATAAGTGGCAAAAGGCGTTTGACCGTATCTCTCGAAAGAGACAAAACCTTTATTTTTACCGGACTGACCAGCCAGGCGGCCAAGGCGGCCAAGGTGAATTCAAGAGGCAAGCCCATAATGGGTGTGCTGAACGGCCAGACCCGGTAAGCCACTACTAAGCCGAAAAAGACCAGGAAGGGCACAAGCACCCGCCACCAAGTCATCCGCCCCGGGATTTGAGGCATTTCCTTGAGGGCGGTCTCCAGGTTAAAGATGCCCTCTTTTTTCCAACCTAAAACGAGGATCGTAAACGTACCCAGCAGGAGCACAGGAATCCCCAAAGTGAATTCAAATCCGACATAAGGAATCGCTGTTCCGGCGCAAAGAATCATGGCCCAGATATTGACCGGCGGCGCGGCTGCGCTGAGTCCGGCGATTATGAAAAGAATAGCGGCAACCTTTTTTTGAGGAACTCCCAGGAATTTCAGGGCCATTGCTACTGGGGCACCGACGACAAGCAGGGAAATGCTGCCCGCGCCGGTCAAGGCTCCCGGGATGAGGACCAGGATCATCAAAATAAGCAGGGCAACCAGTCTCTTGTTGTGAAAATAGCGAATGGTCGCTCTGACAACATAATTTACCCCTCCTGACTCAGAGACAATGGCCATGAAAAGAGTGGCCGTGACAAAGAGCAGGACGACATCGAGATAGGTTGAGGAGCCCTCGACGAGGTGCCGGATGAGCTCGCCTGAACGAGGGGTATCATAAAAAGCGCCCGCCACTCCGCCTGCCAAGGCGGCGGCAAACATGGAAATTTCCACCGAGAGCTTGCTTGCCTTGGTCAGGGCGTACCCGAGGACCATCACCCCAAGGATGATCCCGATGTGAACGATCATGCTTCTGAGCTCTCGGCAATATTAGCTACGCTTCCGAAAGAAGTCAAGTGGCGCATCCCCCTTGAATTTTTAAGGAAAGTGATTTAACTTGGATGGACAATGTTTTGGCCTTGGAAAAAGAAACGAGCTAAAAAGCAAGCTCTCTTTGAAGAAGAGCGACGCAAAGAGCCCCGCCTTGAAGACCTGAACGATGTGACGGTCGAGCCTCGTCCCGCTGGAAAATTCGGGCTCGAGACGAAACCGTATTTCGCCCGGACCAAAGATGCCTCTGCGAGCGGGCTCAAGGTGGAGTGCGAGGTCCGGTTTCCGGTCGATACATTGCTCAGTATTAAGCTCCTGTCTCCAAAAACAGGAAAAACGATTCAGGCCGCGGGAATTGTGAGATGGGTCGCGAAATTGGAACAAAAAGAGAAGTACGAAATAGGAGTCGAATTCGTGGACACTCCGGTCAAGACCATCATGAATCTTTTGGAGCATATTTATAAAGCCTAACCGGCTCTTGGGATAGATAATTTATCGACGAAAGAGATTCGCTCAAATCGAAGGTCAATCTCAGGAAGAAAGGCACATATGGGCATCGCGCTTCGTCTCGGCATGATGATGTTCCTGGAATATGCCATCTGGGGGTCCTGGTTTTCTGTGCTTTCGGCGTATTTAATGAATACCCTGGGGTTCCGCGGCACTCAGGTCGGCTGGATTTACAGCCTTCTCCCCCTGGCCACAATTATTTCTCCGTTCTTCGGAGGGCAACTGGCCGACCGGTACTTTCCGACGCAAAAAGTCATCGCCGTCTTGAGCCTGGCCGGCGGCGTGCTCCTGATTCTGGGCTCGGCAGTAACATCCTACTCAGGCCTGATGTTGCTCATGCTCGTTTACTGCCTTATTTACGCGCCGACTTTGGCCTTGACCAACTCTATCGCCTTCATCAACCTCGAAAACTCGGAAAAAGATTTTGGCAGGGTTCGCGTCTGGGGAACAATCGGCTGGATCGCGGCCGGACTCTGTCTGGCCGGCTGGAGGACGGTGGTCAAATCCTCCGGGGGGCCAGCCATCAAGGGTGATACCCTTCTTCTGGCGGGTCTTTTCTCTATCATCATGGGAATCATGTCATTCGGGCTCCCTCATACACCTCCCAAAAAAGGAGAAGGAGCCAAACCCTGGGCGTTCTTGGAAGCTCTCAAAATGCTCAAAGACAGCGATTTCCTCGTGTTCATGGTCATTTCGTTTGTCGTAGCAACAGAGCTGCAGTTTTATTATGTGTTGACCGCTCCTTATTTGACCTCTGCTCAGATCGGAGTCTCTGAATCCGCAGTCTCTGGAGTTATGGTCATCGCCCAAGCGGCAGAGATCCTCGTCATGGCGATTCTGCTCCCTTATTTTCTGCCGAAATACGGCATCAAAAGGACCATGCTCATCGGCGTGCTGGCATGGCCGCTTCGGTACATCATCTTTGTCATAGGCACGCCCGCCTGGCTGGTCATCACCTCTTTGTCTTTGCACGGGTTTTGCTATGTCTTTTTTTTTACGGCTGCTTATATTTATGTCGATATGATTGCACCCAAGGACATCCGGGCCTCAGCCCAGAGCCTGATTGCCGTGGTCATCCTTGGGTTGGGAATGTTTGTCGGGAGTATTTTTTCCGGCTGGATCCAGAATCTTTTTACCATCGAAAAAGTCACTGCCTGGAGGAACGTCTTTCTGGTTCCGACCGGGCTGACGCTCCTCTGCGCCCTGGCTTTTGTCTTTCTATTCAAGGCCGGCAAGGCGCAAGATGTGGGGGCACGGTCGTAAAATAAAAGGAATCTTAGGGAGGAAGAAATGAAAAAGAAATTTCTCGGAATCGGGATCATTGGAGGAGGTTTCGTTGCCAAGTTTCACATCCGGTCTTGGGTTGGCGTCCGGGACGCCGATATCCTCGGAATTGTGGATCCTGACAGGAAACGGGCCGAGGACGCAGCAGCTTTGGCCAGGAAACTGAATGTCGGGTCGGCAAAAGTCTATAAATCCATCACCGAAATGATTTCGGACCCGGCTATTGACGCCGTCTGGATATGCGCTCCCAACTTTGCTCGCATCGAGGTCATGGAGGAAATTGCTCACACTCTCGAGAGGGAAAAGGGTGAGCTGGTCGGAGTCTGTTGCGAAAAGCCCCTTGGCCGAAACGTCAAGGAGGCACGCCGCATGCTGGAACTCGCCAAGAAAATTAATATCCTGGACGGATATCTCGAGAACCAGCTTTTTGCGCCAGCCGTGGCGAGGGGCAAGGAAATCTGCTGGGCCAGGGGAGCCGCGCTCTCCGGCAGGCCCTATCTGGCGCGAGCGGCCGAAGAGCACAGCGGTCCGCACATGCCCTGGTTCTGGGAGGGTTCGCTCCAGGGCGGAGGAGTGCTCAACGACATGATGTGCCACTCGGTTGAGGAGGCGCGCTTCATGTTGACTCCTCCGGGGAAGGACAGAACCTCCCTCACTCCGCTCAAAGTCACGGCCTACGCGTCTTGCCTGAAATGGCAGATTCCTGAATATGCCAAGATTCTCTGGGACGCAAGCGGCGGCAAAACGGATTATCTCAAGCGTCCGGCGGAGGATTTTGCCCGTTCCCTAATTGAGTACAAGGCCGAAAATGGCCAGCGTGTCGTGGTCGAGACAACAACAAGCTGGTGCTATGTCGGCGCCGGGCTGCGCCTGAGCATGGAGCTCCTGGGGCCCGAGTATGCCCTCCAGATCAATACGCTTGATTCCAACCTGAAGGTCTTTTTCAGCCGTAAAGTCGCGGGCAAAGCCGGAGAAGACCTTGTTGAAAAACAGAATGCCGAGATCGGGCTCATGCCCGTCGTCAGCAACGAGGAGAGTGAATACGGCTACATGGATGAGGACAGGCATATGGTCCAATCCTTCCTCAAGGGCAGAAGACCCTTGGAGAATTTCAGCGATGGCCTCAATGTTACTGAGTTACTCATGGCGGCCTATATGAGCGCTGAGCAGGAAAAGACGGTGGCCTTTCCGCCGCCCGGGCTGGATTCGTTTGTCCCGGCCGTAGCCAAGGGGAAATGGAACCCCAAGAAAAAATAGCTGGAGGAAAAATGAAAAAGATGATGTTCATGCTTCTGGGATTGATTTGTCTTGTTACTCTGAGTGAATTATTAAACGGCCAGGCCGCCGAGGAGAATTACGGAGAGGTGAGGATTATCAAATTTCCCCTGGCCATGCAGTGCTGGACATACCGGAAATATACATTTTATGAAGCGATCGATAAAACAAAAGCGCTGGGGATAAAGTACCTTCAGGCCTATCCGGGCCAAGTCCTAGCGCCTGACCAGAAAAACGTTTTTTTTGACCATAAGCTCAACGACGACCAGATCAGATCGGTCAAAGAAAAACTCGCTGCGGCCGGCCTGGAAGTCACGAGCTACGGCGTTGTGGGCCCCGCGGAAATGGGGCGGACCGAGGAGAGCATACGCCGGGTTTTCAATTTCGCCAGAAAGATGGGGATCAGAACCATCGTTACAGAGCCGGCGGATGGAGACTTCCCGATCCTTGACAAATTAGTCAAGGAATATGACATCAACATCGCGGTCCATAATCATCCAGAGCCATCTAAGTACGCCAAGCCCGAAACAGTCCTTGCCGCTATCAAAGGTTTGGATGAGCGGATCGGGGCGTGCGCCGACACGGGCCATTGGATGAGAACCGGCGTTTGTCCCGTCGATGCCCTTAAACTTCTCAGCGGCCGAATCATTGATGTCCATTTCAAGGACCTCAATGATTTCGGCAGGGGGGAAAACGTTGTCGATGTCCCTTTCGGCGAAGGCAAGGCGAATATTCATGATATCCTGGCCGAGTTAACCCTGCAAAACTACGGCGGGACGCTCACGATCGAATATGAAAATGAGGCCGAAGTCTTGACTCCCGAGCCGGCCATCCGCAAAGGTCTTGAGTACATCAAGAGCATCACTTATTATGAGGATTATCAGCAGCTCCTGAAGAGCAACTGGGGAAGGTATTCCAAACACGGCTGGAACCACTACGGGCCGGGCCATTTTGAGCTGGACGAGAAAACGGGGATCCTCAAGTCACAGGGCGGGATGGGACTTTTCTGGTATAGTGTTAAGAAGTTTAAGGATTTCCTCCTTGAACTCGACTTCAAGTGCGGCCAGAAGGAAGCGAATTCCGGCATTTTCCTCAGGGTGCCCGAGGTCCCCACGAGCGATGATTATGTTTCACACTCCTTTGAAGTCCAGATTTGGGACATCGCGGAAGGCATACACAGGACCGGAGCGATCTATGACGCTGTGGCGCCCACCGCATCAACCTCCAGGCCCGCTGGCGAATGGAACCACATGAAGATCACTTTTCAGGGCAAGCATATCCAGGTAGAGCTTAATGGCACCCAGGTTATTGATTGGGACGCCGAACCACGGGGAAAGATCAAGGATTTCGCCTCAGAAGGTTACATCGGTCTCCAAAACCACGAAGGCCCCGCGCCGGTCTATTTCCGGAATATTTATATCAAGGAATTGTAAGAAGAGCTGCGGACACTTAGATCCAAGGAGGACACTTGAGACATTCATATATGACTGAAATGAAGAAGCACTTTTCCGTGCGGTTTTTTGTTGGTTTTCTAGCCGCCTTTCTCCTTTTGGCCGGAACATCCTGCCAGAAAGCTGAAGTCGGCCCGAAGCCGCCGGTTGCCGAGAAGGTCGAAAAGGTTCTGACCGCCCACGGCCAGAGCCGGGTTGATTATTATTACTGGCTCAGCGAGCGCGATAATCCAAAGGTCCCTGAATATCTGAAAGCTGAGAACCGGTACCTTGAGGCCGTCATGAAGCCCCTAGCAAGCCTCGAAGAAACGCTTTACAAAGAGATCACTAGCCGCATCAGGCAAACAGATATGTCTGTTCCGTATCGGTCCGAGGGCTATTACTACTACACCCGCTATGAAGAGGGCAAGGAGTACCCCGTTTATTGCCGCAAAAAGGGGAGCCTGGAGGCCGCCGAAGAAATCCTGCTGAACGTGAACGAAATGGCCGTCGGGCAGGCCTATTTGCATGTGGCAGGGTTGATCGTGAGTCCCGACAACAATCTCATCGCCTACGGAGTAGATAAGGTCAGCCGGCGCCTTTACACCATCCATTTTAAGAATCTTGCGACGGGCCTGCTTCTACCCGACGAAATTCATAACACCAGCAGCGGAGCTGCCTGGGCCAACGATAATAACACCGTCTTCTACACTCTGAAGGACATCACCACGCTCCGGCCGTACAAAATCATGAAGCATGTGCTCGGCACGCCTGTCTCGACGGATAAAGAGGCCTATATAGAAGCGGATGAAACTTTCGAAATCGTGGCCTACAAATCCAAATCAAAAAAATTCTTGATGATCGCCTCAGAAAGCACTCTTTCGACTGAGTATCGCTATCTTGATGCCAACAACCCAAACGGGGAGTTCAAAGTCATCCAGCCAAGAGAACGCAACCTCGAATACCATACCGAGGACTTCAAGGACAAGTTCTACATTCGCACGAATTACCAGGCAAAGAACTTCCGTCTGATGGAGACTCCCATCGGCAAATCCACGAAAGAAAATTGGACCGAAATCATACCGAACCGGGAGGATGTGCTTCTCGAAGGTTTCGAGCTCTTTAATAATTTCTTAGTTGCGGAAGAGAGAAAATCCGGGTTGATCCGGCTCCGGGTGATCAGATGGAAAGACAAGTCCGAGCACTATCTCGATTTCGGTGAACAAACCTATGAAGCTTTCATGGGCGACAATCCTGAATTGGATACCGACTGGTTGCGCTACGAATATGACTCACTGACGACCCCTGAATCAGTTTATGATTACAACATGATCACTAAAGAAAAAAAACTCCTGAAGCAACAGGAAGTCGGGGGCGGCTTCACTCGGGAGGATTACCACGCCGAGAGGCTTTATGCCACGGCTTCTGACGGAGTCAAGGTCCCCATCTCTCTCGTTTACAGGAAGGGAGTCCAGAAGACGGGGGATAATCCTTTGCTC
>CAZLFV010000039.1:0-22596 GCA_964558915.1 uncultured Eubacteriales bacterium | reverse complement strand
CTGCGGGTCCACGTCTCTCGATCGCGCCAGCCGTTTTCGCGCAGGAGGACCTGAAAGCGAGCCCGGCCGCAAAAGAAACGACCATCCGCAACCTGGCCAATGGCACGGTTCAATATACTATCCAGCGTCTCGGCCTGGACAGTCAGCCCATCACGAAATCCATGCCTGTAGATGGCCTTGACCGCTGGGAGTGCGGCGGCGAAATGGACATCACGTTTGAGCGTAAGGGGGTCGAAATTACCTACAGGCTGGATTGCGGCCTTCCCTATACATTCCGCCTCGATGAAAATGACGAGCTCGAGCTCTACAGCGGAGCTCATGGACTTTTCGGCGTGGCTGACCTGGCGCCGTTTGTTTCAACGCCGATGGTCGTCGTCGATAAGATGCTTGAAATGGCCAAAATCGGGAAGAACGACTTTCTCTTTGACCTTGGCTGCGGCGACGGCCGCATTGTCATCACCGCAGCAAAGAAGTTCGGGACCCGCGGAGTGGGCATTGACATCGACGGCCAGCGCATCGAGGAATCCAAAGCAGCTGCCAAGAAGGCGGCCGTGGAGAATTTGGTGGAATTCAGGTTGCAGGATGTCATGAAGGCGGATTTTTCCAGGGCAACTGTTGTGACGCTCTACCTTCTGCCGGAGTCCAACGCGCTTCTCCGGCCTCTTCTCGAAGCCCAGCTCAAACCGGGAGTCTATGTCGTCAGCCATAACTACTCCATTCCGGGCTGGGAGAAGAAACAAGTGGATTACGCCTCTCTTCAGGATGGCCTGGGCAAAGAGCATACGATTTTCCTGTACAAGAGATAGTCCCTAGGAGGATAAAAATGATTTCTCGCAAACAGAGAGCTCTAGTGAAATTGCCGGTCCTGTTGTTTTCCATAGCGTTATCGCTCACCAGTCTTTCTTTAGCCAGAGGTGTGCTGACGCCCGAGGACGTTTTAAGGATCAAGACATGCTCGTCAGCAGAAATTAGCCCGGACGGAAAATGGATTGCCTACACGGTCAGCGTTCCGCGGGAACCCGGCGACGAGCCCGGCGGATCATACAGCGAGCTCTACGTTGTCTCTGTCGAGACCGGCGCAATCCGGCCTTTTGTTACCGGAAAGGTCAATATCAGCTCGCCGCGCTGGAGCCCGGATAGCTCAAGGATCGCCTTCCTCGCTGAACGCGGCGAAAAGGCCTTAGCCCAAGTCTGGATCATTCCCGCAGACGGCGGAGAGGCCGAACAGGTTACTCAGGCTGAAACTCCGGTTCTCGGTTTCCGCTGGAATCCATCCGGGGACAAAATCGCTTATATCGCGACAACCCCTCAGACAAAACGCGAGAAAGAGCTGGAAAAGAAAGGCTATGGGTTTATCTTTTTTGAGGAGAACCTCAAGCACCGAAACCTTTATCTCGTCAATCTCTCAGGCGCAAAACAATCCGAACAGCTGACGGACGGCGTGACCATCTGGAGTTTTGAATTCAGTCCGGACGGCCAGACAATCGCTGCCGCGGCTTCTCCCAAGAACCTGGTCGATCATAGCTATATGTTCCAGAAAATTCATCTCTTCGACCTTAAGGCAAAAAAATTGATCCGTCTGACTGAAAACCCGGGAAAGCTCGGCAATTTCGCCTTTAGCCCGGATGGCAAAAAGCTCGTCTATACGGCTGGCCTGGAAAGAAAAGACCACGCAGTTAGTCAAGTTCTTGTCGTCTCGATAGAGAGCGGACCGGCCAGGAACCTCACCCCGCCGAATTTCCGCGGCCACGTCAACTGGGCGGAGTGGAAAGACAAGAACACTATAATCTATCTTGCCGATGAGGGTGTCTGGCCGACTCTGAGCCAGGTGAACATGGACGGCGGAGAAAGAAAGATAATTCTGAACGCAAAAGATACAGGCATCATCTTTGCGTCACCGAGTTGTACGCCTGATTTTAAAAAATTTGCTCTGAGAGGAAACACGCCTGAGATCCCTGGAGAAGTCTATTTCTGGGAACCGGGCCAAGCTCCTAAAAGAATGACAGGCCTTAATCCGTGGCTGGCCGAAAGGCAGTTGGGCAAGCAGGAAGTCATCCGATACAAGGCCCGCGATGGCCAGGTAATTGAGGGTCTCCTCCTCTTCCCTGTGAACTTTTCCCAGGGCAAACGCTATCCTCTGGTCGTCGTCGTTCATGGCGGCCCCGAGTCTCACTATTCCAACGGCTGGGTCACAAGATATTCTGAGCCCGGCCAGCCCCTGGCTGGCAAGGGCTACGCTGTTTTTTATCCCAACTACAGGTCGAGCACGGGATACGGCCTGAAATTTGCCTGGACGGGCCTCAATGACGCCGCAGGAGTGGAGTTTGACGATGTCGCCGACGGAATCGAGCATCTCATCAAGTCTGGAATAGTCGACGCGAATCGGGTCGGGTTGATCGGCGGCTCGTACGGGGGGTTTGCGGCAGCGTGGTTTTCCTCGTACTTCACCAAAATGGTCAGGGCCGTCTGCATGTCTGTGGGCATCAGCGACCTGATCAGCAAGCGTGGAACAACGGATATCCCCTATGAAGAGCTTTATGTCCATTCCGGAAAACCCCTCGAGCAGATGTGGGAGCAAAGTTTGAAGCAAAGCCCGATCTATTGGGCTCACCAGAGCAAAACGGCTGTCCTGATCCTTGGAGGGACGGCGGACACGCGAGTCCATCCATCACAGAGCCTGGAATATTATCGCATCCTGAAAATGAACAACCACCCGGCTGTCCGGCTGGTCCAGTATCCTGGCGAGGGACATGGCAACCGGCGTCAGCCGGGCCGGATCGACTTTCTATTTCGGCAAGTCCAATGGCTTGACTGGTACGTGAAGGAGAAACGACCTCTTGACGGCCCAATGCCACCGCTGGACATCAGCTCAAGCTATGGACTGAACCTGGACAATTGATCTTGTATCAGGGTAAAACGATTCCGCTCCGCCCCAGCTGTGGAAGGCAGTAAGCCTTCTTCCTTATTGTCTTATGCGCCAAAATAAAGTTGGGGATAAACATAAGTTTGTAGCAGCGCTAAAGAGATAGCCAAGTTCCAACTCCCCTTTCCAAAGCAAGCCTGTACACCAGTGGGGCTGTTGCCAGATCATCCAGAGCCAGGCCCAGGTTGCAGGTCATTGTCCGTTCAGCGCGGTTCTCTCGGCCGGGCTTCCCGCCCGTCACAAGCTCGCCAAGGTCAGCATGAATAGGCGGGATGTTCTGGAAATATCCGGCGGTTTTATAATAATCAAGTTGAGGAACATCGTCCGTGCAGAATTTGTCAACCTCCCGGAGGGCATCGGGATGCCAATAGGAATCAAAATCGACCAATGAGGCGAAAGCACCTGCGTCGAGCCAGCCCGGCTGGATGGTCGCATGAGGAATCTTGAGAATTGGCCCAGCCGTGACCACGATGTCGCAACCGGAAACAGCTTCTTTCGGCTCCCTGGCAGGAAGGACTTCAAGGCCAAAGTTCTCCGTCATCTCTTTAATATAAGTATCTTGGGCAGAAGCATTGATGTCGTAAGCCATAACCTGTTTTAAGGGGAACACAATCTTCAAGGCCTCGAGGTTGCTCCTCCCCTGCACTCCGCAGCCAAGAATCCCGACGACTTCGGAGTCGGGCCGGGCGAGATATTTCGCCGCTATCGCTGTCGCTGCACCGGTGCGCTTTGCAGTAATCCATGTGCAATCCATGACGGCTAGAGGTAGGCCTGTTTCCGGGTCATTGAGGATGATGAGCCCGCTGATATATGGCAATCCCTTGGCCAAGTTCTCTGGATACCCGCTGACCCATTTCAGTCCTGCAGAATTTAGTTTGGGGATATAGGCGGGCATGGCGTGAATAAAGGAGTCCGGCCGGGGATGGATGCCGGGTTTGGGCGGCATCTCTACCCGGCCCTCGCCCTTTTCGCAGAACATCTTCTCCACCGCTGTGATTATCTTACCCATGTCCAGGTTAAGGGAAACAATATCCGCCCGAGAAAAATAAAGAATTTTTTCAGCCATCGGCGTCCTCCCGTTGAGGGAACGGTCCTTTTTCCCCCTTACCGGCTCCCTCAAGGCAATTGTCATTCACATTCCTCTGTTATCTTAGCTATTTTTTCTGACTTGTCCAAGAACAATTGCCGAAGCGCAAAACTTGGCAAGATCAACCTGCACAAAATTTGGGCAATTTGTCAGAACTTCAGGAAGATCAGTCTTTTAAAAAAGAAAATCCCGATTTTTCCACAAAGATATTCACAGAAATAGTGGAAATTTTGAGTTTCGAAAAACTTGACTTTTTCGGCGGATTTATTAATGTCTTCATAAACGCTTCTTAAGAAGAAAGCGCGGGATGAATAAGCAACAAACCGTGAAATCAGCAGAAAGATATGCCGTCGGGATAGACTCAGGAACCCAGAGCGCCAAGGCCCTAGTCATAGATTGCAATGGGAAGGTCAAAGGCCGCGGCCAAGCTCCACACAGGATGGCTAAAAATCTCAACCCAGGCGAGAGCGAGCAGGATCCCCGCACTTGGATAGAAGCTCTTGAGAAAGCCCTAAAAGCAGCGCTCAGGGAATCCAAGATCAATCCAGGCAAGATCGTTTCTCTGGGCGTTTCCGGGCAGCAACACGGGTTTGTTCCCCTGGACAAGGCCGCCAAGCCCATCAGGCCGGCCAAGCTCTGGAACGATACCTCAACGGTCGAAGAAACGGAAATGATCGTCCAAAAAATGGGCGGGAGAAAAGCGTTCATCGAAAAAGTCGGGATCAGCCTGGCTGTCGGGTACACTGCCTCTAAAATACTCTGGCTCAAACGGAAAGAGCCAGCGCGTTATGCCAGGCTCAACACGGTCCTCCTGCCGCACAATTATCTTAACTTTTGGTTCACCGGCAAACTCTCCATGGAGTACGGAGATGCTTCGGGCACCGGCCTCATGGATATTCGCGGGCGCGTCTGGGACAAAGATGTGATCGCGGCGATTGACCCAGAACTCGAATCCAAGCTCCCTCCCCTGCTCCACTCTGCCGAACCTTTGGGCTACATGAAAAAAAATATTGCCTCCCACTACGGGATGAAAAAGGTCCTTGTCTCAAGCGGAGGCGGCGACAATATGATGGCCGCTATCGGCACTGGAAACGTTTCGCCCGGGGTGACGACGGTCAGCCTGGGGACTTCAGGGACAGTCTATTCTTACTTCCAGGCTCCATTTGTCGACCCTCAAGGCGAGATTGCCGCCTTTTGTGACAGCACCGGCGGCTGGCTCCCGCTTCTCTGCACGATGAACGTGACCAATACAACGGAGTATTTCAAAGACCTGCTCTGCCTTTCCAATAAGGATCTCGAAAACACAGCTTCCAAAGCTCCGGCCGGAGCCGGGGGCCTGATTTTTCTTCCCTTCATCGACGGCGAGCGTGTCCCGGTCCTTCCGTTCGCCAACGGCGTCCTCTTCGGTCTCAATAAAAGGACCTTCAACTCCGCTTGCCTGGCCAGGGCGATTATAGAGGGCACAATCTTTAATCTCGGCTACGGGTTTTCTAGGATGCGCTCTCTCGGACTCAGGCCAGCAGAAATCAGGGCCACGGGCGGGGGCGCCAGGAGCGGGTTATGGCTCCAGATCGTGGCCGATGTGTTTAAAACGCCGGTTGTTACCCTGGCAGAACAGGAGGCAGCAGCTTATGGCGCGGCGCTCCAATCGCTCTGGAGCTATCGCCGAGAGAATGGAGAAGAGATATCAATCCGGGATATCGTCCGCGAGACGGTCAAAAAAAATAAACGAGACGTTAAGCCACAGACTAAGAACTCAGCCCTTTACGACTCTCTCCAGGATCGTTTTAATTCACTCTGGAAAACGCTCGTTGAGGAATTCAGAGCCCACAAGAAGCTTCAGGCTTGATCAAACCCAGCCATATTCATACCCAGCATCGTACATGGCAATGATATTTTCAGGCGGCGTTAGGGGCTGGATATTATGGCAGGGCGCAAGGATATAGCCTCCTCCATCCCCAAGAATCCGCAGATTATCCATAACCTCCCTGCGCACGTCGCTGCGGCTGCCGAAAGGAAGCGTCTGCTGATTGTCCATGGCTCCATGGAAGATAACTCTGGAGCCGAAATCTCGCTTGAGCTCTGCTCGGTCCATGCCTGCGCTCCGCCACTGAATGGGATTCAAGATGTCGATCCCGGCCTCGATCATATCAGGAATGATGCGCCGACAGTTGCCATCGTTATGGTGGAAAACAAAAGCGCCCGCCTGGTGGGCCAGGTCGATCATCTTCTTCATCCCAGGCAGTAAAAATTCCCTGACATGAGCCGGTGAAAACATCAGGTCATTCTGGCCGCCCATATCTTCGGCAACATAGGTCAGCAACACTTTCCCAGGAACCTTGTCATAAATCCGGAGGGTGTTCTCATAAGCCAGGCCGAAAAGCTTGTCCAGGCAATAAAGAACGATCTCAGGGTTCTCGACCAGGTCGATAAAAGCCTGTTCCTGGCCCCGGAGGTTTTTGTAGATCAGAAAAGGCTCCGAGCCTCCCCCCCGGATGGGATACATCTCTTTTCCCTTGAGCTGGCTGGGAATAGAGCTATAATCCCACCAATCAGGGCTCGGCCAGCAATAATGGCGCTCGATCTCCTCCGCTGAATGATAGCCGGCCAAAGGATTGTGGATGCACTCGTTATAGACGCCCGCGCCATAATCGGCTTTCCTAAATCTGCAGCCAAAGATATCAGTGCGCCGCGCCAGCCGGGGCCCTGTGTACTCTGGCTCTATTTTGACGACATAATCCACATGCAGCTTCTGGAGCATTTGCCTCTTCGTCCGGCAGCCCAAGTATTTCTTGAGGATATCCGTCGTTTCCGTTGTCGCCCAATAATCCATAGGAATGCGATCAGGCTTGCGGCGGTGCAGGACCGCCAGCCATCGTTCCTTTGGCATCAAAGACTCTTTGGGCATGGATTTTTTGGTTAAGGTGCTGCGTACGTTATCAATGGCCTGAAAGGAAAACCCTTAGTGCCGGTGCAGGTCCTTGTGCATGATCTTCCGGGTTTCGTGCAGCCGGTCGTCGGCGGGAAGGTCAGCCAGTTTCTGGTTGATCGCTTCGTCGTCCTCGGCCTGAAGAAGCCTGGCGACGTAATCAATGACGCTCGGCGGAAATACTCCGTCCCGCTCATAAAGCTCGCGCTTCTCTAGAAGGATGCGGCTCGATCCGACGCAGCTTCGCGGGAGCGTGGGCAACTTCTGAAGCAGAGCTTCGTCGGCGAAGATGTTTCCCTGGACATAGAGCTTGTCGGCGAGCTCCAAGGGAAGGTTTTTCTTAAACAATGATTCATTCTCCCTGAAGCCCCAATCAGCGGCCATGACAACGCCAGCCAGCAACAGGTGGATGATGGCGCTGCCGTCGGGGCTTCGCACCTCGACGGTCTGCCGGCTCTTGATATCCTCAAAGGGCGCAGTTTCTTGAGGATTCAGCTTTTTGGCCAGATGCCGGAGGTTGGACCAACCCAGGGGAACGCGGATCATGGCGCTCCGGTTGAGGTCGCTCCAGCAGACTCGGATCGGCGCCTCCTGGTTCGGGACCAGGCGCAGATAAGCAGAAGAGACCGTGTTCCCGAAAGCCGTGAGAGAATCAGCGTAGGCGCAGAGTCCACCGATGAGTCTTCGGGCCGAAGTCGACAATTTTCCGGCCGGGTCAAGCATGATATTTTTTTGGTCTTGGAGAAGCTCCAGATGAAAGTGGAGGCCGTTCCCGGCGACCCCTTCCTCGATCTTCGGGGTAAAGGTGGCCACGCAGCCATACTTGTAGGCGATATTCCGGATCAGCCAGCGGCCCAGGACAAGGGCATCGGCCATCTCCTCCACAGGCCGGGGGAGGAACTCGATTTCGAGCTGCTCCGCCTGTTTGCCGCGGATTTCGTCCAAGTCGCTGCGGACACTATCGACGAACCCGACTTCGCTGTGGGCGTACTTCACGGCTCCGGTGATCTGGGTGATATGATGAACCATCTCGTTCAGAATCTGGCCGCTCTTGATGTAGGGCGCGGCCGAATGGTAGCCGTGCTGCTTTTGGGCTGAATAAAGATTAAGGTTCCGGTCGCTGAGCAGAAAAAACTCAAGTTCGCCGAGCATGTTTAAATCGAGTCCCGTTTTCTGATGAAAAATCCCGTAGG
The DNA here is from genome assembly GCA_964558915.1 of uncultured Eubacteriales bacterium. Classification (GTDB taxonomy): domain Bacteria; phylum Acidobacteriota; class Aminicenantia; order Aminicenantales; family UBA8522; genus CAZKEW01. The sequence goes on along the minus strand of CAZLFV010000039.1, from coordinate 14,464 downwards.
CGCGGCTGAGAACGCTGTCGAGGGCAAAGGGCGCAAGGTCTCCGTCCTTGGTCAGATACCGGCAGATGAAGTCGATGCTCCGGTCGTCAAACGGGTTCAAGAAAGCAGTCCTGTAAACAGGCACGACATAGAGGTCGGAAAGGGCGGCATCGACCATTCCCTTAAAAAGGGATGAGCCATCCACCCGCTCGCCTTCAGCCAGGATGGTTTCCGCCTGCGCCGCGTTCGCTACCGGGAGCTTCAGCTCTTTGAGCTTGCCGTCTAGAGCAGTGTAGTGAAAGGTGATGCGCTCGATGTGCTTTTCATCGATAATCCGCAAGAAATCCGCGCGCCTAAAATCTCTGGGCGGCTTATTCAGGATCACCGAAAGAGGATTGGCCAGGGCATAAGTAAAAGCTTGGCTGGACATGGAAACGTCTCCTTAACCTATAGATTTCAGATTTTCAGGCATCCAGGTCAGGTTTGTCGGTCTGAGTGCGTATTTTACGCAAACGGGCTTGATTTTTCAATTCAATAATGACCGGGAATTTCTTTCAAATTCGTTCTAATAAAGAAGATACGGTTTGCGCAGCTGGGCGAAGTCGGCCAGGCCTTTATCAAATCCGGCCACGATTTCCGACACTCCCAACCCTTTAATGAGCGATTCCCGGACTTTCGCCGTTCCCATCCAATGGTCAAATGTATCGGCCTTGAACTCGAACCTGTCCGGATACATCTCCCGAATCGTTTTGATAATATGCAGTGCGGTTTCAAACGGCCGGTAGACATTTCTGTCAGTGACATGGACCTGGGCCCCTCCGCAAAGCTCGCCGGAGAACTTGGAGAACGTGGGCGTGAACCAGGCTTCCCTGAATTTTACTCCGGCCAGGTTGAGGCTGTTAAGCCGGCGCGTAAGCTCGTTGCCGTCAATCCAGGGAGCTCCGAACATCTCAAAGGGCTTGGTCGTTCCCCGGCCTTCGGATACGTTCGTTCCCTCTAAAAAAACTTGACCCGGATAAACCGTCGCCGTCTCAACACTCGGCATATTCGGCGATGGGATAACCCAGGGGAGGCCCGTCTCTTCATACCACATTGTCCGCTTCCAGCCTTGCATCGGAATGACCGTCAAGCTGGCCTTTTTTTCTAAGAATCGATCGTTATACAGCCGGGCCAGCTCGCCCACCGTCATTCCATGTCTAACGGGGACGGAATAGACACCGATAAAAGAGCTATATTCCGGGTATTCGAGGATGGGGCCCTCAATGACTACGCCATTGATCGGGTTGGGACGGTCCAAGACAATGAAATCGATGCCATTCTCCGCGCAAGCTTGCATGACATAGGCCATTGTCGTTGGGTAAGTGTAGACTCTTGTCCCGACATCCTGGATATCAAAGATCAGGACCTCGACGTTCTTGATCATCCCGGCTTCAGGAGTTTTGCCCAAACGGGTCGTATCGAAAGAGCGCATGTACTCATCGATGTTCTTAAGCATATCCGGGGCAGGCTTAAGCGACTGGCCGTACAGGCTGAAGACCGGAAGTTTAAATTTTTCATCGAAATAGAAGGGAACGTACTCGCCGGCCTGGGCATTTCCCCTGATCCCATGCTCGGGTCCGTAAAGGGCCACAAGGTTGATCTGCGGATTTCCGTGAAAGAGGTCACCGACGCTCCGGAGTTGGCTGTCGACGCCCGTAGGATTGGTGATGAGGCCGACTTTCTTTCCTTTGACCAGGTCAAGATGACTTTCCAAAAACATCTCAACACCGAGCTTGACTCCACGGGCAGGCGCGGCTGCCGTTTCTTTCTTCTCTTCCGCGCAAGAGCCGAAAAAAATTACACCGGCAAGAAAGAAAAAAAAGGCTCTCTTTTTCATCTTCTTCTCCCCAAATTTTTATGAAAATCTCCTTCTTACAGAAAATATATATAAATTCGCCTTGGCGAGCGCCAGCAACTTATTCCCTAAGATCGATCCGCAGTAAGCGGCGATGGCATTGGTCCCGAAAAACTAAAAATGGCGTGGCCCACTTCTTGGGGGAAAAAAAGTCTACCCGGTCCTCTTGATGACGATCATGGTCATATCGTCCATCGGGGGAACACCCTGAGTAAAAGTCGCCAGCTCATGGCAGATTTTCTCCACAATTTTGGCGGCCGGCAGCTTGACATTTTTTTTCAGAATTTGGGCGAGGCCCTCTTCGCTGAATTCACGATTGTCCCTGTCCCGGCCTTCCGTAATCCCATCAGTAAATAGAACGGCGACGTCCCCCACCCCCAAAGTTGCCGTGTAGGCCTCATACGCGACCGAGGGAAACATACCCAGGCAAAAGCCGCTGACCTCCAGCCGGCTCATCTTCCCGTTCTTTTCCATGATAAAAGGAGGATTGTGGCCGGCGTTGATATAGCGGAGCTCACCCTTCTCCAAGTTCAGTTCGCAGAAAAGGAAAGTGATGAACCGTTCCGGGGAGGTCATGCGATGAACGAAGTCGTTGAGTTTCGCCGCCATCGCTTCGATCCGGTAGTGGGGATTGACTTCCGAGTGAAGAGCCGCCCTCAAAGAGGCCATGAGAAGCGAGGCGCCCATCCCCTTGCCGGACACATCCGCGATGACGATGCCCAAGCGATTCGGGTCGATGGAGATAAAATCGTAATAATCGCCGCCGACCTGATAGCAGGGGATATTTGTTCCAGCAATATCATAGTTGTCACAGGCCGGATCCTGCTTGGGCATAAAATCCTTCTGAATCTGGGCGGCCAAGGCGACTTCTTTTTTGATCCGCTCCTGCTCAATGGCCAATTCGACTGCCTCAGCATTTTCAATCTTAACCGCGGCCAGGTTAGCCAAAAGCGTCAGCAGTCTCAGGTCCTCTTCGGCGAACTGGTCAAGCAATGAGATCCGGTCGGCATAGATCACGCCGATAATTTCCTTGTTATTCCAGAGGGGCACACAGATCGCCGAGTGGATGTTGGACTTGATCACGCTGTCTTTCATCTTGAAACGCTCGTCCGCTTGCGCGTCCGTCGTCAGGATTGATGAGTGCTTGTCAAGGACGAGGTTGACAATGCTCTGGCTGACCAGGATTTTTTGTCTAACCAGGTTTTTATTGTTGATCCGGATGACCTTGGGGATAAGCTGAGGAGGGTTGCCCTCTTTTCTCATCAGGACCGCCCGGTCCATCGGCATATAAGTCGAAATCAACTCCATGATGCGCTCGAGCAGATCATTCAGCGGCTGATGGAGGACCAGAGCCTTGCTGACTTCATTGAGGACCGCCATAGACTTGTAGTCTGATTTGATCCTCATCAGATCCGCTGGGGTGGCCAGGCTCTGGATGGTGGTTTCGATATCAGGAACCTTCAGGATATCGCGCAAGTGAATGACCGTGTTGATATTGCGAGACGGCGAGATGATCTCAGTCAGTTCGACGTTACTGGAAAGCTCTTTATCATAAATCAACCGGGTTGAGCCGACGAGGACTTCATCCCCTTTTTTGAGGTCCACTTCCCCCTGAATTTTCTTCCCGTTGAGAAACGTTCCATTCTTGCTGCCGTTATCGCGAAGGGCAAACCCGCTATCCTTGGGAATAATGAGCGCATGGTGACCTGAGGAGAATGGGTCGGGCAGGGCGATGTCATTATCTTCGGATCGTCCTATGGATACCCGTTCCTGTTTGAGGTCAATAAAAAATGTGTCCCCTTTCTTCGGATAAACAAAAAGTCTCGCCATCTTTTCTCGCGACCATTATTATACTCCGGAAGGGCCCGCACTTCAAGACACGTCAATTCTTTCTATGCTCTTGAGCATCCTCCGGCTCATCCTCACCTTCTCCTCGAAAGACGTGTCCTCTATCAAAGGCAGCAGGATATCTTTGACCTCTTTTTTCAGGATGTTGTCCAGAAGCTCAATGCTATAGTCCAAGGCCTTTTTTGTCCCAGCGCTAATATTCTGGTAGGCCTTGATGATATCCTCCTGAGGATAGATGAGGCCGAGGAGATCAAAAATATGTTTGAGCGTACGCGCCAGGTTATTCTCTAGGTCCCTGGCCAGGACTTCTTTCTTCTTGTCGGCCTTCATTTCATAAATCTGGATGATCAGCAAATAGCACTTCTTGATCAAGGCCACAGTCTTGACCAGGACCGGTCTCTCGGAGAAACGGATTCGGGGGCTGCTGAACCTCATCTTGTGGAGGGCCTCGATGAGCTCCTTCTCCAAGTCCGTATTTTCTTTTTCGAGCTCTAGGAGCAGTAGCTCCGCCGCTCTCGGAGACCCCGTCCGAGCCAGGATGGCCGGGATCGCCTTGCGGGCCCGGATGTTTTCGTCGGGGTCGCTCAAATAGTCCCTCAAAGTCCCGATGATTGTGTTCCCGTAGGCGGTGAGTGCCTGAGCGGCCGCTTCTTGTGTCGCCGGTCGGCTCAAGTGGCCGACCAAAAGAGGCACCCATTCCCTTCTTTTAAGCCGTCCGGCGCTTTCTGCGGCGTAGCGGACGACTTCAGGAGACTCGTCCCTCAGAAGCTTCTTCAGGTTCCTGGTCAACGGAGCATTGGGTTCCATCATCCCCATGGCCTTGGCCGCTTCCATCCTAGCGATCTCCGCCTCAACTCCTTTTTCTTTGGCCGCTCTTTCAATCTGTTCTTTCATCAGTTGCTGATAAACATCCAGGGACATGATTTCCTTGACCTGAGCATCCAAGTCCTCCGGCGCGATCGTGTCGTCTAGGTCCGGGACGAGAACCTCTCCCTCGACATCCATGAGCGCATCCATGGAACGGGCCCTGATTTCAGCGGATTTATTGGAGATCAGGTTCCTCAGCTCGGGGCTCAGCTTCTCCTTCTTGATCAGGTCCAGGAGATTCATCGCGTACAAGACCGAACTTCTCTCGCGGCTTTGCAGAGTGTCAAAAACCAGCTTGGTCATATCAATGTCGATCTTTTCGGTCACCAAGCGGTCGGCATCCGGCCATTTGATCTGGAGATTCTTTTTGACGATGCCGACATATTCTTTTGTGACCCGGAGGACGAGGCTGAACCAAAGCGCGATGCAAATAACCGCCAGTCCGCTGATCTCAGGCAGGGTGAGTTTGATGAACGACGAAAGGACGATGAGCAACAGGCCTGTCAGCCCGTCGGCAAACTTGTTCAGGAACATGTCAATAAACACCTTGGCTTTGTACTTGACCTCCGGGGGCACGGGGATATAAAGGAGTTCCCGGACGGATTGAGTGAGTGAATGGGACAGGCTTTTGTCTGCTCCCTTGATGAAAATGGCCCAGGGGAGGAGGCTCGCTCCTGCCAGGGCGAGAGGAAACAAAGCCAGAGACCCGAGGAGCAGCATAATGGGAAGAATAAGAAGGGCGACCCGGAAGCCAAAATGTTTGAGGATGCGAGAGGTGAGAAGAACAGCAAGGAAATAAGACAAAATGAGCATTCCGAGATTGAACGACCCGAAGAAAGAGGTCAGGTCATTTTTCTGCGTATAAACATCTCGGGCCACGGTTTTATACTGAAAATCCACAAGATTTGAGACGACAATGGCCGTGATCATCATCCCGCTCAAAAGCAGCAGATAGCGGCTCTTCTTCAAAGCCGACAAACTGCCGCCGAAACCAGTATCCTGTCTTTTTTGGTCCAGTTTAAACTCCACTTCAATCCGGGATTCCTGCGGAAAGCGACGAGTCAGAACCAGGATAATCAAGACGCAGAAAGCCAGAATCGCGGGACAAGCGAGAACAAGATTTTCCGTTCCTAACGGACGCGCCAAAAACCGAGCGACAAGAGACCCTCCGATTCCCCCCAGGAGTCCGCCGCTCACCAAAAACCCAACGCGCTTCTTTGCCAGGCGCGGACTAAAGAGGTCGTTGACAAGAATCCAAAATTGGGTGACGGATGTCACCAAAAATATATCGCCCCAGGACCATAAAAGATAAAAAATCCCCTTCCAAGGGCTTGGCCGAGTCAGGAGAAACCAGAAAATCAGACCGCCGGCGATGAAAAACCCCAGAGTTGACGTAAGATAGAAAGACCTCTTCACCTTTTGAAGGAACCGGGAGTTAAGGGCGACAGCCAGGGCCATCAAGACCGCGGTGAGAAGGAACGCATAGGGAAGCCCCCGGCTGCCGAGCTGGTGCATGAACAGGGCGTCTTTGACCGGTTTGATGATATAAACGCTAAACGTGATCAAAAAAAAATAAAAAAACATGAGGAGAGACAGTTCTGTCCCTTCAGCCTTTCTGACGCTTGTCATTCTGACCTGCTTCAGGCGAAAGACGGGCGAGCAAATTCCGGCATTTCGTGGCCCGTTCTTCCGAGGACAGATCTTCGATCAGGGGGAAAACAGCCTCCCTCATCTCCCTGTCCAAAATATTGTCGAGAAGCTCAACAGCATAAGCCACGGAATCTTTTGTTCCTGTCTTGAGGTTTTGGTAAGCCTTGGAGATATCCGGGCGGGGATAAATCAGCCCGAGAAGCTTGAAGATATTTTCCAGTGTCTTGCCCTGCTCTGCCTGTTGGGCCTGGTTGATCCCTTTCCATTCGCCTTCCCTGAGCTTTAGAGAAAAAGCGACCAGGCTCCGGCAGTACGTTGTGATCTCCTGGCGAATTTTGGGTTTAATGATGTCTTCAGGAAAATGAACTTGAGTGTTCACCGAGCGGATTCTGTCCAGGCCGTCGATGATTTCCGTCCTCAATCCGCCGTCGGCCTCGGCCAACTGCCAGGTCAAGAAATCGGCTGCGTCCTGCGTACCGATGCAGGCCAGGATAGAAGAGACGGCCTTCCGAATTTCCGGGTCTATGGCACTATCCCCAAGATAATCGGCGAGGGTGCCGACAATTTTGGGGCCGTATTTGATCAGGGCATCCATGGCATCTTCCCGAAGAACGGGGTGGGAGAGTTTCAGCACGAGCGTGGGGACGGATTCTCTCCGCTTCAGCGCGGCGGCGCTAGCAACAGCGTAATGGCTTACCTCAGGCGATTCATCCATCAGAAGATCCTCGAGTCGGTCTGCGACAGGAGCATCCGGGGTCATCAGACCGATAGCCTTCGCTGCTTCCATCCTGGCTATTTTGCCCGCTTCACCGCCTTCAGCGATGGTCTGGTCTATGTAGCTTTTCATAACTTCCTGATAGGAATCCAAGGAAATGATCTCTTCGACTTCCTTTTTCAAGACCTCATCGCCCAGTTGATCGTCTAATTGAGGTCCTAAACCCGTTTCGCTCTGCTCAATGAGGGTCCCCAAGGACGCCGCGCGGATCTCATCCTGTTTATAAGAGATGAGATTTTTGACTTCGGGAGTCAGTTTGTCCTGCTTGATGAGATCATAGACATGCATGGCATACAAGACCGAGCTTCGGTCTTTGCTCTCCAAGGCGTCAAAAACCAGCTTAGTGTAATCGACATCGAGCTTCTGCGAGACGAGCCAATCTCCCCTCTCCCATTTCGGCTTGATCTTATCTTTCACCGTGTTCGTGTATTCGCGGCCGACCCGGAGATTAAGATAAATCCAGCCAATGATGATGAGCACGACAACAATGCTGAGAGCTCTCACAACCGCTCCGTTGAACATCAGCAGAAGAATCACGATAAGGACGGCGCCGATTCCCTTGGCAAACCGGTTCACAAACATGTCGATGAATATCTTTGACTTGTATTTTTGCGCCACCGAGATGGGAATATAAAGCAGCTCTCTGACAGACTGGTTGAGGGAATAAGCCAGACTCTTGTCGCTGGCTTTGATCAGGATCGGGGGAATCAAGCTGGCAAACACCCAAATGCCTATTCCTGCCGCGCCGAAAAGCAGGACTAAAGGATAAAATAAAAGGGTGAGGCTGATGCCAAAGCGCCTGATGATGTTGCTGGTCAAGAGGAGCTGGAGAAGGAAAGCAAAGGCCATTGTTCCGGCGTTAAAATAACCGAAGAATGAAGTTAGGCTTTCGCCGCCTTTGACCCGAAAATCGACAATCTTATTAAACTGAAAGTCAATGAGGGTTGAAACCACTATGGTGATCATCATAATTCCGGCCAGGAGCTTCAGATAAGGGCTCTTCTTGACCGTTTCCCAGGCATCGCGGAAACCCGACTTAACCTGTTTTTCTGAGTCCCGAGCTCGTTTGCTGGCTTCTCCCTCAGCTTCAGGCTGACCTGTCCGCTGCCTGGCAAAAATAAAAAGGACGATAAGAATGCTGATGGAAAGAAGGCCGGCCGCGATCAGGAGAAGGAAATCAGAGGCCTTTGTCTTGCCCAAAATCCCGACCGTCAATCCTCCTAGAATAGCCCCGAGCTGGGCCCCGCTGCCGATAAAACCGATCAGACGTTTGGCCTCTCTCGGATTAAAAATATCATTCACCAGGATCCAGAACTGGGTGACGAGCACGACGGCAAAAATATTAGCCCAGACCCAGAAGACTAACGGCACCCATTTCCAGTTGTGCAGAAAAAGCCACCAAAAAAGGCATATCGTCAGGAAAAAGAAGGCTAGACTGGAAATAATCAAGGTGCGCCTGGGGATCCTGACTTGAAGCCGGGAATGGAAGTTGACAATAAAGCCCATCAGCAGAGCCGTGAGAAAATAGGCCAGAGGAAGGAAATTGACGCCCTGATGCTCAAGGTAGTTGGCGTTGCGGAGTGATTTAATAATGTAATAAGGCGAGGTGACCAGGAAAAAGTAGAGGAAAAAAAGGACGGCGGTGGCTTCCTCTCCGGGTTTGAGTTCAACGACTCCAGAAAGGATCCGACGGAGGCGGGTTTTCGCCATAGGATGATTTTAGCTTAAGCGAACCCTTAGGACAAACTTAAAAAAAGCTCTTGAGCGCCGCATCCTCATCATCGAAGATATCCAAGACTTTGGTCAGCATCGTCACTTGAAAGATGAGATAGAGCTTCTTGGAGATCTTGACGATCTTCAGCTTCCCGCCCAGATTATGAGTGGAAATGTAGCTGGCTAAAATCTCACCGACGCCGAAGCTATCGATGAATTCGACCTGCTCAAAATTGAGAAGAATTCTCCTCTTGCCCGAGTCGAGCTGGTTCTTGACAAGCTGATGGAGTGTGACATCGCTGATATCAGACCTTCGGATTTCTCCTTCGATATCAAAGATGATGACGTCGTCTCTCTCTCTTGAGCTTATTTTCATGAGCTTCTCACCTATTAATTAGCTATTACCAGAAGCAAAAATGATTGTCAAACAGCTTTCTCGGTCTCCGTGACCCTGAAAAAGGCCAAGTGGACGATCGTGTGGTCGACGGCGAGTCCTGAACCCACCACGGACTTTCCCTCAAAGCGATAGTCCCAGCCTTTCCCGACAGACTCATACTTTTTCTCGCTACAGGCTTTCGCTTCCTCGAGGAACGCCCGAGTGGTGGTCGGGTCGGGCGCGCGCACGTGTTCAGGTCTCTCCAGGAGGGCTTCCATGGCGTAGCTCTGCACGAGCTTATCATGAAGAGCTCGATAGGCCCTGTCCAAGGAGATGAAATCAAATCCGACAATTTCGCCGTTCAAGAAGACAAAGAGTCCCTTCTGCTTGGGCTCGGCCTTAAAATTCTTGCTAAACCCGTCAAGGTCCTTCTTTTTGGCCTCGAAAACGTCTCTCATGGCCCCGGTCTCGGAGCGAACCTCAGCACTCCGGGAAAAATGATGAATCGTATCCCAGACTGTGCCTTGGTCGGAGCGATATTGCCGCGACGTCCCTAACGAGGTGCTGACTGTCTGGGCCTTGGTAGCCCTGAGTTTCGGCGTCATCACCGTCCCTGAGTCCTGGAATTGATCCGAAACATAGGCCCAGCGCCTCTGCTCGGTACAGCTCACGGGGATGACCGTCTCAGATTTTTCTTTTATTAATATAGTCGTGTTCAGCACTCTATTCTGCTTGGCGCCAACGAGCTCTTCCCCGTCGAGGAGAAGCACCGGAATTTCTGCGCTATTGGTCACTTTCAATTCAGGCACGGACCCGCTTTGGCTAACCTCGGTGACCTTGAGCACATCCTTCTCCAGTGCTTCTTTTAGGGTGAAGTATTCGGGAGACTCATCGACAGAGGCGAAGATCGGGATGACTCCCATGTTCTTAAAGACCCGAAGTTCGCCCATCCGGAGACCGTCGAGATAGTTTTCTATGATAGGGTCCATAACGCCCCCTTGCCAGAAATCCTGGCTTTGTCGCTATGCTTGTAAAGAATCATTAGAGCCATTATAAACCTTTTTTAATGTTTATCCTATACCAGAGAAAGAAATCCGTCTGTAACCTGGCACAATTATTGCATGTACTTTATTACGAGTCTAACAGAGATTAGGGTTTGCGGTTTACCATGAAAACAGACCCCTTGCCTGATGACGTCTCCGACCTGATTTTCCGGGAAAGCGCAGACGGCCCAGGAGAGGCCGAATGCCTTTGGAGTCCATCAGGCGAAAAGCCGGTTTTGACAACTCAGCAGACTCAATCAAGCAGTGCGCCTTTCCCCCCTGAAAAAACCCGGTCCAGCCTTGACCCGGTTGAACTGTATTTAAAAAATATGGGTAGTATCTCGCTGCTCACCCGCAGCGAAGAAATCGTCTTGGCCAAACGCATCGAAAGAGGGAGAAACAACACCCTCAAAGCGCTGGCCAGGACCCGCCTTTTAATAAACCAAATTCTTGAGCTGGGGGAGAAGATTAAAAAAGACGCGGGCGTCATTCCAGATTTTATAGATTGTGCTGAAGGGCGGGGCAAGGAAGATCTCCGGAGCAAGCGGGACGAAATTCTGGCTCAGATGAGAAAGCTCCGGGCCCTCTGTTCATCCCTCGAAAAAATACCTCCTCGGAAAAAATTCCGGATGGCCCGCGGCCGAACCATCGTCCGAATGATTCAATTGATCAGGACGCTCGGGCTGCGGCCCTCGACCTGGGAGAAAATCGTCAATGTCCTGACCCGCCAAATCAAAAAATCCCGGAAAGAGATCGGCCTGACTCCTGCCCAATCGAGAGAGATTCTCCAAGAAATAAGCCTGGCCAAACAGCTCAGGGAAAGGGCCAAAAAAGAGCTCGTGGAAGCCAACATGAGGCTGGTGGTCTCCGTTGCCAAGAGATACTCCCACCGGGGGCTCAGCTTCCTGGACCTTGTCCAAGAAGGGAATATCGGTTTGATGAGGGGGGCGGACAAGTTTGACCACCGCAGAGGATACAGATTTTCCACATATGCCACCTGGTGGATCAAGCAGGCCATCACCCGGGCGATCGCTGAGCAGGCCCGGACGATAAGAGTCCCCCTTTATATGCTCGAAACCCTGAGCAAATTGAAGAAGGCCAGCCAAGCGTTTGTCCTGGAGAACGGGAGAGACCCACTGACTGACGAATTGGCCAAAAGGATGAGATTATCAACCCAAGAGGTGGCTGAAGTCCTGAGTATCTCTCAGGAAGCCGTCTCTCTCGACGCGCCCGTCGGGGACGAGGAATCCCAACTCGGGGATTTCATCGAAGACAAGAACTCTCTCTCGCCCGAGATGTCCGTGATCCGGAGCAGTTTGCGGGAACATATCGAGTGGGCTCTTAATAGCCTGACCCAGAGAGAATCCGAAGTCTTGAGGATGCGTTTCGGATTAATGGACGAAAGTGAGCATACCCTGGAAGAGACCGGAGAAGCCTTCAAGATCACCCGCGAGAGAGTTCGTCAGATTGAGGCCAAGGCCTTAAGAAAGCTGGAAACTCTTTGCCAGGTGAGCGGCCTTAGGTCGTTTATCTCTTAACCGATACTCGCCGACGGGGGATCCTTCTTTTAGGCCTTGACTGCCACTTCAAAGCCTTCCCGAATATAACCCGATTGCAAGAGGTGGATAAATTTGACCAGCTGCTCTTGGTAGTACAAGTTCCGTTCGTTGGCGAGGGCATCCTCTTCGCTTCGCCAAAGAGTCAAGGAAATCCCTTTTCCTGTTTTGCGGTCTGAAAAAAGATAAGCGCCGAGAAAGCCCTTCTGCAGCTTGGCCGCAGGAACAACGCTGTGCTCATAAATTTTTACGGCTTCGTCTATCCGTTCGACCTTGATGTCCATCGATGTTATGCGCGCAAACATGACCTCTCCCTCCTATTTTTCGGGAAACAAAGGCAGCGTGTTTTCCGTATTCCTGTTTCCCTCTGCCATTTTTTTAATAATACCATCTTCTCCGGAGGGAGTCAATGAAAACCTTTGGCGCGGATGGATGCCATCCCGCCCTGTATAAAATACCACTCGAATTTTTGTTGTCACCGCTCTAACATTTTGCTACTTACGAAAATATCCTGGACTTCTGCTTCGGCCCTTTTTCTGGTATCATACTGTGTATTCAAGCGCGTAAGAAAAAAGAGCACACTTGCTAAAAACACTTCTCCGGAAACACTTTTACAGCACACTCAACCCGCAGAGAGCCCGGTCTGGGTCTATTTTTGTTCTTCTGATCCTGGGTTTGCTTGTCGGGTCCATTTCCGCCGGCACTCAGTCCGTTTGGACGGGCGTTGGGAAAATCGTCGCTGTGGGAGATCTTCATGGCGATTATGATAACTTTGTCAAGATTCTCAAGGGGACCGGCGTCATCGACGACGACCTCCGCTGGGTCGCAGGAGAAACACACCTCGTCCAGATCGGCGACATCATGGACAGAGGGCCGGACGCCAGGAAGATTTTTGACCTTCTGATCGGGCTTGAGCTTGAAGCCAAAGAGGCCGGAGGAATGGTGCATGTCCTCCTCGGCAACCATGAAGAATTGAACATCACAGGTCTTGTTTTCCGGTATCCAGACTATCTCACGCCCGACCAATTCAAATCCTTTCTCCCTGACGGATTCAAGAAAAAGCAAGAGGCGCGGTTAAATAAAACAATCAAGAATATCGCGGATGATTCCGAGCGGCAAGCCTTGACCGAAAAATTCTGGAACAAATTGATCACGGATCCGTACGCTCAAAAAGAGTACCTTGCCACCCTTTACGATAGATATGGAACTTGGATCCTCGGGCGCAATGCAGTGATCAAGATCAACGACATCGTCTTCGTCCATGGTGGAATTTCCGAGAAGTACTCGACCTGGAAAATCGAAAAAATCAACGACCTTCTTCGCCAAGAACTCTCCGACTTGGCGCAGAAGGCTCTCAGATCAGAGCCTCAGGAGTCCCGGCTCAGGATCGCTTACCAGTCAGAGGGGCCTCTCTGGTATAGAGACCTGGCGACCGTCCTGGAAGAAGATTTGAAGGAGGAAGTGGACAGGATGCTTGCCAATCTCGGGGCCAAAGTCATGGTCATTGCGCACACACCGAGAGTCCCCACTCGCCGGGAGATGGAACGTTTTGGAGGGAAGGTTTGGATTATCGACACGGGAATTTCTTTCGCCTACGGAGGGCGTTTGAGCGCCCTGATCATCTATAACGGAACATTTAGTGTGTGGGGGGAAAACAATGAAAATAAAGACGATTCATGCAATCCTCCTCATGATTCTGCTCGGCTGTGGCCTGTCTTTCTCTAGGACATCTTCAAGGGCAGCAGAAGATGAGAATCAAATGAAAAGCCTTGAGGATTTCCTCAAGAATGCAGCCGTTATCATAGTGAAAAAGGACGAGGTCGGCGGCCGAACAGCACCGTGGCTGGTCACTCTGGTAGAAGGGACCGTCAAACGCCGTGCGATATTTAAGTACATCGACAGCCCCAGGCCGTCCCTTGTCCCGAGCAGCTATAAATACGAGCTCGCGGCCTATCAGTTGACCAAGCTCCTTGGGATAGACATCATTCCTCCGGTCATCGAACGGGAGGTCAACGGCAGGATGGGCTCTCTTCAGGTCTTTCTAGAAAACTGCAGGAACCTCAAGGAAACAGAAAGAAAGAAGCTTGAGCCACCCGACCCTGAGGGTCTGGCCAACGCGGTTGAAGAGGTCAGGGTTTTTGAGAACCTAACCTATGACGAGTGCCAGAATAAGAGTGACATCTGGATCCACAGAGATACCTGGAAAGTTTGCCGCGTCGATTTTGCCGACGCCTTCTCTGCCATCCCTGAACTCATTCCAGACTGCGACATTGTCCGCTGCTCGCGCCGGCTTTATGAGGGACTGCTCCAGCTGAATGAAGAGGCGGCCAAATCAACCCTGGCTCCTTACCTGAACGCAGATGAAATTAACGCTCTTCTGGCAAGAAAGAATCTCATCGTCGCAAAAATCAAAGCACTCATTGAAGTCCAGGGGGAGGAGGCCGTTCTTTTTTCTCAGAAGCCCCCAAAAAACGGTTCGTAAGGACGAGGAAAATGAAGTCACAAATCGCACTGAGCCTGGCTATTTCGCTGCTTTTTATGACCGTTCCTTCGGCTGAGGCGCAGTTAACCGCCAATGAGATCGCTCAAAGGCCGTACTGGGAAGAATTCCTCAGGACGGCCGAGATCGTCCGCTTCGAGGATGTGGGCGAAGGAGTAACCAAGCCTGTTAAAATCTATCTACGAAAAGATGATGTCGAAGCAAAAGCCGCCTGGAAGAATCCGAGCGGCGTGATGTACGGTTTTGAGGAAGGCTGGCGGTTC
>CAZLFV010000038.1:0-23050 GCA_964558915.1 uncultured Eubacteriales bacterium | reverse complement strand
AACAACCTGATTTTTGGGCTATTCGTAACGCAGCGAGATGACCGGGTCGACCCGGGCGGCCTTCCGGGCCGGGAAAATTCCGAAGAAAAGCCCCACCGAAACAGAGACGATAAAACCCAAGATCACCGACCAGGCCGTCACCGAAGCCGGCAGGCCGCTGGCTGCCTTAACCAGGAAAGCAATGGAGAATCCGATAATGATGCCCAGGATGCCTCCTGAGCCGGTCAAGAAAAGGGCCTCCATCAAAAACTGCTTGAGGATATCCGAGGACCGGGCGCCGAGGGCTTTGCGGATGCCAATCTCTTGGGTCCTTTCTTTGACTGAGACTAGCATGATGTTCATGACGCCGATGCCGCCGACGAGGAGTCCAATCGAAGAGATGGCGATCATGACCAGATAAGCGGCGCCGGTGATCTGGTTATAAAGTCCGACCATAGTGTCTTGGGTGAAGACGGCAAAATCATTGGGTTTGCCGAAACCGACCTTTCTTCTTTTTCTCAGGATATTCGTGATATCTTCGATGGTTTCCGGAAGGTATTCGTGCTTCTTGGGGGTGACGATGAGCTCGAGGTTCTCAAGATTGTAGGGAAAGTATTTCATCAGAGTCGTGATCGGAATTCCCACAAGATTATCCCGGCTTTGGCCGAACATGCTGCCTCTTTTTTGGAGCACGCCAACGACCTGGAACTGTTCCGGGCCGATTCGAATCTCTTTTCCTAGCGGATTGATGCCGCCGAAAAGAATCTGCGCCAGCTCCGACCCGAGCACGCAGACCTTGGAGCTGTGGCGGACATCCGACTCGCTGAGGAAGCGGCCTTTTTGAGGAAGGTAAACCGAGAGGACCCGCGGGAACTTCTCGTTCATCCCGAGGATCAGGGAATCATCGCTCTTTATGTTTTCGTACTTGACGGGGATAGTGTCAAAGTAATTGACGATCAGATCGACCGCGACGGCTCGGACATAGGGGCTTTCCTGCTCGACGGCCAGGGCGTCATCAAGCGTGAGGTCTTTTCTCATTCTGATTTCTTCCGATGGCCGGCCGATCTGAATGCCCGGCTCAAACTTGCTGACAATGATAATGTCGGAGCCGACGGACTCCAGCTCTTTCAGGAAGGAGCGGTTCAGCCCTTGGATGATAGAGACCATCCCAATAACGGTCATGACGCCGATGACAATCCCTAGCATCGTCAAAAAAGACCGCAGTTTGTGGCTCTTCAAGGAATCAAAGGCCATCTGCAGAATTTCCCCCATGATGCCGGCTTTCATTGCTCGGACCTCAACGCTTCAGTGGGATTGAGCTTGGCGGCCTTGTTCGCCGGATATATGCCGAAAAAGAGGCCGATAGACGTGGCCATCGCTATGGCAATAAGGATGGAGACGGGTTCGACTTTTGACGGCATGGGCGTTGTCGCGGAGACGACTTTCGCAAGGATCACGCCGAGCAGGATGCCGATGACCCCGCCCGTGGCCGAGATGACAGAAGACTCGATCAGGAACTGGAAAAGGATATCATGGCGCCGCGCTCCTATGGCCATACGGATGCCGATCTCCTTGGTCCGCTCGGTGACCGAGACGAGCATGATATTCATGACCACGATCCCTCCAACCAGCAAGGCAATTGACGAAATGGCGATCATGGCGATATAGATGCTCGATGTGGCCGTCTTATAGAACTGGATGAATGTGTCTGAGGTGAGAAAAGAGAAATCGTCCTTGTCGTTGAATCCGCGGTGGCGGGCGGAGCGAAGAAGAGTCCGGACTTCTTCCTCTGCCTGATTCATTTGTTCCTGCGAGGATGTGTGGACGTTGATGTTGATGCTCCTCCTTGAGCCGTAGACCTTCATGAACGTAGTGATCGGAATCCGGACAAAATTGTCCTGGCTCCTGCCCAGGAGCTTCCCTTGTTTTTTACCAAGACCGATGACCAGGAAATTGTCCGGGCCCACCTTGATCCATTTGCCCAGGGGATCGGTATAAGGAAAGAGCTTGTCTTTGATATCGGCGCCGATGACACAGACCATCCGGGAATGATTCTCGTCCTCTTTTTGGAGATGCCTCCCGGACTCGAGCTCGACCACTGAACCGATGAGGTGGTCGAGGTAAGTCACGCCGCGGATCTCCACATTTTTCAGGGACTCGCTGCCCGATTTAGCCGTCCGCTCTGTGCTGACGCTCGCTCCGACCATTTCGCAGCTCGTGCAATCACGGCGCAGTAGCTTCATCTCCTCCAGGGTCAGGTCTTTTCTTTTCATTTGTTCTCTTAATTCTTTGAGCGACGTCCCGATGAGAGAGAACTTGGAGACGGAGAAATCATTGGCCCCGAAGAAGGACATTTTGGTGTACACATAATTGTTAAGCCCTTGGATGACTGAGACTACGGCGATAATCGTTAGCACACCAATGATGATCCCGACAAGGGTGAGGAAGGTCCGCAGTTTATTAGACCAGAGGGCCCCCATAGACATGGAGATAGATTCGCCGATATTGAGTTTCGCCATGGCGTCGGTCTTTATTTTACATTAAACAATACGCAAAGCGAAAGAAGCGGTTTAGGCCTGTAAGTAGTAAGACATTAGGCGGATGCTACGCAGTTTTTCATGTTAACTTCGTCATCGGGGTGACCCCTTCTAGACGGGACGGATACCGACCTCTGCCCCCGCACCCCGGAACCAGTCCCGTCGGTTCCCTCCATCGAGGCTCGGGTTTGGGTTCGTCAGCTCGCCGTTTCCCCAGCGAGGAAACTCGCTCCCACTCATCCTTCGCTCTTATCTCCCTTCGGTCGAGAAACCGTGCCCGCTCAGTCTTCGACGGGCTTCCTCGCGCAAAACCCTCGCCTCTTCTCCCCGGGGCTTCGGGCCCGCATCCCTCCGGCCCAAAATGAAATGCCACTCGAATTATCCTCCCCAACGTTTTGTCCTTTCTTTAGGCTAAACCGCGGCTTGACAATTCTTGGCGGCCAAAAGAAAATGTTGCCAGAGTGATTTGCGCTGGAGAAGAGAGATGCGCAAAAAAATTCCACCGGCTTTGGAGCGGTCTTTTCCTTCTGTGACCTTTGAAAAACCGGGTCCTCAAAACACCGAGCGGACTCTGGAAATTGCGGCGCGGCGAGCCGCTGAGTTGAATGTCCGCCATATCGTCGTGGCCACGACCTCCGGCAGGACGGGACTCCTGGCAGCCCGGATTTTCCGCGGGAAAAACCTGGTTGCTGTGACTCACTCCGCGGGCTTCCTGGAACCCGATTTCCAGGAAATGAAGCCGGAGCGACGCCGGAAGTTGGAGGAAATGGGGGCCAAAATCCTCACCTGCCAGCACGCTTTCGGCGGTGTTGGCCGGGCTGTGCGCAAGAAGTTGGCTACTTATGAGCTGGATGAGATCATCGCCTTCACCTTGCGGACATTTGGCCAGGGGACAAAAGTGGCTGTAGAGATAAGCTTGATGGCGGCTGACGCCGGCTTGATTCCCACGCGGGAGCCCTGCATTGCGGTTGGAGGCACGAACTCTGGAGCGGATACAGCGGTCCTGCTCCGGCCAGCAAACGCACAGACTTTTTTTGACCTCAGGATTATCGAGATCTTGGCCAAACCGCGGCTGGACGATGAGGTGAAATGAAGGTTAGGCTCAACAAATTCTTATCCCAAGCCGGAGTCGCTTCGCGCCGGGAGGCCGACCGCTTGATCTGCGAGGGACGGGTCCAAGTCAACAAACGGATGGTCGATGAGCTAGGATACAAGATCGACGATGAACAGGACGTCGTTTACGTGGATGGCAGAAAAGTCCGGCCGGCGGAGAGGCATCATTATATCGTCCTGAACAAGCCTCCCGGATATCTTGTCACCTTGAAGGACCCATTCAAACGGCGGACAATCCGGGATTTGCTCCCGGCCTCCATGGGGAGGGTCTTTCCGGTGGGAAGGCTCGACCTGGACAGCCGGGGGCTTTTGCTCCTGACCGATGATGGCGAACTGGCTTACCGTCTTTCTCATCCGAGGTTTCAAGTGAAAAAAGTCTACGTGGCTAAAGTCCAGGGCCTTCCAACCCCAGAGATTCTGGCCCGGCTCGAGCGAGGAGTTTATCTTGGTGAGAAAAAAACGGCGCCGGCCAAGGTCAAACTTTTGGCCCAGGGCACGAAATCAAGCCTCCTGCGGATCGAAATCCATGAGGGCAGAAAAAGGGAAGTGCGGAGCATGTGCCAGGCCGTGGGCCATAATGTCCTAGAACTCAAGAGGATCGGGTATGGAGGCCTGGAATTGAGGAAGCTCAAACCGGGCGAGTGGCGTCCCCTCGAACCCGGCGAACTCCGGGCCCTCCGGGACCTCGTGAAGTTGAGCTGACATTCCCTCCAGGTTTTTTAAGATTCCTTTTCTGAGGGAGGACCGAAACTCTTCCAACTCTCCGCCAGCCTCTGCATTTCCTTGTCCACGAGAAAATTCACCGTGGCTTCTTCGAAGGTCCCATCTCCCTTGGCTTTTCCCGCTTCGACACCGGTCAGGATTTCAATCCCTTCATCAACATCCTTGACCGGATAAATGTGGAACTTGCCCTGGCTGACGGCCTCGAGCACGTCCAGTCGGAGCATCAGGTTCTGGATGTTCTGATGCGGAATGATCACTCCTTGAGTTCCTGTCAGTCCTTTGGCGCGGCAGACATCGAAAAACCCCTCGATTTTTTCGTTCAGTCCGCCGATGGGCTGAATCTCTCCCTTCTGATTGATCGATCCCGTCACGGCGATGTCCTGTCTGAGGGGAAGCTTGGACAGGCTGGAGAGGATAGCATAGACTTCCGTTGAGGAGGCACTGTCGCCTTCGACGCCGGAATAAGATTGTTCAAAGGCGATGCTGGCAGAAAGGGAAAACGGTTTGTTCTGAGCGTACTTCCCTCTGAGATACCCTCCGAGAATAAGAACGCCCTTGTTGTGCGTCGGGCCGCTTAAGTCCGCTTCTCGCTCGATATTGATGACACCGACCCGTCCGACCGCAGTTTTGGCGGTGATCCGGGTGGGCTTGCCGAAAGCGAATTGGCCCATATCATAGACGGATAGCCCGTTGACTTGGCCGACGACGGCGCCCTCAGTATCGATCATGAGAGTCCCTTCCTCAATGAGCTCCTGGACTTTATCCTCAAGCAAGCTGATGCGCTCGAACCGCTCCAGGACGGCTTTTTCGACATGCTCGCGGCCGATCATCTTTTTTTTGTCCATTTTAGCCCAGTAATCGGATTCCCGGATGACATCGGCCAGAATATTGAAGCGCGTGGTCACTTTCCTCTGCCGGCCGGCGATTCGGGTGGCGTATTCAATAAAAGCGGCCATTCCGCCCTTGTCCATCGGAGCCAGCCCATCATCATCACAGATCTTTTTGATAAACCGGGCGTAATCGCTGAGGGTTTTATCGTCCTTGGTCATCTCTGAATCAAATTCGGCCTTAATCTTGAAAATTTTTTTGAAGTCATCATCCATAAAATAGAGGAGGTCATAGATATAGGCGTCGCCGATCATAACCACCTTGACATTGCACTTGATGGGCTGCGGTTTCAGGCGCGTCGTGGAAATGAAGTAGAGCGAGGCATAGTTCTGGATCTCGAAGATCTGATTCCTCAGCGTTCTTTTGAGAGTGATCCAGACTCCGGGCTCGATCAGGGCGTCCAGGGCGTTGATGACGAGATAGCCCCCATTCGCCTTGAGGAATGACCCGGCCTTTATTCTCGTAAAATCGGTTTGCCATATTCCCCAGCGGGAAATGGTCGATTCGATTGTCCCGAAGAGGTTCATATAATTCGGGTTCGTCTCCATCACCACAGGCTCGCCCTTGACTCCTAAGTTGTCCACGAGGAGGTTAACTCTATATTCCAGGAAGGCGTCGACGATCTCCCGGCTCTTATCTTCCTTCTCCTCTTTTTTTTGGTTCTTGAAAAGATCGATGGTGTTGATCAGATTTTCTTCAGCATCGCTGAGGTAACCGGAGATGGGGGACAGGGGAAATTTTTCCCGTATTCCGGAAATTCCCCCTTTAATGATCGGGGTGATCGCTTCGGCATCCCAGTTCTTGAGCAGGGTGCGGGTCTCCTCGTCGATCTCCTTCAGTTTTTCGAAAACTTCGTCCAACTCGACCGTCAGTTCCTCGTATTTTTTCTTGAGCACGTCGAGGTCTTTCTGGGCGAATTTTTTTTCTTTAACGAGCGCTTCGAGCTTGTTAAAAGACGTGGGCGTGTCATCGAGCAGCGGCACGAGATCGGGCTTGACAAAAAGCCCCATCTGAACCTGGATGACAGAAAACCCTTGCTGGGCCACCTCCTCCTCGAATTTTTGCAGGATTTCCTTCTGCCTTCTTTGCTGGGCCTCGATAATGCTTTCTCGTTTTTCGGAGTAGTATTTGCTTTTGAGCAATTCGGGGATGTTCCTTTTGAGCATATCAATCAGGTTTTCCATAGCGTCTTTGAAGAGTTTGCCCTGACCCCCCGGGAGCATGATGAGCGTGGGTTCGTCCGGATTTCTGAAGTTGTTAACGTAAAGAATATCGTCGGGCGTCTTCTCTCCCTTTTCCAGCCTCTCCAGGAGCTGCTTGATGGTCGTTGTCCGGCCGGTCCCGAGCATTCCGGTGATGAAAATATTGTAGCCCAGA
The DNA here is from genome assembly GCA_964558915.1 of uncultured Eubacteriales bacterium. Taxonomy (GTDB): domain Bacteria; phylum Acidobacteriota; class Aminicenantia; order Aminicenantales; family UBA8522; genus CAZKEW01. The sequence goes on along the minus strand of CAZLFV010000038.1, from coordinate 16,433 downwards.
CTTTTAATGTCAAGGCCAGTCTGGATGGCTTTCAGGGCTCTCTCCTGGCCGATGATTTCCGCACAGGGTTCACAATCGTCGGTCGTCGCAAACGGGATTTTTTCGGGGTCCAACCTCCAGCGCAATTTTTCGGGCGGCAACTCTTCAAAATGGGTTTTCAGTCTCATCGGGACACTCCTTATGAGATGGCATTCCTCTTTCAGGTTTAATACCATAAAATTCCTCCCGGGACAAGCTCGAAAAGAGGCCATAAATAATTGGTGAAAAAAAAGTTGTTATCTGATACAATAAAAAAAATTTTCAGGCGATTGAACGAATGAGTGAGGAGCGGATATCACGGAAGAGCGGGAGGAAGAGCAAGGATATTAAACCATGCCAGGCGGAGGGGAAGACATGGAATTTAAAAACCTGATAGTCAGGAAAAGCGACGGCATCGGCTGGATCACCGTCAACCGACCGGACAAGCTCAATGCTTTGAATGTGGAGACGGTAGAAGAGCTGGGCGTCGCCTTCAAGGAATTCTATGACGATGCCGAGGTGAAGGCGGTCATACTCACGGGATCGGGGGACAAAGCCTTTGTGGCCGGCGCCGATATCAGTGAATTTATTCATCTTGATGCCGAGAAGGGTCGGCAATATGCGCTCAAAGGCCAGGAGTTGACCAAGTTCATCGAGAACTTTCGGAAGCCCGTAATTGCTGCCATCAACGGCTATGCTCTGGGCGGAGGGACGGAATTCGCCCTGGCCTGCCACATTCGCCTTGCCTCCGAGAACGCCAAAATGGGGCAACCGGAAGTCAAACTCGGGATCATTCCAGGATACGGCGGCACTCAGAGGCTCTCCAGGCTGGTCGGCAAAGGGAAGGCCATGGAGCTGATCCTTTCAGGAAAGGTCATCGACGCCAAGGAGGCGGGGGAGATCGGGCTCGTCAATAAGGTCGTTCCCGCAACGAATCTTTTGTCTGAAGCCGAGGCCCTGGCCAGAGACATCGTCAAAAATGCGCCGCTTGCCCTGGAATACGCCATCCAGGCGATTAACAAGGGAATGGACAAAACCCTGGATGCCGGGCTCGAGCTTGAGGCGGAAATCTTTGGCCGCGCCTGTTCGACCGAGGATAGCCGCGAGGGAGCCAAGGCGTTCTTGGAAAAAAGGAAACCGAATTTTCGGGGCCAGTGAGAGAGGTTAAAAATGGAAACATTTCAAGGAAAACTCCAGGCGAAAGGGCTGAAGTTCGGGATTGTGGTCAGCCGCTTCAACCAGTTCATTTCTGAAAGGCTCCTGGAGGGGGCTCTGGACGCCCTTTCCAAGCTGGGAGCAGCAGAGACGGATATTACTGTCTACAAGGTTCCCGGCGCGTTTGAAGTGCCGCTCCTGGTGAAGAAGCTGGCCAAATCGAAGAAAGTGGACGGGGTCATCTGCCTGGGCGCGCTCATCCGGGGAGATACTCCTCATTTTGATTTTCTGAGTGCCGAGGTGACCAAAGGCATCGCCCAGATCGCCATCGATGAGGGGATCCCCTGCGCGTTCGGGATTCTGACTGTTGAAAGCGTTGAGCAGGGAATCGAGCGCGCCGGGACAAAGGCCGGGAACAAAGGCTGGGATGCCGCTTTCAGTGTCGTCGAAACCCTGAACCTGATCAAGACGGCCAAGCTTGGCTGAAGGCGCGGCGCTCCATGGGCAAGAGACGGAAAGCCCGGGAATGCGCCCTCCAAATTCTTTACCAGCTCGAATTTGATCATTCTCAAGTTGACCAGGCCCTGGGTCATTTCTGGAAGCAGAAGAAAGCTCCTGATGAGACGAAAGAGTATTGCGGCTGGCTGGTCAGGGGGATCCTTTCCAGGCAGGAAGAAGTGGACGCGGCGATCCAGTCCATCTCCGAGCACTGGCGGATCTCCCGGATGGGACTAGTGGACCGCAACATCCTGCGTCTGGCGGCCTTTGAACTTCTTTTTGCCGAGAATGTTGCCCCGGCCATTATAATCAATGAAGCGATCGAAATCGCCAAAAAATTCAGCGGCCCGGAAGCGGGCACCTTTGTCAATGGCATCCTTGACGCTCTGAGAAAAAAAATCCAGGCAGAGAAAACGCCTGTCGAAGAGGTGAGACATGTCCGCACAAAAAGCAGGGAAGGACGATCCAAAACCAGTTCCGGGGCAAAAAAAGTCTGACCAGGAAGCCTCCCGCGAGGAAAAGATCGAGAAACTTCTCGAGCAGGGCGTCCGTCTTTTCCCCTACCGGGCTGAAAAGACGCATTCTGTTTTTGAGGTCGTTCGGGATTTCGCCTCTTTGTCCGCAGAAGAGCTGGCTAAGAAAAAGACGGCTGTCATCGTCCCCGGCCGAATTCTTTCTATCCGCCGGATGGGTCGGGCCACGTTCAGCACGATCTCGGACAGCCGCGCCCGGCTGCAAATCTATCTCAGGGAAGATGCCCTGAGGGAGAAGGGTTACAGGCTCTTCGACCTGATGGATATCGGCGATATTATCGATGTCCGGGGCACTCTGTTCAAAACGCGAACAGGGGAGCTCACGGTATCCGTCGAGTCATTTTTTCTGCTGGCCAAATGCCATCATCCTCTTCCTGAAAAATGGCACGGGCTTCAGGATGTGGAGCTCCGCTACCGGCGGAGATACCTGGACCTTATTATGAATCCGGAAGTCGGCGAGGTTTTTAGGCTGCGCGGCCGCATCATCGCCCACATCCGCAAGTTCTTCGACGAGAGGGGCTATCTTGAGGTCGAGACGCCCATGATGCAGACCATCCCTGGAGGCGCCCTGGCCAGGCCGTTCAAGACTTTTCACAATGCCCTAGGGATGGAACTTTATCTTCGTATCGCGCCCGAGCTTTACCTGAAGCGCCTGGTCGTGGGCGGTTTTGAGAAGGTCTATGAAATCAACCGAAGTTTCCGCAACGAAGGGATTTCCTCCGAGCACAATCCCGAGTTCACCATGCTGGAGTTTTACCAGGCCTATAGCGATTACTATGATATGATGGACATGACCGAAGAGCTGATCCACTCGCTCTGTCTTTCTCTTCTGGGAAAGGAGGAGATAATCTACGGAGAGAATACGGTGTCTTTTAAGAGACCGTGGAGGCGTCTCAAATACAAGGACGTGATTATCTCTCTGAGCGGACTGGCTCCCGAAAAATTTGACCGCCCGGCCGAGATTATTGATTTCGCTTCCACTCTGGCCCCCGATCAAGCGATCCATTACTTTGGCAAAGCGCTCGACGTCATCTTTGATAAGCTGGCCAAGCCGAAGATCATCCAGCCGACTTTTGTGACCAACCACCCTCGAGAGATTTCGCCATTGGCCAAGCCATCCCGCGAGAATCCCGAGGAAGCCGAGCGGTTTGAGCTTGTTGTGGCGGGCATGGAAATCGCCAATGCCTTCAGCGAGCTCTCCGACCCGCAGGACCAGAAGGAACGGTTTGAGCAGCAGGCGGGGCAGAGAATGCAGGGCGATGAAGAAACCCACTGGATTGACCTGGATTACGTCCATTCCCTGGAATATGGACTTCCTCCGACTGGAGGAGAGGGCATCGGGATTGACCGTCTCACCATGATCTTGGCCAATAAGAAATCAATCAGGGAAGTGATCCTTTTCCCGCTCTTGAGGCCGCGTTAGAAAAAATCGTCGATGAACTACGAATTGTTTATTGCTTCGCGATATCTCAAGGCCCGCCGGAAGCAGGCTTTTATATCGGTCATCACTTTCATTTCCATGCTGGGGATCGCTATCGGGGTGATGGCTCTCGTCATTGCCCTAGCGCTCATCACGGGATTCCAGGAGGATGTGCAGGACAAAATCCTCGGAGCGACCTCGCACATCATGGTTTCCGACCTCGCGGGAGAAGGTTTGCGAGATTATGAAAACCTGATCAACAAAGTCAAGGCCGTCAGCGGGGTCGAGACGGTCTCGCCCGTCGTCTATGATATGGTTCTGGTCAACGGACCCTATAAGAGCCGCGGGGCAATGCTCAAGGGGATAGATTTCGACCTTGATAAAAGGCATTCGCCCTGGCTGGCAAAACTCGAACAGGGCCGTCTTCCTTCGGACTCTCCGAAAGATGGAATCCTCCTGGGGAAAGAGCTTGCCCTGGCGATCGGAGCGAACACGGGAGATTCTGTGACCGTCCTGACTTCGTCGTCCCGCCTGTCTCCGATGGGCCTCGTCCCTAAAACAAAAAGGTTCGTGGTCAGCGGCATTTTTTCCACTGGCCTCTATGAGTTCGATTCTTCAACAGCCTTGATTTCTCTTGGGGCGGCTCAGAAATTCTTCAGCCTGGAGGAAAGGATCAGCCATCTTCAGATCAAGATCAGCGATATCTTTCAGGCTGAAAAGATTAGCGAAACGCTGAAGGGCATCCTGCCCGCTTCGACCTATGTGACGACATGGATGGAGCTGAATAGGTCGCTGTTTTCAGCCCTGAAGCTGGAAAAAAACATCATGTTTCTCACCATTACCCTCATTGTTTTTGTGGCGGCCCTGAACATTATCGCCACCCTCATCCTGATGGTCATGGAAAAAACTCGGGATATCGGCATCCTGATGGCCTTGGGCGCTTCGTCCCAGAACATCAAGAAGATCTTTTTCCTCCAGGGCGCGATGATCGGCGTGATCGGCACGAGCGCAGGAACGCTCCTCGGGCTTGTCTGTTGCTGGCTGGCCAATACGCTTAAATTGATTAAGGTGCCCGTCGATATCTACCAGATCTCGTTTGTCCCGTTTCATATTAAATGGCTTGACCTGGCCATGATCATTGGCGTCAGCCTGGCCATCAGCCTGCTCTCAACCCTGTTCCCTTCGCACAGGGCGTCTAAGGTCGACCCGGTGATCGCTTTAAAATATGAGTAACCTCGTCGTCGCCCAGAATGTCGGCAAGGTTTATCCTTTGCCCAGGGGTGTTCTCCGCGTGCTGGAAGGGCTTGATTTCGAACTCGAGAAGGGAGACCTTGTCGCTATCATGGGCGCCTCAGGTGTGGGGAAGACAACCTTCCTCAACCTGCTGGGAGCCTTAGACAAGCCAACTGAAGGGAGAATCCTTTTGGAGGGGACGGATGTCCATTCCCGGGATGATAGAGGCATCGCCCGGCTGAGGAACGAGAACATCGGTTTCGTCTTCCAGTTTTACCATCTCCTTCCTGAGTTCACGGCTCTGGAAAATGTGTTTCTTCCCCTGCTGATTAGAGGGATGGACAAACGGGAAGCCAAGAACAAGGCCCGGCATGTTCTCAAAGACGTCTATTTGGAGGACAAGGCGGAGCAGAAACCGGCACTCCTCTCGGGCGGAGAGCAGCAGAGAGTCGCCATCGCCCGCGCCCTGGTCAATGAGCCGAAGCTCCTCCTGGCCGATGAACCCACTGGTAATCTGGACTGGAAATCAGGCGAGGCCATCATGCGGCTCATCCAGGAGATGCATCAAAAAAAGGGTCTTTCGTCTATTATCGTCACTCACAACGAAAAAATAGCCAAATTCTGTCAGAAACTCTATGTCCTGGAAGCCGGGAAATTGAAACTTTTTCATCTCCCTTGAGGTTACCTATCATAGGGGGCGCCGCTCAAGGTGAACCGCCCCAAAATAGAAGGCTGCGACTTTTCTCGTTTGCCGTTTCCGCCTTGGGCTTTGAAATCAACCGCTAATTATGGTATAAGGATAAAGAAATGAAGAAGTTAGTCTGGCTCTTGGCTTTTCTTTTCTTGCCTCCGTTCCTGGCTGGACAAGAGCGGGTGGAGAAGATCGAAATCATCGGCAATGACCGCGTCACCGTCGAGACTATTCTTTATTATCTTTCCATTCGCGAGGGGGAGACTTATAACGCCGAAGCGGTGCGGAGGGATTTCCAAGTCCTCTGGTCGACGGGGTTCTTCTCCAATATCCGTGTCGAGGATGAAGACGGGGGATCAGGGAAGATCATCAAGATTTTCGTCGAGGAAAACCCGGTCATCAAGAACATCACCTACAAGACTGGAAAAAGGGTTAAGCAAGACGACATCGTTAACAAGCTGAAGGAGAAGGATGAATACATCCTGCCTTATGCTTACTATAGCCCCGCTAAAGTTCAGCGAGCCAAAGAGACAATCGTCGCCCTCCTCCAGGAGAAGGGACTTTCCGCGGCTACTGTCGAGGTCGAAACCGCCAAAAAATCAAAAGGCGAAGTTGATGTTGTCTTTAAAATCGACGAAGGGCCTAAAGTCCGAGTTGGCGAGGTCGAATTCGTCGGGAATCCCGGGTTGCCTCAGGGCATGCTCCAGGAGGCGATGAAGTCAAATAAGGCCCATGGCTTTGTTACCTGGATTGCGGGAAAGGATGTTTACAAGGAGAATAAGCTCAAGGAAGACGCGGACAAGATAAAAGCGAAATACCAGCAATATGGCTTCATGGAGGCGACTGTCGGCCAGCCGCGGACCGAGGAGATCACCAAGAGGACGATCCTCTTTAAAAAGCAAAAAATGGTAAAGCTCATCTTTCCGGTTGAAGCGGGGCCTCGCTATTCGGTGGGCGACGTGACCATCGATGGAAACAAGGCGATCTCGAGCGCTTATATCAGGAGCCTAGTCAAACTCAAAGCTGGCGATTTCTACAGCAGCAAGATCAGAGAAAAAAGCGTTGAGTCCATTTCTGAGGCTTACCGGAACGGGGGGTGGCTGTATGTCCAGGTCATGCCGGTGGAAAGCCTGGATCCTAAGAACAGACGCGTCAACTTGACCTACAATATCTATGAAGGTGAAGTCGCCTACCTTCATCGGTTGACTTTCCGGGGGAACAATTATACCAAAGACAAGGTCATTCGCCGCGAGATGATGATCCGCGAAGGTGACCGCTTTAGCTTGGCTTTATTCAAAGACAGCATGCTCAGGGTTAAACAGCTGGGCCTGGTCGACTTAGAAAAAGAGCCGGATATTACCCCCAACCCTGAAGACCCGACTCAGATTGACGCAGTCGTCAATGTTAAAGAGCTGCAGAGGAACAACATCCAATTTACGGCTGGCTACAGCGGCTACGAGGGCTTTTTTGTTATGGCGGGCTATTCGACCGTGAATTTCCTTGGAGCAGGTGACAACCTGAGTATTACCCTCCAGTACGGGAAGCGAATAAAGAACTATTCTTTGGGGATTACCAAGCCCTATATTTTTGACCTCCCGTTGAACGCTGGGATCAACATCTATACCCGGTCTGTGATTTATCCTTACCTTTACAACCAGGACAGCAAAGGAGTTGACCTGACTCTCGGCGCGAGAATCCGGGGCTATCTCAGAGGAAGCCTGACTTATAGCTTTCAAGACATCAATGTCTCGGAATACACGGGAGGCTATTATGCCGGTTACTACGGATATAGCAATTATTATGGCTACTCTGGATATGGCGTTTACCCCGGTTATGGCTATGGCAAATATAATGTGAGCGCTCTTATTCCGTCTCTTTATCGGAGCACTGTTGATAGCCCTCTGACGCCAACCCGGGGGACCCTGTACTTGTTCCAGCTCAAATACGCAGGCGGTCCCCTCGGAGGTCAGGTCGATTATGTCAAGCCGCGCTTCGAATTCACGTTTTGGCAACCGACTTTCCGTCGCCAGGTCTTCGGCGTTCACGCGACTTATGAATTTGTCACTCAAGGGAAAGGCTCGGAAGTTCCGTTCTGGGAAAGGTTTTACCTGGGAGGCGAGAGGGATATTCGGGGATATGATATTTACACAATCGGGCCCCGGACTTCTGACGGAGTCCTCATGGGAGGAGTCAAGGCTCTCGTCTTCAACGCGGAATACCAGTTCCATGCCTCCGAAGCTCTCAACCTTATCCTTTTTTATGACATGGGAAACGCATTACTCAAAGAGCAACGTTTCAGTCTTGGCAACATGTATACCTCATCCGGGCTGGAGGTCAGGGTGTTTGTCCCTGCTCTTCGTGTTCCCTTCCGGCTCATTTTTTCGTATAATAACCGCCTGATTCCGGGCTATGATACTGGCCATTTCGCTTTTCGTTTTGCCATAGGCACGACTTTTTAGAAAAAATTTTAGTTTTTCTAGAGGAGGAAAAAAGATGATGAAGAAAAGCGGTTTGACCGTTCTCCTGTTCATCCTGATGTTCGGCTTGGGGATTTCTCCCGCCCTAGCTCAGCCAGCCGTGAAAGTGGGTGTGATCAATTCTCAGGAGGTCTTGGAGAAATCCGCCGAGGGAAAGAGGGTCATCGCCAGGCTGCAAGAAAGAGACAAGACCATTCAGGCTAGCCTGACCAAGCTGGATGATGAGATCCGCCAGCTCGAAACAAAGATAACTACGCAAAGGCTCACCCTATCAGAAGAATCGCTTTACAATATGAATGCCGACTTAGAGAAGAAGCGGACGGATAGAAAACGGATGGCCGAGGATTATGCCCGCGATTTTCAAGACCTTCAGCTCAAGCTCTTCAATAAGGTCCAGAGCGAGCTCATTCCGATCATCGAGCAGCTGGGCAAGGAAAAAGGCATCGACCTGATTTTCGACCTGGCCAAGAGCGGGGCTGTTTATTTTAATCCGGCCGTTGACATGACGGATGAAGTCATTAAGCGTTACGATACCGTCAAGGCCACACCTCCGGCCAAATAAACGGAGTCTCGGTTTGCCGAAGTGATCAAAGTCGAAGAAATTTTGCGGTTTCTTCCCCATCGCTATCCCTTCTTATTAGTGGATCGCATCCTTGAGCTCAACCCGGGGAAATCCATTGTGGCAATAAAGAACGTGACGGCCAATGAGTCCTTTTTTGAAGGACATTTCCCTCTGATTAAGATTATGCCCGGAGTCCTGATTGTGGAGGCTGTGGCCCAGGCTGGCGGCATCCTTCTCTATCACACGCTCCCCGAGCCCGAGAAGAAGCTCGTTGTCCTGAGCAAGATTGACAATGCCAAGTTCAGAAGGATTGTTATCCCTGGAGACCAATTAAAACTGGAGGCAGAAATCGTCAAGTTCAAAGGACATTTTTGTCATGTCCGCGGGAAGGCCTCGGTGGACAAGGAAATAGCGTGCGAGGGAGATATCATTGCTTCTATCCTGAACCTCGAGGACGTGAATGTCCCGAAATGAGGTTAGCATCCATCCAACCTCGACAGTGCACCCTAAGGCACAGCTTGAGGCCGGAGTCTCTGTCGGCGCTCACTGCTTTCTTGGCGAAAATGTAAGAATTGGAAGAAATACCAGGCTGTCCTCCAATATCTATATCGATGGCCGAGTTGAGATCGGCGAGGATTGCCAGTTTTCTCCGTTTTCTGTGATTGGCACAGAACCTCAGGATGTCGGCTATCGTCAGGAAGACACCTGTATCAAGATCGGAGACCGGAATACTTTCCGCGAATTCGTGACGATCCACCGTGGCACCGAAAAGGGCCGAGGCGAGACCCGGATTGGCCACGATAATTACTTTATGGCCTATTCCCATATCGCCCACGATTGTCGCATCGGCAACAGTGTTATCCTGACGAACGCAGCCACTCTGGGTGGCCATGTCAGCGTGGATGATTTCGCTTATCTCAGCGCCTTCTGCGGAGTTCACCAGTTCTGCCGGATCGGCAAGCATGCGTTTGTCGGCGGTTTCACCGTGATCACCCATGATGTTCTTCCTTTTTCGAAGGTCGCGGGCATGAGACCGGTCCTTTTTTACGGCCTGAATGCGATCGGGTTGCGCCGGAACGGGTTTACCAGGGAGCGCATCGCCAATCTGAAGGAGATGTTCAAGATCATTTTCTTTTCTGATTTGAATACCAGCCAGGCCGTGGAAAAAATCAAAACGCTTTTGCCTCCCCACGAAGACCGGGAGGAAATCATCGCCTTTATCGAATCTTCCAAGCGAGGAATAATCAAAAAGGCGGCGCCACAATGGGAAGACGAATCGGCGTTATAGCAGGGTCGGGAAGGTTCGTCTCTTTGGCTGTTTCCGGGATGCGCTGCAGGGGCTTCTCCTGCGTTATTGCTGGAATCAAGGGGGAAGCCGACCGACGGCTCCGGAAGCAAGCGGACGTTTTTGAATGGGTCAGACCGGGGCAGGCGGGCAGGATTGTCTCCTTTTTTAAAAAGCATGGCCTCGGTGAAGTGCTGATGCTCGGGAAAGTTAGGCCCAGTTCCATCTTCCGTCAGGACAACTTCGATAATTCGGGGCGGCTCCTTCTGGAGGGCATCAAGGAAAAATCTCCGACCACCCTCTTGAAAGCGGCCATCGATTACCTCGAGTCCGAAGGCCTCGACGTCGTCAGCCCTTTTTCTATTTTGCAGCCTTTTTTTTGCGAGGAGGGGGTTCTCACAAAGGTCCAGCCATCCTCCGACCTGGCCGAGGACATCGATTTCGGGATCCGGGTGGCCCGGCGGCTCGCTGACCTGGATATCGGGCAGACGCTGATTGTGAAAAATACGGCTGTGGTCGCTGTCGAGGGCATGGAAGGGACGGATCAAACAATCCAAAGAGGCGGTAAGCTCGCGGGCAAAGGATTTGTGGCTGTCAAGGCGGCCAGAACATCTCAGGATATGAGGATGGATGTCCCCGCTGTCGGATTTGACACCGTTCGATGCTTGATCAAAGCGGGAGCCGGTGCGCTTGGCCTCGAGGCTTTTCAAGTGGCCTTTTTCCAAAAGGAAGAAGCCGTTGCCCTGGCCGATTCCAATGGACTCGCCATCGTCGTCCGGGCAATGCCAGGGGCAGGGGGAACGCGGGAGGATTGAGATGGACAAAGTCAGGGTTGGAATCATCGGTGTCGGGTATTTGGGCACGCAGCATGCCCGCATCTTATCCTACCTTGAAGAAGCTGAGCTCAAGGGGGTTGCGGACATCGATTTCAAGAAAGCGATGCAGATAGGAAACAGGCACGGCGTCGGCTATTTCCAGAACTATGAAGAAATGTTGGATGATATCGATGCCGCTATCGTGGCCACTCCGACATCGGAGCATTTCTCAATCTCCGCGAACCTTCTGCGCAACGGCAAGTCGGTTCTTGTGGAGAAGCCGATAACGGAAACTGTTGAACAGGGAGAGCAGCTTGTCCAGGAGGCGCACGATAAAACGCTTGTCCTCCAGGTCGGCCATTTGGAGCGTTTCAACCCCGCCGTCGAGGCGGTAGAGAATCTGATCCGGGAGCCAAGGTTCATCGAGGTTCAGCGCCTGGGGTCGTTCTCGGCCCGGTCGCTGGACATTGATGTGGTCCTTGATTTGATGATCCACGACCTCGATATTATCATGGCCATGATTAAAGATGAGGTCAACGTGATCCGGGCCACAGGGATTCACGTGCTCTCCGAAAAGATTGATATCGCCAACGCCCGCCTGGAATTTAAATCCGGCTGCGTTGCCACGTTGACGGCCAGCCGGGTTCACCAGGGGAAAGTCAGAAAGCTGCGGATATTCGAGCCGACGGTTTATTATTCCGTGGACTATATTGATCAGGAGGTCAAGGTTTTTCCGCTCGACGGCCGCCAGACTGATATCAAGACACTGCGGATTCAAAAAGAGGAACCGCTCAAGAAAGAGCTCACCAATTTTCTCGACTGCGTCCGTCAGGGAAAGACATCAAAAGTCAGCGGAGAAGAGGGGCTGCGGGCTCTTCGCCTTGCCCATAGCGTCCTCAAAGAATCGGCTGCCTAGTGGACCACCTTGACCAGCTGGCCTGAAGCCGGTTTGGTCTCAAGCCCCATCCCGTTCATTAGTGCGACAGTGGGCCACATCTCTTTCTTTATTCCTTTGTCGGCAAATATCTCCTGGAGGGACTGACGGCCGTTGGCTTCGATGATCCTGACGCGGAGAGGATTTCGGCGGAGGGAAGACGTGCCCTTGAGCTCGGCAAAGGACTGCGTGCTGCGCCGGAAATCAGGATCATAGTTTCTAAAACCCGAGACCGGGGCTAAGGCAGAAAAAGTATAGATGTAAACCCCTTTCCTGATCAGGGACAGACGCATCCGGAGAGTCTCTGCGTTTTCCTGAAAGACATTATAGAGTTGATGAAAAGAAGAGAGGCCGCGGACAGTCAAACGGTCCTCCCCGACGAGCTCGCTTCCTTTGATTTCGGAAGCCCTCTTCTTGGCATAATCAGCCAGATTATCCGCGGTTTTCTCGGCCTGAAGGATGATCGCGGCGCGCTCATCTTTGGAAACCATGACGACCTGAGAAGGCATGTTATTCAACGTCCACCCGCTGGGAACGGAAAAAGAGAAGGCCATTTCGGGGTGATAGAAGGTCTGGGCCTCGACATATCCCTGGCGGGGATCATCCCCGTAAACAAGTCCATCCAGCCGCCGCAGGTAGGTTTGGCTTTTCGTCTCGAGTCCTTGGTCGGCTTCCGTGAGCATGAGCTTCACATTCTGGATCCGTTCGCTCGTCAGCGGATGGGTGGAGAGAAACCCCGGAAGCGCCCTCCCTTTTCCGGACAGGTCCCCGTATTTTTCAAGGGAGTCAAAAAACGTAATCATTTCAGCAGGGTTATAATTTCCCTTCCGGGCGTAAGCCACTCCCAGGGCGTCCGCCTGTCTTTCGTCGTCGCGGCTGTATTTCAAAAAAAGAAGCTGAATCCCAACACTGGCCAGTCCAGAAATATCGGCCAATGTCTTGCTCACGGCACCGCCGATGGCCAGCCCCGTTTGCACAAGCATCATCTCGCTCATTCGCTTGATGCTGTGGCGGGCATTGACATGGCCTAATTCGTGGCTGAGAACGACGGCCAGCTCCGCCTCCGAGGTCATCAAGGCAAGAATTCCGCGAGTAACATAAATATAACCTCCGGGCACAGCAAAGGCGTTGACTACTGGCGTATCCAGGACGGCAAAATGATAGTCGAGTTGAGGCCGGTGCGTATACGGCCCCAACGTCTTTCCAACCGAATGGACGTAGTTATTAAGCCCGAAGTCGCCATAGACCCCATACTGTTGCCGGATTTCCACATCGGTTTGTTGCCCCAGGGCGATCTCCTGCTCTTCTGAGATCAGGCTGAGTTCTTTTTTCCCGGTCACGGGGTTGACAGCGCAGCTGGCCGCGGCCAAGCACAAAACCAAGACGAGAAAAAAAGCTTTTCTCATTTTATGCTCCCTGAAATGAGAAACTCCCGGGACTGATGTCCCCGCGGCCTTCTCCGTTTTAAACGGCCTCAGTTCACTTAGGCATCATAAAGAAGGAATCTTCCAGGTTCGAGTTGAACGCGACCTTCGTAAAGGCCATTTTGATGTATTCTTGACCGTCTTGATAGGTCGTCAGGGAGTGGGCCATAACAATCCCATCAACCTTTTTGTAATCCCCAAGAATGCTCTCGGCCATGACTTCTACGCCGGCCTGGCCCAGGGTCATTCCCTTGGTTTTATAAGGAAGATAGGTGGACGGGTCAAGATAGAACGTCGTCTGGTGGCCGTCGGACGTGGTCTGTTCCAGGACGAGGTATTCTATTTCCCCGATTTTTTCTTTCCCTTTGGAAGCGTAGGTGATGCCGTATTTTTCCGGATTGAGGAGGGCATCGTTGCCCAATGCCTGACGCTTGAATTCCTTGACATAATTCTCCGGCAGTGTCTCTGCCGCGCCGGTCTGAGGGTTGGTCATCCAGGCCGTTTCTCCGTCGTAGGCCTGAGTGATGGCCATGCCCATGACTTCAATATCAATCCGCATTTTGTTCGGCTCTTTCTGGTATAACGTCACGGTGCCGTTCATCCCCATCTGGGTCATTTGCATCGTGCCCGTTATAGTCGTGTCTTGGATGGCGGCGAGGGCCTTGGCTCCCCCCTGCGCTTCGATCATCTTGGCCAATAATGCCTTGGCTTCTTTGGTTGTTTGTGTCGAAGCAGGCTGGGCGAACAAAGCGATAAGAAAGAGGAAGCAGATACTGAAAGAAACTGGCTTTTTCACGAAAATCTCCTTTCTTTGATTATTAAAAAAGTGCGATTGCGAGGAGTGAAGCGACGGAACAATCTTTCATTAGCAAACTGAGATAGCCACATTTTCATTCACGATGATTCTATCGGAACAGCGTCAATTTTACAAACAAAAAAATCCTTCTTTCTAGTTGCGGCTCTATTTCCGTGATTAGGAGGGTCCCGTCGCCTCATCCCCCCGGCGGTGGGTGAACCGCGACAGGACCCTCCCCATAACGACAGTATTGAGGCAATCGAGCCCATAACTCGGGTTGTTTTGGGGCCGGAATTGAGTTAAAATTCGGCCTATTTTACCCGAGGAAATACGCGGGTTCGCTTTATTAAGAAAAGATTCCTGAAAGGTGAGCGATTGAAGCCTGATCAGACGATTGGAGAGGCCCGGGCCATGGGACAGGGATGGCGGCGTGACTTTGCCCGCTTTCGCCGGCAAATCAATCTCAGGCAGGCCTTTTCTTCCCTGCGCTACCCCAATTACCGCCTCTGGTTTTGGGGCCAGCTCGTTTCCTTGTTCGGGACATGGATGCAGGCAACAGCCCAGGCCTTTTTAATCTATGACCTCACCCATTCAGCCGCCTATTTGGGCTATGTAGGCTTTGCCGCTGGCGCCCCGACCTGGCTCTTTATGGCCTACGGCGGAGTCGTCGCTGACCGTGTCAGGCGCCGCCCTCTGCTCATGGTCACTCAAAGTTCGATGATGGTTTTGGCATTTGTCCTGGCCGCTTTAACGTTCACGCACGTTGTCCAGCCCTGGCACATTATTGTCCTGGCGTTTCTATTGGGCGTTGCGAATGCGTTCGATACGCCGGCGCGACACTCATTTGTCCCGGAGATGGTCGAGCGGGAAGACCTGACCAACGCCATTGCCCTCAATTCCACCATCTTCAATTCTGCTACCGCCGTGGGCCCGGCCGTGGCGGGAGTCACTTACGCTCTTTTCGGGCCGGCCTGGTGCTTCATGATCAACGGACTTTCCTTTATTGCCATAATTGCGGCGCTCGGACTCATGAAACTCAAACCGATTCCGGTTCTCGCTTCTAATTCCTCTCCCTGGCAGGACTTGAAGGAAGGTTTCCGGTATATCCTTGCTCATCCCGTGATTCGCGCTATTATCGCCCTGGTGATGGTTACAAGCCTGTTCGGAACCTCCTTTGCCGTCCTGATCCCGGCCTGGGCGGTGAAGATTCTTCACGGAAACGCCACGACCAACGGCTGGCTTCAATCTGCGCGGGGCGTTGGGGCTCTCTGCGGCGCTTTGCTTATCGCCTCGCTCGGCCGTTTTACGTTCAGGGGCCGACTGCTTACCCTAGGCACCTTTTCCTTTCCCGTTCTTTTGCTCGCCTTTTCCTTTTTGCGCTGGCTGCCAGTTGCTCTTGCTTTCATTTTCTTGGTTGGAGGGGCAAACCTGTTCATTTTTAACCTGGCCAACGCTCTCGTCCAGACTCTTGTCACGGATTCGCTGAGGGGCCGCGTTATGGGTTTGTACAGCATGACCTTTTTTGGGTTCTTGCCGATAGGCGCTCTCTGGATTGGTCTTGCGGCGGAGAACCTCAGCGAACCTGTGGCCATGATCATAAACGCCGTGATCATGCTGTTTTTCGCCGCTCTCATTTGGAGGAATGTGCCCAAATTGCGGTCGCTATCTTAAAGGAGGATCAATGAAGAGCAGACAGGTCTTTTGGCTCATAATTTCTGCCTCGTGCTGGCTGGTCAGCAGGGGCCTATTTTTTGGGGCGGACGAAGAAAGTATGAGACGGGCCCTGGAATCAGAAATCAGGGCCTCGGGGGTAGAGGTCTGCCTCGCGTTTAAAGACCTGGGCACAGGGGAGACGGTTTTTATCAATGAAAAAGAGATGCTGCATGCGGCGAGCACGATGAAGGTGCCGGTGATGATCGAGGTCTTCAGGCAGGCCGAAAGCGGTAAGCTCCGCCTGGATGACCGCCTTCATCTCAGGAATGAATTCCGCAGCCTGGCAGATGGAAGCCCGTTTACTCTGAGGGAGGAGGATGATTCTGATAAAGCTATTTATGCCCTCGTCGGCCAGGAGATGTCCATCCGGGAGCTGGTCGAGCGAATGATTACAGTGTCGAGCAATTTGGCGACAAACATCCTCGTCGACCTCGTTCAGGCCAAAAACATAATGGCTACTCTCCAGGAATTGGGAATCCAACAGATACAGGTCCTGCGCGGGGTGGAGGATTCTCTCGCCTACGAGAGAGGCCTGAATAACCGGACCGACGCTTATGATTTAATGCTGGTCATGGAATCGATCGCTGAAGGAAAGGCTGCCTCTGGGCCTTCCTGCCAGGAGATGGTGCGGATATTGCTCAAA
Source organism: uncultured Eubacteriales bacterium (assembly GCA_964558915.1). Taxonomy (GTDB): domain Bacteria; phylum Acidobacteriota; class Aminicenantia; order Aminicenantales; family UBA8522; genus CAZKEW01. The sequence goes on along the minus strand of CAZLFV010000038.1, from coordinate 236 downwards.
CAGGACTTCCGGAACGGGATTCCGGCCGGAGTCCCGGAGAACGTGCCCGTGGGCAACAAAACAGGCTCGATCACAGGGATGGAACACGACGCCGCCATTGTTTTTCCGCCTGGCCGCAAGCCCTATGTGCTTGCCGTGCTGACCAGGGGCGTGAAAAGCGGCGAAGAAGGAGAAAAGCTGATCGCCCGGCTGTCCCGGTGGGTTTATAAGGAAGTCGCCGGGAAATAGCGGTTGCC
>CAZLFV010000037.1:0-23466 GCA_964558915.1 uncultured Eubacteriales bacterium | reverse complement strand
GTAGAGAGTTTGCTGGCCGGAGAGTTTCGCTTTCGCCTGCTCGCGGGTCGGGAAATTGAAATCCGGGGCCGACCAGTAGGGATACTCGGATTCGCGGGGAAGCCCTGAGGCGTGGGTGAGAAGCCCTTCAACCGTGATCTCGGCTCCCTGTGACGCCGTCTTTTGGATTTTGAACCATGGCAGCAACTTCTCGACGCGGTCATCCAGGCGGAGCTTCCCCGCATCCCGCAACTGCATCACAGCGATGCTGGTGAAGAGCTTGGAAATTGAACAAATGCTGTAGATTGTACTCGCTGTGGCCGGAATTTTTTTGGCCAGGTCGGTGTAGCCGTAGCCGCCGCTCCAGAGGACCTGTTGATCATAGATGATGGCGGCTGAAGCGCCCGGGATCCGGTCGTAGGCGCGCTGAGCCTCGAGCCAGATCCTGGCCAATTCAAGCGCCGACTTGACCCGAGGGTCCGCAGCGACCTTGTCCGGAGGAGTAGCAGCCAACGCCCCAAAGACGACCAGAAACAGAAAAATGAGGGCTAAACAAATTCTTCTCATCCTATTTATCCAGTGTTCCTTTCCCGACTCCTTGCATGCCTTTTTCTATATAGCTCTTAAGGATTTCCGGCCGCTTGGCCAGATTCTCAAGATGGATGTGGAGGCTGACGACTTCGGACATGACCGCGTCCGAGATAATCCCCAACCCCACGCCTGACCCGCCGTGGTCGTTGACCATGAACAAGAGATCGCCCCAATCGGGCATCTTCCCCGTCCGTTCCTCGATGAAGTCGATCATTTGGAAGCGGTACATCGGCCAATAGAGGACCTCGGGATCCCGGATGACTGCCTGCCGGACTGCACTCAGGAGCCGTGAATAGCGTACGGCAAAAAGGTCGTCCACCTGTTTCGCCTCCCTGGCCACCTTCAAGTCCTTGGCCAGAAGAATGACGTTTTGGTCGAGGTCAACGGATCCGCCGCCGGGCGCGACTGATTTGACTAGGAGGACGACGAGACGGTCCAGAAGCTGGAAGCCGACTTGGTCCGCCGAGTCTTGGACGGGCTGCGCCTGGCTCGCCGCCGCAGCCAAAAGAATCCCGGCAATAATGGCCGCAATTGGCACTCCGATTTTGTTCATGGTTGTTCCTTTTTGCTGGAAAAATAAAAATGATTAAATAATCGAGAACCACTTTTCGCAGGTCGCGGTTTTTTCGGAACCAACGTCCCGCACGGTCGTCACAATTTTATAGCGGCCTTTTTCCAGCCCGCTGAACGTGTAGGTAAAAGTCAGACAGATCTCCGTGTTGAAATTCCACGACGAAAACCCCATCTTGGCGAAGTCTTTTTGGCCGCCGAGAATCTCTCCTTTTTCGTTCTCCAGAGATATGTCGGTGCTAAATCCAAACTCATACTTGCCCTGGTCGTTTTTCTTCATCGAATATCCGACTGGCTCCATGTAGAGATACATGGCTTCCCCGGACGTAAACTCCTCAGTCTCCCTGGGTTCATAGATGCCGAAGGTATTGTTGTCGCTCTTAACAAACCGGACGTTTTCAAGAAGGAGATTGCTCATAGCCCAAAAATCCTGGAGAACGGCACGCAAGGACTCGAAAGCGGCGCTGAAATCTTTCCTGTCCAAGGCCGACCCGAATTGGGTGAGCGTCGACATCATGCCTACAGTGACTCCCGGAAGCGCGGGCGCGGCTTCCCCAGTCTTCTTCTCTTCCGCTTTTTTGGCGCAGGCGGACAAAACAAAGATAAGGATCAGTCCAACAACCCAGAGCTTTTTCATGGTGTCCTCCTTGGATTTGTTATTGAAGATTCAGGATTATATAAACCGCCCCGGGCAAAGTCAATCCAGCCAGTGCCTCGAAATTTGACTTCCGTTTGCTTGTATTTTAGCATGGGGTGCTGTTTTTCAAAGGAGGCCTAAGATGAGGAAATACTCTCTGCTGATTTCTATTGTATTTTTGTTATTGTTGAGCGCGATCGCCCATGCTCAAATCGACGCCAGGCTTCTCCGCTATCCCGACGTCTCGGCAACTGCGATTGCTTTTGTTTACGCCGGCGATGTCTGGCTGGTGCCGAAAGTGGGAGGCGTGGCCCAGCGCTTGTCCACACCCAAAGGCGAAGAGATGTTCCCGCGCTTTTCACCCGACGGATCGCTCCTGGCTTTTAGCGGAAATTATGACGGCAATATGGATATCTACGTGCTTCCCGTCAAAGGCGGGCTGCCGACTCGCGTAACATACAATCCGGCTCCTGACCGGATGCTAGATTGGTATCCTGACGGCAAAGGCCTCCTCATAGCTAGCAGCCGGGCATCCGGGAAAGACCGTTTCAACCAGCTTTACAAAGCCGCTGCAATCGGTGGCCTTCCGGAAAAACTTCCCCTCCCCTACGGCGAATTCGGCGCCATCTCCCCTGACGGAAAGCGCCTCGCCTACATGACCATTACCCGGGATTTCCGCACCTGGAAAAGATACAGAGGCGGCATGGCTCCCGATATCTGGCTCTTCGACCTGGAAACCTATGACGCAAAGAATATCACCGCCAACACAGCTAACGATGCCCACCCGATGTGGCACGGAAATACTCTCTATTTTCTCTCCGACCGGGACGCCAACAAGCGCTACAATATCTGGGCTTATGATCTGGCAAGCGGCGCAGTTCGCCAGGTGACGAAGTTTGAGGAGCAGGATGTGCGCTTCCCGGCCATCGGACCCTCCGACATCGTTTTAGAAAACGCCGGCCGGCTCTACCTTCTCGAGCTCCCGGCCGAGACGCTCCGCGAAGTTAAAGTGGAGGTTGTCACCGACCGGGCCACATTGAGACCGCAGCTCAAGAATGTCTCCCGGCTCGTCCAGAATGCGACAATTTCGCCCTCTGGAAAACGCGTCATCCTTGAGGCGCGCGGCGAGCTCTTCTCACTGCCGGCCGAGCATGGCCCCATCATCAATCTAACCCAGACTTCTGGAGTGGCGGAGCGTTACCCGGCCTGGTCGCCCGACGGCAAGAGCGTCGCTTATCTCTCGGACAGCGCCGGCGAGTATGAGATCACTCTGCGGCCGGCGGAGGGCCCAGGCCAGGAAAAAATCCTCACCCGCATGGGGCCAGGATTCCGCTACAACCTTTTTTGGTCGCCCGACGGCAAGAAAATCGCTTTCGCCGACCAGGCTATGAACATCAACTTAGCTGACGTCGCCACCGGCGCGGTCACCCGAATCGACAAAGGGATCTCCATGCAGCATGGAAACCTCGAGAATTTCCGCGTGAGCTGGTCGCCGGACAGCCGCTGGCTGGCCTACTCAAGGGGAATGGAAAACCTCTGCGATGTCATTTACATTTATGACACAAAAGCGAATAAGCTTCACCAGGCAACTCATGAGTTTTACTCCCACGATGCTCCGGTCTTTGATCCCGAAGGGAAGTATCTTTACTGCTTGACGAGCCGCACCTTCGAGCCGTCTTACAGCAACGTCGACACAACCTGGATTTATGCCAATACATACAACATCGCTGCAATCAGCTTGCGCAAGGACATCCCCTCGCCGTTGGCTCCGCGCAATGACATCGAGGGCGAACCCAAGAAGCCAGTAGAGGATAAAGCAAAGACAGACGAAGCCAGGAAGGCTGAACTGAAAAAGGACGAAAAAGCCGAGAAGAAGGAAGCCCCCAAGCCCGTTGAAATCGATATCGAAGGGTTAGAGGAACGGCTCGTCGTCCTGCCTCCCAAAAACGGAAATTACTCCTCAACAAGTTTGGCCGCCGTCAAGGGCAAGGTGGTTTACCTCCGCTTTCCCCGCACAGGGAGCGGTGAGGAAAAAAGCCCGGTCCTTTTCTGGGACCTGGAAGCCCGGGAAGAGAAGACAATCATCGGAGATGCCGACGGGTTCATGGTTTCCGCTGACGGCAACAAGATGCTTGTCTGGAAGAAGACCGATGCCGGCATCATCGATATCAAGCCCGACCAGAAAATGGAGAAAAAGCTGGCCACAGCCGCGCTCGAGGCTACGATCGACCCAGTGGCTGAGTGGCGCCAGCTCTTCAACGAGGCTTGGCGCCTGGAAAGGGATTACTTCTATGATCCCGGCATGCACGGTGTTGACTGGAAGGCGATGCGCGAGCGGTACGGTAAGCTCCTTGACGACGCCGTCACCCGCTGGGACGTGAATTTCATCATCGGCGAGCTCATCTCGGAGCTGAATTCTTCGCACACCTACCGGGGAGGTGGTGACGAAGAACAGGGCGAGAGAATGGGCGTCGGGCTTCTGGGTTGTGATTTCGCTTTAGAGAGCGGAGCCTACAAGATTGCCCGGATTCTCGAAGGCGCGCCCTGGGACAGCGAGGCACGCTCGCCTCTCAGGCAGCCAGGGGTTAAGGTCAAGGAAGGCGACTACCTCCTGGCCGTCAATCGTGTCCCTCTGGACACAGCCAAGGAGCCCTGGGCAGCCCTGCAGGGATTGGCCAGCAAAACTGTTCTGTTGACATTAAATGACAAGCCCATAATGGAAGGCGCGAAGGAAGTGTTGGTCGAAACGCTGGAAAGCGAGTATCGTCTCCGCAACCTCGCCTGGATCAATGAGAACCGGCTTCGGGTTGAAAAGGCCGCGGGCGGCCGCGTCGGCTACATCTATGTTCCCGATACGAGTATCAACGGACAGACAGAGCTCGTGCGCCAGTTTGCCGGGCAGTTCCATAAGGAAGGATTGATCATCGATGAGCGGTTTAATTCCGGCGGCCAGATTCCCGATCGCTTCATCGAGCTGCTGAACCGTTCTCTCTTCAGCTACTGGGCCGTGCGGGACGGCCGAGACTGGCAATGGCCGCCCATTTCTCATGTCGGCCCAAAGGTCATGCTCATCAACGGCTGGTCGGGCTCAGGGGGAGACTGCTTTCCGCTCTACTTCAAGCAGGCCGGCGTCGGGCCCCTCATCGGCACGCGCACCTGGGGTGGTCTCATCGGCATGTCGGGCAATCCGCCCCTCATCGACGGAGGCCGGGTAACTGTGCCGACCTTCGGCATCTACTCAACAAAGGGGGAATGGATTGTGGAAGGATACGGAGTAGACCCGGATATCGAGGTCATCGATGACCCGTCCCGGATGGCTAGAGGGGGCGACCCGCAGCTCGAGCGGGCCATCGAGGAAATTATGAAGGCGCTGGAGACCAATCCGCCCAAGCGGCCCCAGAAGCCGGCCTATCCCAAACGCTGAAAGAAAGACGCAGTGCTTTCTGCTTTCGTCTGCCCAAAGCAAGCAGATATGTTTCCTACCCCGCGGTAAGCATCTCGGTGTATGTGGCGTTCTGGCGGATCTGGTCGATGGCCTTTTGGGCGTAGATACCGACGCAAACACCGTCCTTTCGCCTGAGACGGCTGAAGGCGTATTCGAAACCCTCGCTGGCCGTGAGCCTGCCGGCTGCCAGAATTTTGTAGGCAATCACCGGCTTTTCCAGTTGGCGGATCATAGCCATAGCTCTCTCGCGCTCAGCCGCGCTATAATTGTTGCTTTTTGTCACGTTATATAAGCACTGATAATAGAAATCTGTGGGAAATTTACGGCGCTCCAGCTCGGGATGGACCTCGGGCCAATGCGCCGCTGCGCCCGCGGGCAGGCCGGCCTCCTTGATGCGCTCGATCCAGGATTGGAGGACCCTGAAATTCCCCTGGCCGAACTGCTCCTCGACCCGGAGGCCCTGGATGAAGATTGCCTGGGCCCCCGCTTTGACGGAACGGTCGATCTCCTTGAGCATCTGCCCAGGATTCCCATGGCACTGCGAGATCCAGATCTTGAGGCGGCCGCCGTTCTCTAAATAGCGGGCCCAAAGCCTTACCCAGCGTTTTTCGGGCGGGCTGGTCACGGCCGTCAGCCCGCAGTCGGCCGCTTCCTCGAGGATTTGCATGATCCGCGTGTCGGTGTAGTGGCGTTTCATTTCCTCGTCGAGCTGGGCCGATTTGTGGGAATATCCCCAAAAAGGATTCGAGCCGAGGATGAGCCGCGAAACCTCAAGTGTCCCGAGTCGCACGGTGGGAAGCATGCTGGCTTCCCCGATCCGGGCCGCTCCGCTTGAGGGGGGTTTCGCCACACCGGCCAAACTTCCGATGGCCAACGCCGCTCCCGTCTTCAGGAAATCACGTCGCTTCATGATCGACCTCCTTTTTATAGGCTCCGGGTGCTCGCCGGCCAGGATCGTTTGATTCCCTTCACATTGTCAGCATATTCCAGCCTGAGGTGTCTTGTCCAGACGGAAACAGAATGAGCTTGACAAATCTCTCTTTTATATCATACCATTTCTCGCACAAGGGAGAGGGAAAATCCGTGAGAACCTTGCAGCGTCTTTTGCTGAAGCCGGAACGGAATTTCCCGCCCTTTTCTCGATTATCAAAAGGAGGGAAACGTTATGAAAAAAACCGTTAATTTTGTTCTCGTTCTCGCGGTCATTTTTGGCGGTTTGTACGCTCTTCTCCTCGTTGTGGCCCCTCAAATTGTCGCTGAGAGCACGCTCAAGGCCAGAACCGGAGAAACCCTTGCCACCGCCACGGATCCGGGAGCAGCGGAGGCGCTCGTCGTCCAAACCAGGCACCTGGGGGTATTCGCCCTGTGCATTACGATTGCGTTGTTCTTCATTCTTTTTAACGCCTTCAAGAGAGCCGAATCCTGGGCTTGGTGGGCTTTTTTTATAATCGGCATTATCGTCTGGGGCTACGGCTTGGTCATGCAGATCATTGAAAAAGACATGCTGAACATGATTTTGCATATCGTCGGCGCGGTCCTCTGGTTTGTCGGAATATTCATCCCCTACAAGCTCTTTTTTGCCAAAAAAGCCGCCTGATTTCTAACGGAGGGCATCACTAATGGGTCCTCTCGCGGCATCCCCCCGCCTGGGGGATGAGGCGAGGGATGATGTGGTGACAAGTCCGTATGAGCGACGAGCGGGCACGGATCCTCGAAGAGGAGAGCGAGGAGCGAATCGAGCAAGATTTCCTCGCCGGGGAAATCGCAGCGTGACTTCGAGCCACATCGCCCGAGCCTACTCCCCCTGACTGCGCGACGCATGAGGTGAGCCCTGCGGTTATTTTCGGACCGCGCCAGTTCATTGACCGTACCGGCCCACTATGATATATGAAGAGATATGCCTTGCTTAATTCTCTGCCAAGCCGGCTCTCCGAACAAAAGCTACAGCATCTCCAAGACTGTGACCACGATCGGGAGAAGCCTCAGCAATGACATAACGCTTCATGATCCCTTTGCCTCCAGAGTCCATGCCCAAATCACTGCTCTCGAGGACGGCGGATATGAGATCCGCGACCTGGGCGCCAAGCATCCGATCACAGTCAACGGAGAGGCCGTCAAAAGCCATCTTCTGAAAGACGGCGACAGAATCGGGGTGGGCGACTCCATCCTTGTTTTTAGATCCAGTGAATCAGCCGTCCTTGGGGAAGTGAAATTTGTGACGGCCGAAGACATGTCCCAAGAGACGGCGGAGATCGCCTCTCTCCCGGCCAAGAGCACAGCGCCGTTCGAGGCAGGAGACCTTATCTCCAAGGACATCGCCGCGCTCCGGAACGACCATCAAAAACTGACGTTACTTTACGAATTCAGCCGGGCGGTGAATTCCCACCTTGAAGATCCCCATCAGGTCCTTCAAGTGATTATGCAAGCCGCATTCAAGATGCTGGATGCCGAAAGGGGTTTTATCGCCCTGGTGGATGAAGATAGTAAAGAATTGACCTGCGAGCTTGTCCAGGACAACACTCAACCTCAGCCGCAGGGAAAACTCGAAGTCAGCCGGACGATCGTTCACAAGGTGCTCCAGGAGGGCGTCGCAGTCCTGATCGTCAACGCCCAGAAAGATGCCGAACTGGGCAAGGTCAAAAGCATCCAAGAATACAATATCCGGTCCGCTCTCTGCGCTCCGCTGTTGTTTCGCGATGAAGTGATGGGAATCATTTATCTTGATAACCGGATCTCTGAGGGAAGCTTTTCCCAGGATGACTTGATGTTTCTTCAGGCCATGTGTCACCAGGCCGGGATTGCGCTGGGCAATGCCCGTCTCCATAGGCAGGCCGTCCAGGAAAACCTCAGGCTGGAGAATGCCCTGAGACCGCGATACCAGATCCTGGGAGAGTCCGAAGGCATGAAGAAGATCTACACAACGATCAAGAAAGTCGCGCCAACAGATGTCACAGTCCTCATCCAAGGAGAAACAGGAACGGGCAAGGAGCTCACGGCCAAGGTCCTTCACGAATTATCCAACCGCCGGGAAGGGCCGTTCGTCGCCGTCAACTGTGCGGCCATCCCGAAAGAGCTGATCGAGAGCGAGCTTTTTGGGCATGAAAAGGGCGCTTTCACCGGAGCGACCAGCGCCCGGCAGGGAAAGTTCCAGACGGCCCATGGCGGCACCATCTTTCTCGATGAGGTCGCCGACATGAGCCTTGAAACCCAGGCCAAGGTGCTGAGGACTCTGGAGGAGAAGGAATTCGAGCCTGTCGGCGGGACGAAAACCGTGAGAGTGAATGTCCGGGTGATCGCGGCGACGAACAAGGACTTGAAAAAAGCCGCGGAGAGGGCGGAATTCCGGGAGGACCTTTATTTCCGGCTGAATGTCGTTACGCTTGACCTGCCGCCCCTCCGGGAACGAAAAAAAGACATCATTCCTCTGGCCGAATATTTCGCCGCGGGAAGGGTCATAAAAATATCCGCCCGGGCGCAGAAACGATTGCTGTCCTACTCCTGGCCGGGCAATGTCAGAGAGCTAAAGAACTGCATCGAGCGCGCCGTGGTGATGGGAGACGGAGAGGTTATTCAGCCGGAAGACCTCCCTTATCACATCCGCCGGGGAGGCCAGGTCATTGACGAGCCGCTCGAGTCGCTCGAACGCTTCGAACAAGATCATATCGCCCGTGTACTCAGAACCACGCGCTGGCGGAAGAGCGAGGCGGCCAAATTGCTCGGGATATCCCGCCAGACTCTGGATAACAAGATCAAGGCTTACAATATCAAGCGCTAGCCGCCGGCCATTTTTAGCCAGGCGGAATCGCCGGGGAAACACCGTCCAGCAATTCCCTGCGAAAAGAGAGATGGTGTTTTTTGATTTTCTCATTCAGGGTGGTGTACTTGAGCCCCAGGAACCGGGCCGTATTTTTCTGATTTCCCTCGAATATCCATAACGAAGCCATGAGAATGGAGTGCTCGACCTTATCAAAGAACTCTTTAAGGTGCATGTCTCCCTTCAAAGAATAATACTCCATGAAAAGGTGAAATATCTTCTTGTCCAGGAGAGCGTCCGAGGCCTCGCTTTGAAAACCGGCCAGAAGACCTTTATTATGAAGGGATAAATTGTTTTGGGGCGACGCCATTGCTTCCTCCTTCGAAAAATCAGCCTGAATTGATTTATCACCTCGAATGGGTATCCTAAATTTAGCAAAAAATATGCCAACGCTCTGACATCAACAGTGCTGACCAGAAAATCTTCAAAATGGCCAGAGGATATTCCAAAAATGTGTTGGCCTGGAGGGAAAGAAAGGAATGAAAATCATCCGCCTGTGGCAGAATCCGTCTAAGAATTAGACATTTTATATTTTCGACCGCGTATTTCTTTTATTATCTTTAAATTCTTTCTCTCATGCCGGGAGATCTTCTCCCACGGAGTCCAGAAATTGGACATTCAATCAAAATAAGAATCTCCTGTCTCTGGCTAGCTCAAAGCAAAGCAATAAAACAGATCAGGGGGAGTTCTAAAAAATGGAGACGTTCGCCTGTTTTGGATTTCTCTTGGCATATTTTTTGCCCTTAACAGGCCGTGACAAAAAAGGAGGTCTAAATGAAAACAAAATGCATCCTCTCGTTGTTGGCTTTCCTTATTGTCCTCCCGCCCCTGGCCCTCTCGCAGTCCAAGGAAACGGGCGCTATCGTGGGCACGATTCTTGACGAAAAAGAGTCACCGCTTCCGGGAGCCACCGTGACGCTGACGAGTCCGAGCCTCATGGGCACGCGGACCGCCATCTCCGAAGCTGACGGTTCTTACCGTTTCCCGGCGCTTCCTCCGGGAGATTACAGCGTCAAGGCGGAACTCCAAGGCTTCAACACAGTCGTCCGCGACAACATCCGCATGAACACAACCGTCCGGCTGACGGTGGATATCACCATGGCCCAGGCCGTTGTAGCCGAAGAGGTGACTGTTGTTGGCAAGGCGCCCACGGTTGATGTCAAATCAGCGGAAACCGCTTCCGTCACTCTGTCCAATGAAATCCTGAGGAATATCCCCTACAGCCAGTTCACCTCTGATATTGTCTGGCTGGCGCCCGGTGTCACTGATGCCAACGTGGCTTTTGGAGGCTCGGCAAATACAGGAATCGCTTACTCGATGGACGGGGTTAACGTCGCCGACCCCGAAGCCGGATCAGCCTGGGTTTTCCTCGACCACAACATCATCGAGGAGGCCAAGGTCATGGGAGTGGGCTTGCCGGCTGAATACGGGAACTTTACGGGCGTCATCTTTAACCTGGTCACCAAGTCTGGAGGAAACCGGGCTTCCGGCCACATGGAGTTCGATTATCAGGGCAAAATGGATGACCCGCCCAAAGGCTTCTGGCAGGCAGATAATAACTCGGATTATTCCAAAGATTTCCCCGATCTCTCAGCTCCGTTGACGAAGCTGATGGACCTCAGCGCCCACATCGGCGGTCCCATTATGAAGGACAAGCTCTGGTTTTATGTGGGACTCCAGTACTACCGAACCCAGGACTATCCGACCGGTTTCCCAAGCCCCCAGGACTACAAGCAGCCGCACGCCTTTCTTAAGCTCACGTCGCAGCTTTCCTCGTCCACCAACATGAGCGCCTCTGTTCAGGTCGATACCTATAACGGGATCAACCGCTTTCCGGACACAGTTTTGTTAGGCCCCCAGGTCGACCCGGCGGCGACTGTGAGACAAAAATCCCCCGAGATTGTCGGCAATTTCAGCCTGACTCACATTTTCAGCTCCAAGAGCTTCTTTGACCTCAAAGCCGCCTATTTCTGGGGATACTTCTATCTTGATCCTGAGAACGGGATGGACGTCAACGGCCACTTCATCCTTGACCAGAACAAGCTGCTTTATAACTCCTATAATTTTGCAAAATGCGACCGTACCCGCTTCCAGGCCAACGCCAGCTACACCCACTATGTTGAGAATTTTATCAGTGGAGACCATGACTTCAAATTCGGCGTAGAAGCCGAGCGCTCCTTTGCCAGGAACCGCTTCGGCTATACTGGCGAAAATCACACCTATTATATTGACTACGCGGTCGGAGAGCCTTATCTCGCTTATCAATACGAAGGCTATGACTGGAACAGCTACTACACGAGGCTCGAAGCCTTTGTCCAGGACTCCTGGCAGGTCACACCGCGCCTTAACATCAACGCGGGGCTCCGGTTCAGCCAGAACTGGGGATCGGTCAAGGGCGTCGATGGCACTGTCTATAAAACGAACCGGCTGGCGCCGCGGATCGGGATAACCTATGACCTTTTCGGTGATAAAACCACAATCCTGAAAGGCCACTACGGACAATTCACCGAGGCCATGCTCACCTCCTACTTCGACCGGCTGAATCCCGCCTCCGCGACCAGCGAATCTGTTTCGTATATCTGGGATGGCGAACAATATGTTGAATTCGACCGCACTGTGCCCGAGAATCTCTACACGCTAGCGAAAGACGTCAGACACCCGTATATGAACCAGTTCACGCTCGGAATCGAAAGAGAGCTGTTCAAAGATGCCTCGCTAGGCGTGACATTCATTTATAGAGAATGGAAAAATATCATCGGCAAGTACGACCTCAAAGCCGACTACGAGCCTTACGATGTTTACGTTCCGGAATTGAACGAAAATTGCACCATCTATCAAAGAACAGTAGACACCATGGGCACCTATCAATATGTCCTGGACAACATCGAGAAGGGACAGCCCTGGGTTCTAGACAATCCCTACAGGAAATATTGGGGCATCGAGTTTCTCTTCAACAAGCGCTTCTCCAACAAGTGGCAGATGCTTCTCTCTTACGTGTATTCCCGAGCCACCGGGACCATTGATAACGGCTTCGCCGATGATGTCGGTTACAGCGACCGGGACTATCTCAGCACAGCCGATCCCAATTTCTGGATCAACGCAGATGGTCATTCGACCAACGATCCCACGCACATGCTCAAAGTCCAGGGGACATATGTTTTGCCGTGGAACATCAACTTCAACGCCTATTTTCGGGCGATCCAGGGCAATGCCTGGACAATGCGGTACAGGACAGAACCGCTCAATCAAGGAAGAGTGACCTTTTTCGTCGAGCCGCGCGGATCATACCACTACCCGGTCATGGCCGTCCTTGACATCCGCCTGGAAAAGGTATTCACGCTAGCAAAAAAGTACAGCCTCGGCGTGATTTTCGATGTCTTCAACGTTTTTAATGCTGATACGATCAGGAGTTGGGGCACAAGAATGGGCTACGACTGGCTCGTTGACAACTATCCCTCCACCATGGGGCATGAGCTCTATCGAATCGCAGACCCGCGGCAGGCCAGACTTGGCATCCGGTTGATGTTCTAAGAATCGCGGAAAGGGGACGGTAAAGCCCAATACCGTCCCCTTTTTTGCCTTAATTTAATCAGCCTTTCCGGCAAGAGAACGGATCAAGCCGAGGTCGAGTTCGCCCTTTGCGCCCCAGCCGCGCATGCCTGAAGGGATCGCGGGCCGAAAACTCTCGTAAAGGGAAAACGCCTTGAACGCGAGCTCTTTGGGGTTGAAAGCCGCGGCCAGAGCTTTCATCGCCTCCTTGACGTCGTGTAGCATCGTCCCGAACTTTTCTTCGAGATACCGGTCCACGCCATCCGGCTCAATCGGCCGGTCCTTGACGACGGCCCGGATGCCGTGCTCGGTAGTCTTCGCAGGGACCGGACGGCCAAGAAGTTCAACCCAGAACTCCTCGCCCAAGCGGGCCTTCTTGACTGGAACTCCTTCCATGCGTTCGGCTGGCTTATAAATACCAAGGCTTCGGCCCTTCGACTGGGCGTTCAGTCCGGCCAAGGCCTTGCCCAGGGAGAGTGCTGCCTCCCGATCAAACCCGAAGCGTTCGGCGACAACACTGGCCCAGAGGGTCAGAACCGGGGCCCGATTCACCATAACAATTTTGCGATTCATTCTCATCCCTTCGTATGGAGCGAGCCAACGATATCTCTGTCAGCCCTTGATGTCAATAATTATCGTATTGACACACCTTCCCGGCCAGTATATAAACCGTTTGAATCTTCAGCCAAAAAAACAACAGGAGAAATGAAAAATGAAAATGCGACCAAGCCATCATTTGATTCTGACATTCGCCTCGTTCTTTCTGCTGGCAACCGGGCTCGTTCGGGGCCAGGTCATGGAGAATAAGGCCGGGGGCGCAGAAGCCCTGCGTGCGGGCAAGAATTTTATAGCCACGCCTGTTTATTCCGAAGCCGAGGACCAGAGCATTCTGGCCCTGTTCGAGGGGCTTCGGGTGGCTGATGTGACGGACGGGATGGACGCGGTGGGGCTCCAGAACGTCGGGCTCATGGACCCGGAGATTCATGCTCTCTGGCGGGACACGGAGCATTTCACTCACCGATTCGTGGGAATTGCCGTCACCGCCAGGTATGTCCCCACCCAGAACCCGCCAGCCGGAGCCATGGCTATCGAAGCTTATGACAAGTGGGCCTCGAGCTGGTATGAGCAACGCTCGGCCGAGCTTTTTATGGCGTTAATCCGCAGGGGTACTGCGATCGTAATCGAGGACGCACCTCGCGCGGATGTCGGGTCGATCGGCTCCTACAACAGCCTCGAATGGAAGGGCCTGGGCTGTGTCGGCGTCGTCACTAGCGCCACAGCCAGGGATACAGACGAGGTTACAGCCGAGCGTGTTCCCCTCTATCTCAAGAAGGCCGGACGCGGTATCCGGCCCGGCCGCAACGAGCTTGAATCCGTCAACCGGCCCATTGTCTGCGGCGGCGTCCTGGTAATTCCTGGAGACATCATCGTCGCCGACGGAGACGGCGTCGTTGTTGTGCCGCGTCAAAAAGCAGAAGCGGTGGCCAGATACGCCAGGAAAATCATGGAAAACGACAAGGCCGGACGGAGAGAACTCTACAAAAAAGTCGGCCTCAAGGAAGACGATTCAGTAAAAAACTAATAGAACTTTCTTAAGTCCATGCCGGAATATAGGCCTGCGACTTCGTCGCCATAGCCGTTGAATAGCAGTGTTTTTCGCCTGCGGTCCTCCCCGATGCGCCGCTCGGTAGCCTGGCTCCAGCGCGGATGGCTGACGTCGGGGTTCACGTTGGCATAGAAGCCATATTCAGCCGGGTTCTGCCTGTTCCAGGATGTCCTGGGCATCTTTTCAACGAACCGGATCCGGACGATGGACTTGATGCTTTTAAAACCGTATTTCCAGGGAATGACAAGCCGAAGCGGCGCGCCGTTTTGATTGGGAAGAATTTCTCCATACATGCCGACCGCGATAAACGCCAAGGGATGCATGGCTTCGTCCATCCTGAGGCCCTCCACATAGGGCCAGTCCAGGATGCGCGACTTCTGTCCCGGCATTTGCTCGGGGTCGTAGAGAGTTGTGAATTCCACAAAAGCGGCCTTCGACGTGGGCTCGCATTTCGTGATCAATCCTGCGAGAGGAAAACCGACCCAGGGGATGACCATGGACCAGGCCTCGACACAGCGCCAGCGGTAGATGCGTTCTTCGAGCGGGAACATGCGGATAATTTCGTCAACGTCGATGGTTTGCGGCTTGGCCACAAGCCCCTCAACCGTCACAGTCCAGGGCCGCGTTCGGAAGTTGCGGCTGAGCTCTTTCACTTCCCGCTTGCCCGTGGAAAATTCATAGAAGTTTGTGAACCCGGCCGCATCTTCAAACGGGGTTACTTTTTCTGCGACCGTGAACTCTCCTTTCTTGGCAATCTCAAGCTTTTTCTCGAGTTGAGAAGGGTTGGGACCAAACGGTTTTGGGTTGAGAAACCCAGCGCTGGCCAGCGCGGCTGAACGGGCGATAAAGTCACGGCGGCTCAAATAGAGCTTTTTCGGAGTAATCTCTGATGATTTGGTCATTTATTCGTTCTCTTTGCCGGCCCTTCTGATGTTCGCCCAGGGGTCGTAGAGAGTCACGGTGCGGTTAAAGACTAGGTTCTCCGGCGAGGAATCCTTCGTATCAACACAGAAATACCCAAGTCTCTCGAACTGGAAGCGGCTCCCAGGCGAAGCGTACTTCAGGCTCGGCTCCACCTTGCAGTCCTTGAGGACCTGGAGCGAATTCGGGTTTAAGTTAGATTTCCAATCTGCCCCCTCTTCCACTTCGCCGGCATCCCGCTTGGTGAAGAGCGTTTCATAAAGCCGCACCTCAGAATCGCAAGCCCGTTCCGCAGACACCCAGTGGAGGGTGGCTTTAACTCGCCTGCCGTCCGGCGCATCGCCGCCGCGCGTTGCAGGATCATACTCGCAATGGAGCTCGATGATCTCGCCCGTTTTCGGGTCCTTGACCATACCAACGCACTTGACAAAGTAGGCGTAGCGGAGGCGCACCTCGCGGCCGGGAGCAAGGCGGTAGAATTTTTTCGGAGGAGTCTCCATGAAATCGTCCTGCTCGATGTACAGGACGCGGGAAAACGGGACTTTCCTTGTGCCCATGGATGGGTCTTCCGGGTTGTTGATGGCGTCGAGCTCTTCGACCTGGCCTTCCGGGTAGTTGACGAGCACGACTTTAAGTGGACGGAGGACCGCCATAACCCGCGGCGCCCGCTTGTTCAGGTCCTCGCGAACACAATCCTCGAGCAGGGCCAAATCTACGATGCTATTCGCCTTGGCCACGCCGATGAGCTCGCAGAAATTCCGGATAGCCTCTGGCGTATAGCCGCGCCGCCTCAACCCGGAGATCGTGGGCATGCGCGGGTCATCCCAGCCGCTGACGCGGCCTTCCTTGACGAGCTCAAGGAGCTTCCGCTTGCTCAGGACCGTGTGGCTGACGCTCAGCCGGGCAAATTCAATCTGCTGAGGATGATGGATGCCGAGCTGGTCGAGCAGCCAATTATAAAGCGGCCGGTGCACTTCGAATTCAAGGGTGCAAATGGAATGGGTGATCCCCTCGATGGAATCGGACTGGCCGTGAGCCCAGTCATAGGTGGCATAGATGCACCACTTATCTCCAGCCCTGTAATGATGCTCCCGCCGGATTCGGTAAAGCACAGGGTCGCGCATCAATAGGTTCGGATGGGACATGTCGATTTTAGCCCGGAGCGTGCGGGAGCCGTCGGGGAATTCGCCGTTTCTCATCCTTCGGAAAAGGTCTATGTTCTCTTCTACAGAACGGTTCCGATACGGGCTCACCCTGCCCGGCGCGGTCAGCGTGCCGCGGTAGTCGCTGATCTCTTCAGCGTTCAGGTCGCAGACGTAAGCTTTCCCTTTTTTGATCAGGTCAACGGCATACTCGTAAAGCTTTTCAAAATAATCCGAGGCATAAAATTCCCTGTCGCCCCAGTCGAACCCAAGCCACCTCACGTCCTCCTTGATCGATTCGACGTAGGCCGCCTCCTCGGTCTCCGGGTTGGTGTCATCAAAGCGCAGGTTGCAAAGCCCGTTGTAATCGGCGGCCAGCCCGAAATTCAGGCAGATGGACTTGGCGTGGCCGATATGCAGAAATCCGTTCGGCTCGGGCGGAAAGCGGGTATGGACTCTCCCGCCGTTTTTCCCATTCCGGATGTCCTCTTCGATGATTTCCCTGATGAAATTCTTTTTGGGTTCCTGCGCGCTCATGAAGTGATGCCTCTTAAACGAATCAGGACTTTTTGTTTTCCGAGAAGCTCCATCATCTCGAAAAGCCCGGCGCCCGACGTCTTCCCGCTGATGGCCAGGCGGGCCGGATGAATCAAGCTGGCCGCCTTGAGGTGCCTCTCGTCGGCAAGCTCGCGGAAAACCGATTCGATATTCGTGCTCATGAATTCCTCGAGCTTTTCTAGACGGTCGGCGACTGTCCTGATGTTTTCAATGTTTTCTGGCTTGTCCAGGTATTTTTTCTTCCCTTCCTCCTCGACGGCAAAATCATCCCGGAAAAAGCAATCCGTCATGGCCACAAACTCCCGCAGGGTTTTCAGCCGGATCTTGTAGAGATCTATGAGCTTGAGGAGGAATTCGTCGGTCACCCCAGAGAGGTTGACCTTGGCGGCCTGGAGCTGATCCTTGATGAGCGGCAAGAGGTCAGCCGCACCTTTTTTCATGATGTGCGCGGCGTTTATCCAGCGGAGCTTCTGGATGTCGAACTTGGCCTGAACATCGCTCATGGCGGAAATATCAAACAATTTCACCGCCTCATCTGGAGTGAGGATCTCATGCTCCTCACCTGGGAACCAGCCCAGAAGAATCAGGTAGTTCATCAGGGCTTCGGGGAGGAACCCGTCTTTCCGGTATTCTTCGACCGCGACTCCCCCGTGTCTTTTGGAGAGCTTGGCTCCGTCGGGGCCTAAGATCAGAGGCATGTGCCCGAATTGGGGTGGGGTGAGGCCGAAAGCTTCGTAGAAGAGGACCTGCTTGGGCGTGTTGGAGATGTGGTCGTCTCCCCTCAAAATATGGGTGATCCCGAGCTCCGCATCATCAATCATGCAGGCGAAATTATAGGACGGGGAGCCGTCCGACTTGATCATGACCTGGTCCTTGATCTCGTCCGTATGGAAAGTGATGGTGCCGTGGATCAAATCCCGGACTTCGATGGTGCGGCCTTTCTCCATCCGGTAAATGACGGCCTCGCCATCTTTATAAGCCTTGCCCGCGGCGAGCAGTTCCTCCGCTTTCTGCCTGTAGAGATCAAACCGCTTGCTCTGGAAGATGGGCTCTCCATCCCAGTCCATTCCCAGCCAGCGCATATCCCGGAGAATCTCGTCAAGAAACCTGACATCAGACCTGGCCATGTCCGTGTCCTCGATCCGGAGCAAGAACTTGCCCCGGTTGTGCCGGGCATAGAGCCAGTTAAAAAGCGCGGTCCTGGCGCTTCCCAAGTGCAAATACCCGGTTGGACTCGGCGCGAACCTTACAGTGACCATCCTCGGCTCACTTGTTACCGCATTAAAATATCACAGGCCTGCGGACGGGTCAAACAGCGGAAAAAGGTTTGCGGATGAAAAAGAGGAAAATTTTTTCGAGGCTGGGCGTTTCAGGAGTGCCAAGTATATTTTCTCTTAAATAATCAGGCAGAAAGCACAGCCGTCTTTTTTCTATGAGCATGACGACCGCGTTGTCTTCTTCTCGGAACCAGGCCGACTGGGCGCGGAACTTGTCTTTATCCTGAAGCGGCTTCGACAGCCGGAAAAAAGCGTAATCATTTTGGATACGGTTCAAATCTTCCTGGACGATGATATTTCCGCGGTTGATGATGATGAATTCGTCGCAAATTTTCTCAACCTCGGATACAAGATGAGAGCTCAGGAAAACGGTCGCCCCTTCCCTCTTTAGCTCCAAAAACAGCTCGCGGGCGCTTTTTATCGAAGGGGGGTCAAGGGAGGTGAACGGCTCATCGACAATAAGGAGTTCCGGGAAGAGCAGCAGGTTTTGAAGGTAGGCAAATTTCTTCTGGTTGCCCAAAGAACAAGTCTGGACTTTCCGGCCGAGGAGGCCCGGGTCGAAGGATATTTTATCGCTCAAGCGCGCAATAAGGCCGGGCCAATCCAGCCTTCCGATCCCGTTCATCCGGGCTGTTGCGGCGAGAATATCCATCCCTTTTAGCCAGCTGAAAAACACCGGCCGCTCGGGAATGTAGCCAACCCGGGCGGAGTTCATCTCTACGCTGCCTGAATCCGGACGCAGGAATCCCAGGATCAGCTTGAGAGTCGTGGTTTTCCCGGCACCGTTTTCCCCCAGGAATGCGGTGACCTTGTTCTTGGGCAAGGAAAAAGCGGCATTCCTGACGGCTTCCACCCGGCCGAATTTTTTGGAGAGGTTCCGCGCCCTAACCGCAAAATCACTCATTTTCTCTCCAGCTCGAGGCTTCTAATCCTGGCCCTCTGAAAAATCATGAAGAAAACGCCAAGCATACCGATCCCGAGCCCGTAAACAATGAATCTTTCCGCCACGACAACTTGCGGGAAGATGAGAGCTAAAACCAGGAACTTAACTTTCGACAGGAGGTCGGGAAAAGCCCCTCCATCGAGCGCGTCCAGGAACCCTGATTCTTGCCTCGCTGAGAGAAGCAGGCCGACAAAAAGGAAGACCTGTCCCAGGATGACGACGAGCACGTTGGAGCCGCCCTTCAAGGAAAAGCTCAGCAGCCCGCCCAGGGAAAGATAATAAATTCCGGCCACGATTCCGGCGAGAAACTGCAAAATATAAATAGACAGGAATTGCTTCGCAACAAGCCCGAAAACGGCAAAGACCAGGAAAATGACGGTGGAGCATGAAAGCGCCACAAGGGCCAGAATATAGCTTTTAGCCGCCAGGTAGCCCCTGAAATTCCCGTCGAGAAAAAGAACATTTTCGAGGCAGCCGGAATCGACCTCATCCTTGACCATGTCCTGGGAGAGAAAAAGGAAAAGATACGGGAAAAAATAAAGGAACGCTTTGAAAGAGACCGAGAACGAGTCCCTCTGCCAAATATAACCGAGGAGGATCACAAAACCCAAAAAAAGAAAAACGTTAACCCTCGCCGCGACAACTTTTTTCGCGGTGATAAAGAAGGCTATTTTGAGGCGATCTCGAGAAGACATTTTTTGACTTTCTCTCTCCTGGCCAAAAACTCTTCATAACCGTTGTCCTGGTAGACGACGGCATCGTTTTTCAATATGACAACCTCCGGCTCGAGCTTGACCTTGAACCTGCGGTAAAGTTCCTTTCGCCGGTCGCAGACAACCGGACAATTCAGGGAGTACTTGTCCAGGAACTCCTCAAGCTCGGCGAGAGGGTTTTTTGTAACCCCTATAAATTCTATGGGAATACTATTTTTTTCGACGAAATACTCCAGCTCGATCAGGTCTTCCCAGCAGACGTGGCAATCCAGGGAAAAGAACACAAGGAGGAGCGGGCCATCCGGCCGCTTGACCGCCTCGGCCAGGGAGAAATGAATCCTCCCCTTCTCCCCGCCAAAAACCACGTTTCCGCAGAGGGCGCAGCAATAGCTCATAAGAATAAAGACGCCGCAAAGCATCTTGTTTCTCACTTTTTCACCTCGAAGAAACGAAGCCGCGCTTCGCTGTCCATCCCGTAGATTTTTTCGCCGTCCACGGCAATCCTGGTCAGCTCTAAAGGACAATCGATGAAGGCCTCGATATCCCCGGCTTCGCCGATGACCGCAATCCGTTTTCCCGGCCCGAGGTCTTTCTCGGCCGTGAATTCAGGGATCAGGAGATAGATTTTCCCGCCGGCCGAAGCCGCGTTCCAACAAAAAACCGCCAGCCTCTTTTTCCGGCCTCCCCGGAGCGGTAGGATAATTTGTTTCAAAGGATAACTTTTTCCGACTTTCACCTCTTCGATGACGGCCCCGTTTTCATTCATACGGCGGATGACTCTGTCGTCCGCGCTGCGGATGAAAAAGAATCCTCCCTTTGCCGCTCTCCTGAGGAAGGCGCGATTCCGCATTGTGTCATAAACCGAATCCCCTGAAAAATGGGAATCCACAGCCTCCCAGACGAGACCGCCCTTCGAATCAAAGCAGTGAAGGACTTTTTCCGGGCGCAAAAATCCGGAGGGCAAGCTCCAGAGGATGATTGCCTCGGTGTCGAGCGCCAGGATCCCTTGCGGCCAGAATTGGACCTTGAAACTCCCGAGATAGGCGCCTTTTTTATCCAGGACTTGGACTCTCCGGTTGGCGCCGTCGCTCACAAAAATTTTATCGGCCAGTATGTCCATATCAGAGGGCATCTGGAATTCTCCAGGCCCCTGGCCTTTTTTCCCGAAGGAATATAAAAAAACCCCGGCTTTCGAAAAGACTTTGATTTCCTCCTCCTCGGAATCAAGGATAAACAGGCTTTTCTCGTCATAAATGATGGCACAGGGCCGGGAAAAATAAAGGATATCCGGATTCGCGGCGGCGGGATTAACTTCTCTGGCCGAATAATGAACCGGACGGGTTGTTTTATCAAAGGAAAAGGAAACAGAAGTGAAAACCAGAAATGACAGGACGAGCAGTTGTTTTATTTTCATCACATCCTCAAAAAAATTCAGGGACATGTTCTTGAATTCCTAAATTCGGCATGTGGCCCTAGAATTTTCGCTGCGAATTTTTCTCCCGGCTCTTCTTGAGAGAAAGAGGGGTTCCTCTTCTCCCCTGTTCGGGGCAGAGGAACCCCCTGAGCCCGCAGCGTTCTCAATCAAGCAGCAGACACCTGCCAAAAGCAATGTCGCAAACCGTCAGCAGGATCGTCGTCCTAATAATGCCCTCGTCGCTGGCGAAGGCGCGCGACCTGCAGTACTCCCAGTCGCCATAACAATGGCCCGTGTGGGCAAAAGAAGCCCTGGGAAACCACAAAAAAGCGCCGAGGAAAAAGATGACGGCCAGCATCAAGACAATGGCTCTTTTCATGGGAACCTCCTTTCGCCCGATGTTTAAGCAAATTCTGTGCCAAGACAGAGCCGCCGGGAAGATACTAAGTTACTGATAATTAAGGACTTAAAAACGCGTCAAAACGCAGATATCTGCGCCGCGCTGAGAATGTCACACATTGCGCCCCGGCCCCCCTTTTTCTGCTTTATTTTCAACCGGATACGCGCCGGTTAAAATGTCACAAAGTGTGTCGTTTTTATTCCTTCGCCATCGGGATTTTCAGGTTCTTCTCTCTGGCAAAATTGACCGCTTCTTTATAGCCGGCGTCGGCGTGCCTGGCAACTCCAAGCCCCGGATCGACGGTGAGCACCCGTTCGAGCCTTTTGGCCGTCGAGTCCCTGCCGTCGGCCACGATCACCATGCCAGCGTGGATCGAAAGCCCGATCCCGACTCCTCCACCATGGTGCACCGAAACCCAGGACGCTCCGCTCACCGCGTTGAGCAGCGCGTTGAGAATCGGCCAGTCGGCGATCGCATCCGACCCATCCCTCATGCCTTCGGTCTCGCGGTTGGGAGAAGCCACAGAACCCGTATCCAGATGGTCGCGGCCGATAACAATCGGCGCGCTAATCTTGCCTCTATTGACCAGGTCATTGATGACTGCTCCGAAACGCGCCCGCTCGCCATAGCCCAGCCAGCAGATACGCGCCGGCAGGCCCTGGAATTTGACTTGCTTCTGCGCCTTCTTGATCCACCTTGCGAGAGCCGCGTCTTCCGGAAATTCCTTGAGCACCGCGTCATCTGTGGCGTAAATATCCTCGGGCTTGCCGGACAGGGCGGCCCAGCGAAACGGCCCCTTGCCGTAGCAGAAAAGCGGCCGGATATATTCCTGGACAAACCCGGGGATTTCAAAGGCGTTTTTCACCCCGCCTTTCTGGGCCTGGCCGCGGATGTTGTTCCCGTAGTCAAACGCTCTGGCTCCCCGCTTCTGAAGCTCGAGCATGGCCTTGACGTGGACGGCCATCGAATCATAGGCCCTTTTAATATACTCCTGGGGGTTTTTCTGGCGCAGCTCGAGAGTATCCTCGTAAGGAATCCCGTGAGGAACATAGCCGTTGAGTTCATCGTGAGCGGAGGTCTGGTCGGTCAAGACATCGGGCGTAATCCCGCGCCGGACGAACTCCGGGAGGACGTCCGCGGCATTACCAAGCAGGGCGATGGAAAGAGGCTCGCCTTTTTTCATGGCCGTCTGGGCAAGCTTCAGGGCATCATCGAGGTTTTCGACCATAATATCGACATACTTTGTGTGGAGGCGCCTTTTGATCCTCGCCTTGTCCACTTCGACGACGATGGCGACGCCGTCATTCATGGTCACGGCCAGTGGCTGGGCTCCACCCATCCCGCCGAGCCCGGCTGATAGCGTCAGCCGGCCTTTGAGTGTCCCGTCAAAGTGCCTTTTGGCCACCGCCGCCAGAGTTTCATAGGTGCCCTGGAGAATGCCCTGGGTGCCGATATAAATCCAGCTTCCCGCGGTCATCTGGCCGTACATGGTTAACCCTTTGGCCTCGAGACGCCGGAACTCGTCCCATGTCGCCCATTTTGGGACGATTAGAGCGTTAGCGATCAGGACTCGCGGGGCATCTTCGTGCGTCTTGAAAACGGCCACTGGCTTGCCCGACTGCACGACCAGTGTCTCGTCGTTCTCGAGGGCCTTGAGGCTCTCTACGATGGCCCAGAAACATTCCCAGTTGCGGGCGGCTTTCCCCGTTCCTCCGTAGACAATAAGCTCTTGTGGCTTCTCCCCCACCTCCGGGTCCAGGTTGTTCATCAGCATGCGCAGGGCCCCTTCCTGGGACCACCCCTTGGTTTGGAGTTCCAAGCCGCGGGGAGCGCGAATCGTCGGCGCCGCTTTAAATTTTTCTTCGGCCATGTTGTCCTCCTGGCGACTTTCCTCCTGAATATAGCAC
>CAZLFV010000036.1:21886-23978 GCA_964558915.1 uncultured Eubacteriales bacterium | reverse complement strand
CTCAAAGGAAGGTTGACCTCTTCGATCCAGGGAGTATCGCAGAGGACCATCGATTCATAGATGACGTTCTCCAATTCCCGGACATTGCCCGGCCAGACATAATTTTTCAGATGGTCGAGGGTTTTTTCGGAAAAGCCCTTGATCTCCTTGGTCAGCTCCTGGTTATATTTCTTGATGAAGTGCTCGCAGAGCAGCGGGACGTCCTGTTTCCTTTCCCGGAGCGGCGGGAGGTGAAGGGAAAGGACGGCCAGCCGGAAATATAAATCTTCCCGGAAATAGCCCTTTTTCACCTGGTCCTCAAGATTCTTATTCGTCGCCGCAATTACGCGGACATTGATCGGAATCGTCTTGGCCCCTCCGACCTTCACAATTTCTCTCTCTCCCAGAGCCCGGAGGAGCTTCACCTGGGCGTCCGGGGAAAGCTCGCTGACTTCATCCAAAAAAATGGTCCCTTTGTGGGCCAGCTCGAACTTGCCTGTTTTTTCTTCTTTGGCGTCGGTGAACGCCCCTTTCACATGGCCGAAAAACTCGGACTCGATAAGGTCCTTCGGAATGGCGCCGCAGTTCACCACCACGAAGGGATTGTCTTTTCGAGGGCTGTTGAAATGGATGGCCCGGGCGACCAATTCCTTGACCGTGCCGCTTTCCCCCGTAATCAAAATCGTCCCTTCGACCTGGGCGATCTTGGTCATGAGCTGAAAGACCGAGTTCATCTGGCTGCTTGTCCCGATGATGTTGGAAAACCTGTAGCGGGACGTAAGCTCGGACTTCAAACTTTCCACCTCATGGATGAGGCTCTTGACTTCCAGGGCGCGGCCGATGGCCAGCAGCAATTCATCGTTATCCACGGGTTTTTCGAGGTAGTCATAGGCCCCCATCTTTGTCGCTTCCACGGCGTTCTTGATGGTCCCATAGGCGGTAATGATGATGATCTGGACATTCGAGAGGGCGTCTTTAATGAGGCTGAAGACGTCGAGCCCCGACATGTCAGGAAGGTTCATGTCGAGAAGAATGATATCGGGCAAAAACTTTTGGGCTCTTTCGAACCCCTCCTGACCGGTCTCCGCCGTTTCGACGGCGTATCCTTTTTCATTTAGAAGAAGAGAAAAGATGTCCCGGATATTTTTTTCGTCGTCGATGATGAGGATCCTAAAATTCGTCATGGCGGCCTTCTTTATATCAGGGGAAGGACGATCAGAGCGGTGGTCCCGCAGTGGGCCTTGCTCTTCACTTCGATTTCGCCGTTATGGGATTTCACAATATTATAGCAAATCGAAAGTCCCAAGCCGGTGCCTCCTTTTTTGGTCGTGAAAAACGGGTCGAAGATTCTATCCAGGTTTTCCTCAGGAATCCCCTCACCGGTGTCTGAAACGGCGATCAAAACCTTCTGATCCTCCTTGAGAAAGACTTCGGCCTTCAATTCCCCTCCGTTCGGCATGGCCTGGACAGCATTGAGAAAAATATTGAGAAACAACTGCTTGAGCTGGGATTTGTCTCCGCGTATCGATAGGCGTGACACAGAAAAATCGCGGATAATTTGAATCTTCTGCGTCTTGGCCTGAAACGAAATCAATTCCAGGCTTTCCTCCAGGGTGTCAAGGAGGTTGTGTTTCTCCTTCTTGAGTTCGGTGGGACGTGAAAAAGACAGGAGGGCCGAGAGGATATCATCGATTCGCGACGTTTCCTGGAGGGCACTGTTTAGGAGTTTTTTGGCCGTCTCTTCGCCGCTTTTTGATTCCAGGAACTGGAGAGACGATTTAATGGCCGTCAAGGGATTTCGGATTTCATGAGCAGCGCCGGCCGCTAGCTCTCCGATGGTTGCCAGTTTGTCCGCCCGTGACATGCGGCGGAATCGTTCTCTCTGTTCTTTGTAGAGCAGGGCGTTTTCAAGGGCGATTCCCGTCTGCGGAGTGAGAGATGAAATAAAGGAAAGCTCATGCTCCGAAAAATCTTTTCCGTCCTCCTTGGCCCCGATGAGCAGGATTCCGATCAGCCGGTTCATGGACATCAACGGATAGCAGATTTCTATCGCCGAAGAGTTCAAAATATCGTTTTCTGCTTGCGACAGATAGCGCGCGACGCCCGGCTGGCG